>CAYZEJ010000041.1:3471-17483 GCA_964477545.1 uncultured Anaerolineaceae bacterium | reverse complement strand
TGACGATGATGAACGGCAGCCAGATGCAGCGCGACATGGTCCAGGAGGCGCTCGATCGCTGGTGGGGACCGCTGATGCAGATGCATGGGCCACGTACGGATCCGGCCAAAGACCGCGACCTCTACTGGCGTATCAAGGAGAAGACCGGCGAGCAGCTGCGCCAGGAGTTCCTATCGACTTACGTGCCGCGGCTGTGGGAGATCGGCCTATTCCCGCCCGACACCGACCTGAAGCTCGACGAGGCAACCGGCGAATGGCGCTACTCGGAGCCCGACTGGCAGGAGCTGCGCACCGTCGTCACCAACCACGGACCGAAGAGCCAGGAGCGGCTCGACTTCCGGCGCATGAACCACGACGACACCGCGTGGGTGCGCCAGACGATCCTGTCCGCCCCCGCAGCAGCCGCCTGACGCCGGTCCGCCATGCACGAATTCACTGTCAGTGAACACGCGGGGCTTTCACGGACACGCCGCGGCTCTGATGGCCGAGAGAATCAGCTCGCCCCAACGCCCGTGAGTCGGTTGCCGTGCATGATCGAGCGAGCCGGTGAGGCACCAACACCCCTCGGCGCGGCCAACTGTTCACTGTCAGTGGAAAGTCGCCGATGAGTCGCGAGCAGACCGGGCCGCTGGGTCAGCCCTCACCGCCCGCGCCTGCCGAGCAGCCTGCGCCGTCTGAAGGGCGACTCGAGGACGCCGGCAAACTGGGCGACGGCGCACGTTTGGACGTGTTCGAGGTCTTTCGCCAGGAGAAGGACGGCGACCCTATGCGCCACGCCGGCAACGTGACGGCGCCCGATATCGAGCTGGCCACCCACTACGCCCGCGAGTTCTACAGCCGCCGGCAGGAGAGCGTCCGGCTGTGGGTAGTGCCGCGCACCGGGATCACGGACCTGTCCGATCCGGACCTGCTCCAGCCGCCGCTCGATCGCACGTTCAAGAAGCCCGGCGGCTACGTGATGCGCGACAAGCTCGACGTTGCCAAGAAGCGCGCCGCGGCCGAGAAGACCACCGACAAGAAATGACGACCGAGGAAGCCCGACTCCCTACCAGGCAACTGATCCAGCCGGACGTCCCGACCTTCGACCGGCGCACCCTCAAGCCAGAGGCACGCGACGCCCTGGTGGGCCTGCTGCTGACGATGGCCGACGACGAGTTCGTTCTTGGCTTCTGGGACTCGGAGTGGACCGGCATCGCGCCACTCCTCGAAGAGGACGTGGCGTTCAGCTCGCTGGCCCAGGACGAGATTGGTCACGCACGGGTCTGGTACGAGATGATCGCTCAGTTGACTGGCGATGGAGCTGATCGCCTCGCCTTCCATCGCGAACCCGAAGAGTTTCGGCACGCCCGACTGCTTGATCACCCGCGCAGGGACTGGGCGTTCTCGATCGCGCGCCGCTGGCTCTACGACACGGCGGACTCGGTGCGACTAGCAGCGCTGGCCGACTCATCGTTCGAGCCGCTGGCACAGGTCGTGGGCAAGGTCATACGCGAGGAGCGCTATCACCTGATGCACATGGACGCGTGGATGCGCCGCCTTGCCGCGCATGATGGCGAGCCGCGACAGCGTCTGGAAACTGCGCTGGCGACCCTCGCACCGGATGCCTCCACGGTCTTCACACCACTCCCCGATGAGGAGCGACTTATCGACGCCGGGCTTCTGTCTGCGCCGATGGCGGAGCTCAGTGACCGCTGGCGGTCGGCCATCGGTGGCCTCTTGAAGGAGCTCCGCCTGCCTGCCATGCCGGATGATCGGCCGTCCGCTGATGGTCGGGACCATTCGAATCCGTCTGACTCGTTTCGCTGGCTGTGGGGAGAGTTCACGTCCGTCGCCCGGCTGGAGGAAGGCGTCCAGTGGTAGCAAGCGACGGCCGGAACCCGGCGGTTACGCCGGGAGCCGGGCGATTCGCGCGCAGCAGCGGCCGGAGGCCGACTGCGAAGGAGACGGCTCCGACGATCGCAACACGACCACTGGAGTCGGCCGTATGGGCGGCCCTGCACGATGTCCACGATCCGGAGATCCCCACGATCTCGGTTGTCGACCTGGGCGTGGTGCGCACGGTCGAGACCGAGGAGGGGAGGGTTCGCGTCCAGTTGCTGCCCACGTTCATCGGTTGTCCCGCGGTCGAGGTCATGCGCGCCGCCGTCGAAGAGCGGCTGAGCGAGTTCGCGGACGATGTGACCGTGGAGGTCAGCTTCGCCGAGCCGTGGACCTCTGAGCGGATCACGCCCGAGGGACGGCGCGTCCTGCGCGAAAGTGGCTTCGCGCCGCCCGCCGCCCCGCAGAGGCGGACGTCGGTTCTGTCGGTACTGCCTGTTCTGCCGGTCGCGGAATGCCCATACTGCGGCTCGCGTAACACGACGCTCGAAAACGCTTTCGGGCCAACGTTGTGCCGCGCGATCTATCACTGCGCAGACTGCCGGCAGCCATTCGAACAGTTCAAGGAGGTTTGATGCCGATCCGCGACCGGTTCGCGCTGGCCGTCACGGGGCTGAGCGCCGCGGCCTTGACGACGTTCGCCGCATTGGCGATGGTCGAGGCGAACCGACGGCAGGTTGACGTCGTCGTCCTGTGGCTGGCCGGCGCGTTACAGCTCGGCCTGGTCCTGACCTGGGTGTTCCTGCCGCGCCTGCCGAAATGGATTGTCGCCGGGTGGGGCCTGATCCTCGTCGCCACCGGTATTGGCGTGATCATCACGGCGCCGGTGCCCGCGGGCGCTACCGGCACGTTCCCATGGGCCCTACTCGGACTCGTCCTCATCGGGATCGTGACAATGATCATGTCCGTGGTCCACGGATCCGAGAAAGCCGGCCTCTGACCCGGCGCGCTATCCTCGGGCGCACACACCCGAGGAGGACCCGACTGTGAGCCTTAGCCGTCCCTTTGCGCTTCTTGCCATCGCCCTGATTCTGGCCGCCTGTGCGGCACCCGGCGCCACGCCTGCTCCGCCAACCGCCACACCAGTCGCCGCCACACCCGCGCCGACACCGGACGCGTGCGCCACTGAGAACCTGGCCGTCAAGAACCCAGGCCGCCTCACGCTGAGCACGGACATCCCAGCGTTCCCACCATGGTGGGGCGGCGATGCCGCCGAGCAGTACGCGAACGAGCCGGAGGCAGGTTCCGCCTGGACCGAGGCCGACTTCAGTGCCGAGCCCTACTCGATGGAGGGCTTCGAAGGCGCCGTCGCCTACGCAATCGCGGAGGCCATGGGCTTCTCTGCCGACCAGGTCGACTGGATCCCGAACGCGGTCTTCGAGCAGGCGTTTGCGCCGGGCGAGAAGGCATTCGACTTCCACATGGCCCAGATCGCGATCACCGATGATCGCGCGCAGGCCGTCGACTTCACAGATTCCTACTTCGACTCGAACCAATCGATCCTGGCCTTGACGCCCAATGCGATCACGGCGGCTACCTCAATCGAGGAGCTCAAGTCTTTCCGACTGGGTGCTGCTGCCAACACGACCAGCTTCACCTTCCTCGAGACGTCGATCCAGCCAACCGTTGAGCCGTCGGTCTTCCCCGACAACTCCGCGGCGCTGGCCGCTTTGCAGGGCGACACGGTGGACGGCATCGTCGTCGACCTGAGCACCGCCTTCTTCATGCGCGATGCCCAGCTCGAGGATTTCGATACCGAGGAGCCAGAGGGCACGATCGTCGGGCAGTTCGGGCCGCCGGCCGAGCCTGACCACGTCGGCGCCGTACTCGGGCTCGACAGCCCGTTGACCGCGTGCGTCAACCAGGCGATCGCTGCGATCAAGGCAGACGGCACGCACGACCAGATCCTCGACGAGTGGATCAACACGGGCGAGGAGATTTCGTTCCTCGAGTAGTCGATCTCGGCGCGAGCCGCTGTTAGTCAGGTAATCAAATGAGCGGGGTCGCGCCTACGACCCCGCCCGAACTACTGGGCAGCCGCAGATCGCGGCTGCTCGGTCGCCTCCGCCCCAGCGGCGTGTTGGTCGCAATCGCGAGCACGGTCCTCGTTTTCGGCGGGATCGCGTACGTCGTGGTCAATTCGCCCGGCTGGCCGCGTGTCCAGGAGAGCTTCTTCAGCGCCGAGCAGTTCACCAGGTCGCTCCCGCGGATCGCGGCCGCGCTACTCAAGAACATCCAACTCTTCGTCGTCGGCGAGATCCTGATACTGATCCTCGCGCTTGGCCTGGCGGTCATGCGCAGTCTGCCCGGAGCGGTCTTCTTTCCCTTTCGGCTGATCAGCGTCGTCTACATCGACCTGTTCCGAGGCGTGCCCAGCATCCTCGTCGTGTATCTGCTGGGCTTTGGAATTCCGGGCTTGCGGCTGCCCGGCGTAACGACCGACCCGTTCGTGTGGGGGTTGGTTGGGCTCGTGCTCGTCTGGTCGGCCTATGTCGCCGAGGTCTACCGCGCCGGCATCGAGGCCGTTCATCCATCACAGGAGGCAGCTGCGCGATCGCTCGGGCTATCGCGCGGTCAGGGTCTGCGTTACGTCGTCCTGCCGCAGGCCGTGCGCCGCGTTGTCCCTCCGTTGCTGAACGACTTCATCGGGCTCCAGAAGGACACCGCGCTGGTGTCCTTCATTGGAGTGATCGAGGTCTTCCGGCGGACGCAGATCGAGGCCGGCGGCTCGTTCAACTTCACCCCGTATCTGGTGTGCGGGCTGCTGTTCCTGTTGCTGACCATCCCAATGGCCCGGTTTGTCGACTGGCTCGCGGCGCGCGATAGACGCCGGCAGCTGGCAGGAGTCGCCAGATGACCGCCTCTCAGTCGGCCGCCGCGCACGCGGCCCTGCGGATCGAAGGCCTGCATAAGTCGTACGACCGGCTTGAGGTGCTGCGCGGCATCGACCTGACCGTCGCTGAGCATGAAGTCGTCTGCCTCATCGGCACGTCCGGCTCCGGCAAGTCGACCTTGCTGCGATGCATCAACCTGCTCGAGGAGTTCGACGCCGGGCGGATCTGGATCGAGGGGGAGGAGATCACGGGTCGCGGCGTCCACGTCGATCGCGTTCGGCGCCGAATCGGGATCGTGTTCCAGGCATTCAACCTGTTCCCGCACATGACCGTGATGCGCAATGTGACCCTGGCTCCGCGCAAGGTCCTACGGCTCTCGCAGGCTGACGCGGATGCGCGCGCCATGGAGCTGCTGACCCGGTTCGGGCTGGCAGACAAGCGGAACGAATATCCCGACCGACTATCGGGCGGCCAGCAGCAGCGCGCTGCGATCGTCCGGGCGCTGGCCATGAAGCCCGACCTGCTACTCCTGGACGAGATCACCGCGGCCCTGGACCCCGAGTTGGTTGCGGAGGTGCTCGACGTGATCCGCGAGCTCGCGGCGGAGGGCATGACGCTGGTCATAGCAACGCACGAGATGGGCTTCGCGCGCGACGTGGCCGACCGGATCTGCTTCCTCGACGAAGGTCGGATCCTGGAGGAGGGACCGCCATCTGTCATCCTCTCCTCGCCGCGCGAGCAACGAACGCAGCGGTTCCTTCAACGCATCATCAGTGCAGGTCGCCTGTGACACCCGATCGGCGTTACGAAATCGAGTTCGAGATGACCGCGGACGGCATCGCGGAAGCATCCCGGCTGTTCCAGCGGCGGCAGTACCTGCTGATCGGAGGGGCGGGCCTTTTCGAGCTGGGGATCGCACTGGTGCTGGTCGCAATCGGAGCGGACCTCGTGATCGCCATCATGGTTGCGGTCGTTGGACTGTTCTCGCTGGCGCTGACCCAGACGCCCCTCATCCTCAAGTGGCGAATCGGCCGCATCGCGCGGAGCATCCTCGGGACATCCGCCAAGGCCGAGATCGATGCGACCGGATTCAGGTTCACCAACGAACAGTCATCCGCGCACGTCGAATGGAGCGGACTCACCGAGGTGCGGGGGAGCGACAAGGTCGTACTGCTGATGCGCGACCGGTCGCCCTACGCCTGGATCCCGGTCTCCGCGTTCGGCACGCCAGAGCGGCGTGATGAGATCGTCTACTTCATGCGCTCGCAGATCGCCGCCGCGCAGGGCGCGCGGAGGCGCGAGGCGTGAACGCAACGCTTTCTTGACGGGATCCTCCTCGCCGGTCGCCCCTGGATGATCAGGTGGTGGGTTGACTGGCGGGGCATCAGTGCCGATGCTTGATGCCGCAGACTTGTGGCCAGGGGTGTGGTCGGTCGTGCGATGGGAGGGAACCTGATGCGTATGTCTCGTCCGGCGCTGGTGGCGCTGGTTCTATTTGCGCTCAGCGCCACGCCGGCACTGGCCGTCGGCTCGTCGCAATCGGCTGCGGCTCGGGCTGAGCACCAGCGCATAACGCGCTACTGGACGACGGGGCGACAAGCGGCCGCGACCCCGCGCGACTTCGTGCAGACCAGGCAGGGCTTACAGCCAGCGGCCGGCAAGGCCGGCAAGCCAGGCGGCGGCGGGTTGGCCGTGACCGGGGCGACGTGGACCAAGGGTGGCCGGGTCGCCACCGCCGTGGGCAAGGTGTTCTTCTCGATGGACGGCGGGAACTGGCAGTGCTCAGGATCTGTCGCAACCGATCACCGATCGGACTTCTCTCTCGTCCTGACGGCGGGCCACTGCGCATACGACGAGACGAATGAGGCCTTCGCCACGAACTGGATGTTCATCCCGGCCTGGGGCAGCGCACCCACGCGTGACTGCACGGCCACGGCCCACGGGTGCTGGACAGCGGCCGCGCTCGTCGTCCACGAGGGATACGCGACCGCCGGCGGCTTCAACAGCCAGGCCACCGTGCACGACTTCGCCTTTGCCGTGGTCGGCCCGGGCGGCAAGTCAGGCGGTGCGCAACTGGACACGACGGCCGGTGCATTCGACCTGGTTTCGCCCATCGGCTCGATCCCGACGGGCACCAGGATGTACGCCTTCGGCTACCCGGCGGCAGGTAAGTACAAGGGCAACACTTTGACCTACTGCGCCGGCAACATCATCTCGGACATCTACAACGACAACGACACGTGGGGTCTCCGCTGCAACATGACTGGCGGTTCTTCGGGAGGCGGTTGGTTCGCCAACTTCAACGAATCGACCGGTGTCGGGTCGCTCGGGTCGCTGAACTCCTACGGCTACTCGGGCATCAGGAACATGTACGGCCCGAAGTTCAACTCGAACACACAGGACGTCTACAACGCAGCCGACGGAGCGACCAGCAACACCATCGTTCCGTAGACCTGGCCCCAGCCCGCCGGCCCGGGCGCCCCGTCAGGTCGTGGTTGCCTGCACGTCGACGACTGCAGTCGCCTCGAACAGCTGTCCGACCATGCAGTGACTTCCGAGTCCGGATGGTGGCCCGCCCATGAGGGCAACGATGTCGCCCGCGCGAGCCACGATGTCGCCGTCGGGCCCGGTCAGGACTGGATCGCGGCCAGCGGGGAATCCGATCCGGTAGCCCGCCGGCCATAGGACCTCCCATTGCTTGCCAGTCGCGTCCGTTAGCCAGGCACAGCCGACCTCCAGATCCGCATCTCCGTGCAGCGTTCCGACGAGATGTGTGGTCACCGAGGGCGACGGTTCTGGCCCAGCGGCGCCCACCGGACGACCGATAACCAGCATGCTGATGTCCGGACAATCGGCAGTCGGCCCGCAGAACCTGCCCACGCCAGCGAATCCGCCGCCCGTCGCCACGAGATCGTGTACGGCGGCGTTAATGGTTTGCGGCGAGGGTGCGCCCCCGATCGGCACGAACCACGCCGACCCATAGATTTCGGTGGTTTGCGTGGAGCGGCCAATGGCGACGAAGCCGGCCTGGTTCACAGCCACAACTCCAGCTGTCGTGCCCGCCGTCTCGTCGAGGAGTTGCGGCGTCCAGGTCGTGCCATCGGGCGAGAGCCAAGCCGCAGCGCTCCATCCTCCCGTGCCCGAGATCCCCACGGCGACGAATCCGTTGGGCCCCGCGGCTATCGCGTCCACGGCGCCAAATGAGGCGGAGATGTCGATGCGGCTCCAGGTGCGCCCGTCCGACGACGTCCAGACCGCGGGCCGGACTTCCTCGTCGACACCGTGCGAGCCGACCGCCACGAGCTGGCCGCCTAGTTCCGCAATGGCCTCTATCCGCGATAGCTGAAACGATTCCTCGTCGGGGAGTTGTTCCCAGTCTTGCCCGTTCGTGGATAACCAGACCGCTGAGTGCGGGGGTTCAAGATCCGGCAGGCCAGAGTTGGACGGGTTGGCGTTTCCGACAGCCACGAATCCGGGCCCGCCCGCAATCAGGTCGTGAATGCGCGGCGGCACGCTGTCACCCTGGATTTGCTCCCAAGTTGCGCCCATGTCGGTCGATGCCCACAAAACCGATCTTCTGTCGGCGTCGTTGCCGCCGCCCAAATAGACCCAGCCCAGCGAGAGGAGAAGGTCGCTGGTGCCCGCGACGCTACCCAACGCCCTGCGCCGTCGATCACCGTCATCGCGGATAGACGCGCGGCTCCAGGTCGCGCCGTCGTCGTCGGAGTACCAGGCGGCTGGGCCGTCCTCATCTCTACCTGTGATTATCAGTCGGCCACCAACCTCGGCAATCGCACCCGGTTGGGCACCAATCTCGGGCAGAAATGGCTCAACAGACCAACGCAGGTCGGCGATCGGTGGGGCGGGCGTGGCGTTGGCTGGCGGCGGTGACGGTTGTCCGGGCGGCGTGAAGTCATCCAGCCTTCCGACCATCGACCAGACCGGACAGTCGCCCGCCGTCACAGGGTGGCAACCGGCAGATCTGACGAGATACGTTCCGAGTCGTGGCTCGCCGCCGCGTTGGGCGTCCGTGACTGGAGTCGGTGCGAACTCTTCGTAGGCGCTCCCCTGTACGTGGAGTCCTCCTGGATCCAGCAGGACCCCGTGCTCAGGCGAATACGTTTCGACGCGAGCGCTCGTGATGAAAGACCCGCCGCACCAGTAGGCCATGGTCGTGTCCGGGCCGGAGTTATTCGGCGGGGGGCAAGGAACAGGTGGGGTCTGAACCAGCCAGCCGTCGACGGCGTAGAGATCGCCTGCGAGGTCGGGGTGCTCTCCCGCCTTAACGTCACTGACGTTCCAGCCAGTTTCACCATCGGCCGTCTCGACGACCGGCCCGAGGTACTCGACGGCGTCGGTCAGGATCCTGAATGCGAACAGACTCGAGTTCGTCGGAACGCCGACACGCGTGAGCCATCGCACGCCGTTCTCGTCTTCAACGCGCGTTCCCGTCCCTTCGGGAGCCGGACGCCACCCGACGGCGACACTGCTGCTGCCTGATACGTCCGCCAGCATTGCCGCGTCGCGGCATGGGTCTGGCGGGGGGCAACGCTTAGGCTCGGTTATCAGCTCGACGATTCGTGCTTGGGCGAGTACGACGTCTCCTTCTCGTTCGGCGCCGACCATGTCCGACAGTTCCTGCGCGCTGAGTACACGCGGCGCAGCGATTGGCTGCTCGGTTGGCCCGACGCTGGCGGACGGCGCGCTTGCGGCGGCGGATGACCCAGGTGGAACCGATGAGGGCGGTCCCTGATCGGCTGGCGGCCTCAGCACTACCGCGACCAC
Source organism: uncultured Anaerolineaceae bacterium (assembly GCA_964477545.1). Taxonomy (GTDB): domain Bacteria; phylum Chloroflexota; class Limnocylindria; order Limnocylindrales; family CSP1-4; genus JALYGJ01. The sequence goes on along the minus strand of CAYZEJ010000041.1, from coordinate 7,986 downwards.
CAGGATCAAGCTGAACGCGGCCGCTGCCAGGCCCACCCACCGTCCGCTGAGGGTCCACGCGTTGGCACGCCGCGGCGCGCTTCTTGCCGTCGCCACTGCTCCCATTATTTGGTCACGTTCTTCACGCCCCAACGAGTTCGATCGGACGCGGCGCTCCAGGAGATCGTGGAGATCCGCGTCGTCGAGTGGGTTCACCGGTCGACCTCGCGCAGAGCGCGGTCGAGGACCTGCCGCGCGGCGAACAGCCGGGACTTGACCGTTCCCTCTGGGATTGCCATACGCACGGCGATCTCCCGCAGCGACAAGCCATCGAGGTGGTGGTCGAGAAGCAGCGCGCGCTGGTCGACCGTCAGCGTTTCGAACGCGCGATCGAAGTCGGCGGCACCCATTCCGGCCGGGGTTCCGCCAGAGGTGTCTGCCTCATCTGTCAGTCGGATCTCGCGGACTCCACGCCGCTTCCGGGCCATCATGCGCGCGGCGTTGAGCGTGATGCGGTATAGCCACGCATCGAACCGCTCGACATCGCGCAGCGAGCCAAGCGACCGCCAGGCTGAAATCAGTGCTTCTTGGGTTGCGTCACGTGCGTCGGCAGGGTTGCCGAGAATGCCGAGCGCTGTCCGATACACCGAGTCGATCCTCCGGCCCGCGAGCTCATCGAAGGCGTCGGCGTCACCCTTTCGAGCCCGCTCGATGAGCGCGCCGTCCATCCGTCCTCCGATATCTGTCTACATCTCAGATGCGCCGAGTGGTCGATCGGTTCACTTGCGCCACATTCCGGGTCTTGGGTGACAGGATTTCATTTGAAGTGAACACCTAGCCACCGATTCGTCGGTTTCGGAGCCTTCCGAGCCAGCGAGAGAGCCGATATTTCGCTTGAAGTGAAAAGGTGTCGGTCTGGACGGGTCTTTCGAGCCGGAAACACCCGATTTCGCCACCACATGTTCACTTGCAGTGAAATGTTGTGGGCTTGCGCCCAGAGTCGGCCAGCGGACCTGCTAGTCCGCGACGAAACTGACCGTGTGGTAGCCGCGGGCGCCGTCCGGTGCCACAGGGGTTGGGCCGGGAGACTGCGTCTCGCCCGTCCCGTCCGTGGCTCGCACCATCAGGGCGTGCGGTCCACCCGTGACATCGAGCGTTGTGCGCCACTGGACCCACGCCGCGCTCGACAGGGGGACCGACAGCTCGGCCTCCACCCAATCTGCAGAGTCGAGGCGAACCTCAACCTTGCTGATGCCGCGCGTCGGCGCCCACGCAACCCCGGCGACCTGGACCGCGCCCAATGGGACGTGGCCGCTCCTGCGCGGAAGATCGATGCGCGACTGGGTGAGGATCGGGCCGAGCTTGGACCAGCCGAGAGGCACCCAATACGCGTCGAACGCTTCGAGCGTCGTCAGCTCGATCTCCGTGATCCACTTCGTGGCCGACACGTACCCGAACAGGCCGGGCACGATCAGCCGCGCCGGGAATCCGTGAGCGGCCGGAAGCGGCTCGCGGTTCATGGACAGGGCGATGAGGGCGTCCTCGCCCGCGCCCGCGAGATGGGCCGTCGGGAAGCCGGATGTCCAGCCATCGAATGAGCGGCCGACAACCTGTGTCGCCTCGGGCTTGACGCCTGCCGAGTCCAGCACGGACGTCAACTTGACACCCTTCCACAGGGCATTGCCCACGAGCCGCCCGCCGACTTCGTTGGAGACGCAGGCGATGGTCACGAACTGCTCGACCATCGCCATCTGCTGGAGGTCTGCGTAGTTCAGGGTCACCTCACGATCGACCATCCCGTGGATGCGCAGGTTCCACGTTTCGGCATCCACTCGTGGCGTGGTGAGCAGCGTGTCGATGCGGTAGAAGACGTCGTTGGGCACCACGATCGGCGTCAGCCCATCGAGCGCAAAGTCGGTCCCGGCAGGAGTGGGAATGACCACTCCAGGTCCCGCAACTGGTACCTGCGAGCTCAGGTAGCGGCCGACGACCGCCAGCACGCCACCTACGGCCACGAACGCGCCAGCCAAAGCAAGGAAGCCTCTTCGGCCCATCTCGACCGATCGCGACGCAGGAGCGGTTCCGGCCATCTGTAGGCCGGGCACGAGCGACGCAGAGAGCCAGCGCAGCATCGCGATGCCGCCCAGAACGGCGGACGCCGCACTGACCACCGACACAAACGCCGTGGCAAGCGGATCGCGTTGCAGGAGGGCAAACGCGATCAGGCCGAAAACGACGAAGCCGCCGATTCCAAAACGCAGGTCACGTCGCGCGATGAGACCGATGAGGCCGCCGACGAGGATGCCACCGATCGCCGTGCCGACCTCGAGCGCAAGCTTGTCGTTCTCGCCGAACAGGGCAACCATGAGGTCCTTCGCCCCGGGCGGCTGAAGCGAGATTACGAGCGAGCCTACCGCGGCGATGATCGAGCCGCCGCCGAGCAGCCCCGAGACGATCTCGCCAACCCCGACGGCGACTGCGGCCGCAGCCATGCCGCATGCGGCCCACGTCAAACGACTACCCATCAACAGAGGTTACGTGCAATAGGGGCGCTGGATCATCCGTAACGCAATAATCCGCGCGTGCCCGAAGCCGCTGGCGGAGTAATCGCCCTTCTCATCACCGCGTTTGTCCTGGGGTTGCGGCACGGGTTCGACTGGGACCACCTCGCAGCGATCACGGACATCACGAGCACGACCGGTGCCGCCCAGGCCGCCGAGCACGAGCACGCCGCCGAGCACGAGCTGTCGGCAGGACATGAGCACGAGCACGGCGGCGCCGAGGAATCGTCGGCGCACGAGCAAGACGCCCACGAGCCGCACGAGCCGCCCTCGCTGCTGGCGCCGGCCACGACCAGGCGACTGCTCCAGTTGGAGCGCCAGCCCGTGATCCTTGGCACCCTGTACGCCCTGGGGCACGCCCTGGTAGTCGGAATCCTGGGCAGCGCGGCGCTCCTGCTCGGCGCCCAGTTGCCCGACTGGGTCGACCCGCTGATGGGGCGCGTCGTCGGGCTGACCCTGGTGCTCCTGGGCATCTTTGTGTTCGTGTCGCTCTACAACTACGCCCGCCATGGGACGGAATTCCGCCTGCGCAGCCGCTGGATGATCGTGTTCGACAGTGTTCGGTACGGATGGCGGCGGTTCCAGGCATGGCTGCACGGTCACGAGCACGTCGAACCGCTGGAAATGAGTTCCTATGGCCCGCGCACCGCGTTTGGGGTCGGGATGATCCACGGCATTGGCGCGGAGACCGCCACGCAGGTCCTGCTCATCGCGGCGATCGGGGGCGCGGATGCGGCCGGCCTTGGCATTCCCATGATGCTTGCGTTCATCGTCGGCCTCGTGATCACGAACACGATCATCGTCGTCATCTCGGCGTCGGGCTTCCTGGCCAGCCAGGCACGGCGGACGATCTATATCGTCATCGGCGCCGTCGCGGGAACGTTCAGCTTGGTTATCGGCGCGGCGTTCCTGCTCGGTCGCGAGGATCTCCTGCCCAACCTGGAGCACCTCTTCGGCTGAGCATCTCGGCCTTCAGCTGCCGTCCAAACTTGACGTGGCCACGACCCAGCCCGCAAAGTTGGGTGCGGAGGGAACGCCGTGAATAGCATCAGACAGCTCGGCTTGGCCGTGGTCTTTGCGCTGAGCGCCGTGATTGGCTCGGGCCTGACATCAGGCCAGGTCGCCATTGCCGCGTCGCTGCCGGCGCCCGCCTGTACCTATGACGATGTTCTGACCAGACATCGCGAGCTCGGAGATTGGAGCATCACGCTGCTCGATCCGAAGTACATGGTCGCGCGGAACTACGTGCCGCCGAAGCTGGTATCGACTTCCAACGCCGGCCTAACCGGCGGAGGACTGGTTCGCAGGTTCGTGATCCCCGACCTGACGGCCATGGCCACTGCGGCACGCAAGGCAGGTGCGACATTGCGGGTCATGTCGGCCTATCGGAGCTGGAGCCAGCAGCGGACCCTGTACCGGCGCGAGGTACGGCGTTACGGAGAGAGGATCGGTCGGCAAAGCGTGGCGCGACCAGGCCACAGCGAGCATCAACTCGGAACGACGATCGATTTCACCAGCGGCGGCCAGAAGGCCTGGGCGTACAACGACTGGGCAAAGACCGCGGCCGGATCGTGGATCAAGTCCAACGGCTGGAAATATGGGTTCGTGCTCAGCTACCCGGACGGCAAGAAGCGCGTGGTGTGCTATCGCTACGAGCCGTGGCACTACCGCTACGTCGGCCGCGAGATGGCCGCCAAGGTCAGGGCCAGCGGCCTGACGCTACGCGAATACCTCTGGAAGCACCACCACTAACCAACAACGTTCCTGCGCAGTCGGCCTTTTCCTTCGCCGGCCAAATGCCGGCTACGCGCTAACCGCCTGCGTCCCGGCTGACAGCCGGGCCCCAGCCGTCGCTTTTAGGCCGCTGCTGCGCGCGAAGCGGTCGGCTCCCCGCTTGCGCAGGGGTCCGACCGTCGCTTGCTAGCTGTCGTTCAGTCGGTAGACCGCGCCGCCGCCGAAGTCGACCAGGTATAGG
>CAYZEJ010000041.1:0-3371 GCA_964477545.1 uncultured Anaerolineaceae bacterium | reverse complement strand
CTAGCTGTCGTTCAGTCGGTAGACCGCGCCGCCGCCGAAGTCGACCAGGTATAGGCGGCCATCCAGCCCCTCGCCGAATGAGCTGATCAGGTAGGGCGTGTCCGCCACCGCCGCCGGCATCGTCCTGCGGCGCGAGATATCGAACCGAACCGCCCACACACGTCCGGATCCGAAGTCGCCGAACACGTATTTGCCGTTCAGCGCCGCGCCTGGCCGCCGCGACACGTAACCGCCCGTGACCGAGTTGTTGTCGTCTCCGGGAACGCTGTGCGGGTATTCGAGTATCGGCAGGTAGCGGCACTTGCGCGTGCAGCGATCGCCCCGCTGCCTGTTCGGGTAGTTGTAGTAGTGGAAACCCTCGAGCAGCTCCCAACCGAAATTGATGGCCTTGCCGTCGCTGTGGCGATTGATCTCCTCGAACGCGTTCTGTCCGACGTCGCCGCAGAAGAGCTTGCCCGTGCCACGGTCGAAGGTGCAGCGCCACGGGTTGCGCAGCCCGCGCGACCAGATCTCGTCGAGCCCCGACCTGCCGACGTATGGGTTCCCGCTCGGGATCGAGTATCTCCTGGCGCCGGGGCCGTCCGGGTCGAGCGGATTGATGCGCAGGATCTTGCCGAGGAGTGTCGACAGGCTCTGGGCACGAGTCCCCACCGAGCCGCCGCCGTCGCCAACCGAGATGTACAGCAGGTTGCCCTTGAATATGAGCGAGCCGCCGTTGTGGTTCGTGGCGGACGTATGCTCGACGCGCAGCACGAATCGCAGGTAGCTCGGATCCGCCACATCTGGATTGCCTGTACGACGTCCCTCGGCCACGATCACGTCCCCGTCCGAAGCGCGCGTGTACATGACGTAGAACAGCCCGTTCGATGCGTAGTTCGGATGGAAGGCGAGCGAGAGCAACCCGCGCTCGCCGGTCGTGGAGACCTTCGCGGTCAGGTTCAGGAAGACGCCGCCGCCGACGATCTTGATCAGCCCGCCCTTCTCGATCACGAAGAGCCGGGAATCGCCTGCATGTGCCATGCCGAGCGGGCTGCTGAAGCCGCTGTCCACGAGCGTCAGCGGCAGGGCAGCCGCGACCGGCGTGGGGATGGCGAGGAGCATCGGCGCGGTGGCCAGCAGAGCCAGGAACCGGCGTGCCGAGCGGGCGAATCGGGACTTGATCACGGCTGTGCGACGTTAACACGGCCGCGCCGCATGGGCAGTCACAGGGCACAGATTCGCGCGACAGATACGTGAATCGGTCGCTTGACCGCACCACGACGATTGCGGGCTGGCGCGATGGGCGAGCGTCGTTCAGGATTCAGCAGGCCAAATGAAGCCATCCCAGCCAACCCGGGAATTCCATGTGTCGCGCGAGGCGCGTGATCGCTACGGCTTTGACGAGGCGCTTTTTGGCCTGAACGGCAACGTCGTGTTCGCCAATTACGCAGCGGCGCGTCGGTTCGCGCAGAAGATGAACGAGCAGCGCGACCTCACCACGGACCCAGGCGCGGCCGTCCGCGCCGGCGACATCAGCGCCATGGGTCTCGTCGACGAGATCCTCCACTATGTCATCGAGCTGTACCGGCAAGAGCGAAATCCAGACGCGATGTCGGACGCCTTGAAGGCGCTTTCGCAACGCATCCCGGCAGAGTCGCTCGAGGCCACCCTGCTGTCGTTCGCCGAGCACTTCCCGGCGATCGCGGCCTATCGCGGGGCGACGTCGGCCGCCGATTACCTCGCGGGCGAGACGGACGGGACGCCGAACCGCGAGGTCGTGCTCGAGGAGATGTTGCTCCTGTGGCTGGCGAACATGAATCCGGGGTTCGCGCCGCATGGAGAGCTGTTCGACGACGCACCGCTGGAGGACGGCAGCGCCTACGTGCCGGTGATGCGCGAGCTGGAGGCCTGGGCGAAGACGCAGCCCGGGTTTGGTCCACAGGGCGAGGATCTCGTCACCCTGATGCGCAAGCCCGCCCTCGAGGGCGGCGCGACACTGGCGGACCAGTTGCGCTGGATCACCGAGCGCTGGGGGTTCGCGGCCGAGAAGTTCGGGGATCGGCTGGTCGTCGGCCTGGATGTCCTGACGGAAGAAGAGCGCGCAGTGTGGATGCGTTTCAACGCGACCCAGGGCGGCGGGGACGACAGCCGTGCTCATGCCGAAGATGCGGACGCGGCCGCACTCCACGGCTTTGGCGGGCTGGACGAAGAATCGGAGCGTTTCAGCCACGACCTCGACTGGATGCCGCGCGTCGTGCTGCTGGCCAAGAGCACGTACGTCTGGCTCGATCAGCTTTCGCGCGCTTACGGGCATCCAATCTGGCGGCTGGACCAGATCCCGGACGAGGAGCTCGACACGATCGCGGCGCGGGGCTTCACAGGCCTGTGGCTGATCGGCCTGTGGGAGCGCAGCCAGGCATCGCGCGTGATCAAGCAGTTGCGGGGTAACCCTGAAGCGGTGGCTTCGGCGTACTCGCTCATGGATTACGGCATCGCCGACGACCTGGGCGGCGAGGAGGCGTACGCCAACCTGCGCGATCGCGCCTGGTCGCGCGGCATCCGCCTGGCATCGGACATGGTGCCCAACCACATGGGCATCGACTCACGCTGGGTGGTCGAGCATCCCGACTGGTTCATGTCTCGCCCGGACCCGGCCTACCCCGTCTATTCGTACAACGGCCCCAACCTGTCGACCGACGAGCGCGTCGGCATCTACATCGACGACCACTATTTCGACAACAGCGACGCGGCGGTGACCTTCAAGCGGGTCGATCGGTGGAGCGGCCAGGAACGGTACGTCTACCACGGCAATGACGGCACCTCGATGCCCTGGAACGACACCGCACAACTGGACTACATCAAGAAGGACGTCCGTGAGGCAGTTATCCAGACCATCCTCGCCGTCGCGCGGCGCTTCCCGATCATCCGCTTCGACGCCGCGATGACCCTTGCCAAACGCCACATCCAGCGGCTGTGGTATCCCGAGCCCGGCACTGCGGGTGCAATCCCGTCGCGCGCCGAGTTCTCGATGACCAAGGCCGAGTTCGACCGCGCCATGCCGCAGGAGTTCTGGCGCGAGGTCGTGGATCGGGTCGCGGCGGAAGCGCCGGACACGCTCCTACTGGCCGAGGCCTTCTGGCTCATGGAGGGCTACTTCGTCCGCACCCTGGGGATGCACCGCGTCTACAACTCGGCGTTCATGCACATGCTCCGCGACGAGGACAACGCGGGCTACCGCAAGGTCATGCGCGACACGCTCGAGTTCGATCCGGGGGTCCTTGGTCGGTTCGTGAACTTCCTGACGAACCCGGACGAGCGGCCCGCCGCCGAGCAGCTGGGGACCGGCGACAAGGCCTTCTCGGCGACCACGCTCCTGGCGACGCTGCCGGGCC
>CAYZEJ010000040.1:0-17929 GCA_964477545.1 uncultured Anaerolineaceae bacterium | reverse complement strand
GAGCACTGCGTTCGCATCGCAGGGGTCAGGGGTTCGAGTCCCCTCATCTCCACCATATCCTCATCTCGTTGGTGGCCGTGCGGATCGAAGCGCCAGGGTGACAGAGCCCCTTTCCGATGACGTTCGCCACTTGCTTGAGCGCATGCATGCGCTGACCGACGACGACCTCTGGCTTCTGGCCGACATGTGGCAGCGCGAGGACGCCGACGCACGGAGAGCGGCCTGGACCCGGATCAAGTCCGCGATCAAGGCGTCAGGCGATCAGGACGCGCTCGATGAGGTGCGGGAGGCCATCACGGCCTGGATGCGCACCGGCCGCAATGATTTTCAGGGCATCGAGGGACTGCTCGGCCGAGCCTCGGGCATTGCTGTCGGCCGCCAGGCTGCGGCGCCGGCCTTGATCGACGCCGCTGCGGCGATGGTCGCTGCTGGACAGATCGAGGAGCAGGACGTCGCTGTCCTCATCAGACCTTGGCAGGCGCTCGAAGAATCGGACGAGGGCGACGACTCCCCCACTGAGAACGGTCAGGCGGCAGCGCCTTAGTTCAGCGCGTGGCGGATCTCATCGTGGTGTTCGCGCAGCCAGCGTCGCGCATCACGGGTCTCGGGGTAATGCCGTTCCACCAGCCGCCAGAACGTCCGCGGATGGCCGGCCACTTTCAGATGCGCGAGCTCGTGGACGACGACGTAGTCGAGCACCCACGGCGCGCACATCATCAGCCGCCAACTGAACGACAGGGTGCCGCGGTGTGAGGCGCTCCCCCAGCGCGTGCGCTGGTCGCGGATGGTGATCTGGCGCGGAGTCAGGCCCATCTCGTTAGCGCGCGCGGCGACACGTTCGCCAACGGCCTCCCGGGCGCGGGCACGGAACCATGCTTCGAGGATCTCGGCCGTCGACCTTGGCTCACGCGCCGAGCGCATGACGAGCAACGACTCGCCAGCCACGATCTCGACGGTCGATCGCGCTCGCACCAGCGAAGTCGTCACGACGACGCGCTGCCGAACGCCGTGGAACAGGATCTGGCGACCGGTATCGAGTGCTGGTCTCGCGGCAAGGGCCGCGTTTCTGTCCCGCATCCGCGCCACGTGTCGCGCGATCCAACGGCGATGGCGGAGGACCAGCTCCGCCGCCTCTCTCTCAGGGGCGCGCAGTGGCAGGATCACAACCGCAAGGCCGTCCTCGGTGACTGTAAGTCGGGACCGGCGCGCCCTTGTCGAGCGCCTGATGACGTAGGGCGTCTGATACGACGGGAGAGCGGTCAACCGTTGCTCCTCCGGGGTTGCCGCCGGCCGACGAAGGACACGCACGATCGTACTCGACCAAAGGGGCGTGGAAGAGCCTGTCTGGCAGTGCTAGCGTGAGCCCATGGCTCGGATAGTTGGGCTGTTGCTGGTGCTCATAGTGGCGGTGGGCTGCGCGAACCAGACGCTGACGCCTACAAGCGCCCTTCCGACTCCGCCTATCACCCCTCCTACGGCGCCCACTCCGCGCCAGACGCTCGCGATCGAGCATCCCACAGGCGCGACGGACATCGTGCTGCGCATGGCGATCTCCGGCGGGCTGCGCTACCCGGGAGCAACCGTCGAGTCGCCGCCGGCATTCACGTTGTACGGAGATGGGCGTGTCATCTACTCGATCCAGCGCCCGCGGCCAGACGGCAGCACGTTGACCGAGCTGCGCCAGGCGCGACTGACCGAAGAACAGATCGCGACGATGGTCGAGAACGCTCTGGGGCCGGGCGGGTTGGCCGCTGCGCGTGTGTGGTACGCCGATGTGCCCATCGCCGACGACGTCACGACCAACTTCGAGGTCCACGCCGGCGGCGTGGACAAGACGGTCGCCGTGTACGCACTCGGCTATTCGGAAGAGGGCATGCCGGATGCCGCCGCAAGACTGGCGTTCGAAGGACTTGCCCAGGCGTTGCGCGGTTTCGGCGCCGAGGTCGCCGCGGGCAATGCCGAGGACCTGGGTCCGTTCGAGCCTCAGGCATACCGCGTCACGCTTGACGATCCGTTCGGCCCGATGGAGGCCAACCGGGAATGGCCCTGGCAGGATCTCGAACCGGCGGATTTCCAACTGGACAACAGCGGCTTTCGCACCCGGATCCTCACCGCTGAGCAGGCCACGGCCATATCGGATCCGCCAATGTCGGCGCCAGACGGGGTCGTGGTTAGGGCGCCCGATGGCGCCGAGTACCTGGTCCGCCTTCTCGCCCTGCTGCCGGACCAGCTTCCCTGAAGGCCGGTCAGAAGGGTCGACTGCTAGAATTCCGGGCCGACACGCCGGGGCGATAGCTCAGTTGGGAGAGCATCTGCATGGCATGCAGGCCGGTGTGAGCGCTGTCCCTGCGAGCGTGCAGGTCCGACTAATTGGCCATAGTTAGGCGCTCTCTGCGTCGGCCTCAGCCGGTCCATCGCCGTCAATGGTTTGGTCCGGCACCAAGGCGGCAGGCGGTACTCCAGCGATGCTGAGCAGCACCTCGCTCTCGGCCTGCTTCCATGCCTGGACCTGGTCACGCAAGCCGCGCACTTCGTCCTCCGAGAGAAGGCGCGCGCCGGACGCGTCGATTGTCGCTACGTGCAGGGGCTCGGCAACTCCGAACCCAGCCGCATCTACCGCGGTCTGCAGAACCCGCAGTGTCAGTAGCTGGCCGTTCACCATCGACAGGTCGGGACCGGAATAGTGCTGCACCATTGCATGCGCGACCGCCGCAAGGTGAAATGCGCCGCCGATGGACGCGAACCCTGTTTTCACTTCGCCCATGCCGTTCTCGCTGATTTCCATAATCCACGGCCGGTTGTCGGAGTACCCAGCAAAGAGGGCGCTTGTATTCGGCGGGATGTTCGCATTGCTCCGCGGAACCTCAACCCAGTTAGCGTAGGCCGCTTGCTGGGTCGGCGAAACGACTTTGACGAGTTCGCCCCGAAGGGTCTTGATGGCCTTTAGCGGTCTGTCGCCCTGCGTGGCTTGCCAGTTTTCAAGAGCTGTCTCAATGTCCTGGAGGACGGACACGGTTCCCGAGCCCGCCCAGGCCATCGACGTGCCGAGGAGATGAATCTTGCTCGTGCTGTGGCGGACCATGGTCGCGGGATTCATGCCTCCCTGCGCCTCGGTCGCTTGGCTATCAGCGGCCAGCACGACGGCGTCCTGGCACGCCAACGCGACAATTAGGGTCACGCCTTCGGAGCGGCCTCAGGTACGACGGTATTGACTGCGAAGTCAGGGAACCTGGCGTACAGGTCGCGCAGGAGTTGGACGAACCCACGGGTAGTCACAAACTCATGCGCCGACTCGATGGCATTTAGCTCGTCGGGCGATGCGGACGCCGCCAAATCCTCAGCGCGCTGCACTCCCAGTGCAGTTGGCCGGACGTAACGCCAACTGCGACCAGAGACAGCCTCCTCCGCGGCCAAGCCGGAATCGCGCAAGCTCTCGGCGCTTCGGTAAACGGCTGGCGTGAATGGCCCGTAGCTGTATGGCTGAAAGTCGAACAGCTCCGTCAGCGATTCCGGCCCCGTTTTGCTGACGAGGAACATTCCTTTCATGAGCCGGAGTGGGTCAAGCGCCGTAAGTCGCGTCCCGCGGCGTGCGGGCGTCGTAAGGAACAGCAACAACGCTTCCTCACGGTTCATCGAGTCGCCCTCCCTCGTGCGGTTGTCGCGTGGCGCAGCCTACCAGCACGACGCGGTCGACATGGCGCCCATGCGCCTTACCCTGCTGCAAGAAGCCCGGCCTGAGCGAAGTCCTGCTGACCGTGTTCTTCTAGCGAGAAGGGCGTCGTAAGGCGCTCCGTAGATTTGGAGTCGAAGGTTCTCTTGGGTCTCCAGCCCGTGCATGACGAACGACTGCTCGACTTGGGCGAGGCAGCCAGCGGTTGCCTGGAGGTCTACGAGCGTGGCCTCCCGACCGCTGTCTCTCGGCTGTTGCTGGCTGAAGCTCCACGTGTTCGCGAAGGACTCGACGCGCTTGGGGCCAAGCGACGCTGGGACTGCGGGTACGCCGTTGCCGCATGGAAGAGGGAGCTCCAAGGAGCCAACGTGGTATTCGCCGAGGCTGGCGGCGTCGGCGTGGACGAGCCCGCCGAAGATGCGTTTTACCGAACTATCCCGCTCAGCCGTCGTTCCGGATATCTGGAAGGCGACGGCCAAGTTCACCGGCATTGGTGGCTGCTGATTGGCCCAGGGCGGCATCTGTTCGATCCGACCGCCCATCAGTTCGATAACCGCGGCGGGGTTTCTCTCGACCGATACATCGTTGATGGCATGCCCATTCGCCAGGTGCCTGACTGACGACGGCCGTCGCAGTCCGCTCCTCGGCGACGCACGCTCAGGTCTTTGCAAGCGCGGCCAAACGATCCGCGAGTGCTTGTCGTTGTTCGGAAGTTAGGGTGGCCGACCCCCAACCGTAATCGGCTATCGCTAGATCAATCTCTTCGGCCTTCGCGGCCAGAGTGTCCATGTCTCGCTCTATGTCGATGCGCCCCAGGTGCAGCACGTCATCGGGAAATCCGAACTTGAAGGTGTCGTAAGCGGACCGCTGCGCCTCGGTTCGAAACTCACCGCGGCCATGTGTCAGCCAATGGCGGCGGTCGCGCACGTCCTTGACCCCATCTCCCATCAGGTCGATGCCAAGAACGTCCTCATACGTCCGCGACAAGTTGCCCCAAGGCGCGGCATCATCGGGCAATCGCGCGGGGATGCGCAGGGCGGCCTCGCCTAGCTCGTGGATGGCCTTCTCCGCAAACAACTCAAAGACGCTGACGGCGTCCCTGAGCGTCCCCGCCAGGTACATCCACTCGAATGTCTGCGGGTAGATGCCTATCTCGCGGTCGGCGATGTCGATGACTTCTTCGTCCGGATTCCCCGGCCTGTGCAGAATGTCCTGCCAGAGTTTGTCGAAACCCGTCTCAGCGAAACGCAGCCCGAGGTCCAGGTATCGCCGGATATCACTGTCGAGAGCAGCCCACTCCGAGTAGGCGCGCGTCGGCGTTATCCGGCCAGCCCGGTACAGCTTCGCAATCACATCCAGCACGTGGCCAGACTAAACCGATAGGAAATGCGGCTCCCACGCCTCCCATGGTGGGTCGTTACCTAGCCTTTGGGCGTTCGAACGCCACGCCTCGTCGCCAGATGCTCCAGTAGCCGATCGATCAAGTATCGGTACTCCACGTCATCTCCGAGCCGACCCTCGAGGTCCGCCACCAATTTGTCGATTTCGTTGCGTCGGCCACCCGCTATTCGCTCTGCCCGAGCGCGCTTGGCCCTTTCCTCTTGTGATACGCCGTCTGCGGCCAGGGCGCGCGCCCGCCGCGGGACAGGCGACGCATTCAGTCTTCCGGTTGGACCTAACCATCCTTGCTCTTTTGCCCGATCAGCCAAGGTGCCAAAGCCTGGAGAGCGCCAGGCTGCCGACGCGTCCTCGAGCGGGCGACGCTTCGACGATTCAGCGTCGCGGTCCATCAACGGGGCGAGCTTTGCGGACTCGCTGTTCCACGCGAGAACGCGCGCAACGTCGTCACGACGCAGTTGGCACGCTATTAGGAAGTAGTCGTATTCCGCCTCTAGCCACTCTTGTTCGCCGAGCGCCGTCCGGTACTTTCTCCAAGCTCCTGATTCGGCCATCTCTATGACCGAGTGGGTTAGCTCCGCAACACGTGCGAGGTTACGAACGCGACCAGCGAACGCGTCTACAGCTCGACCGTTGTCATCGAGGAACTCGTTGCTCACTCCACAGACCTAGCCCCGCGCGGAGGATGGATTCCAAGCTCCCCAGCCTTTGCGGCACATGCCCTCTGCTCAAACTCCAGTGCGCGTGCAAGCCGCGGCAAGTCAGCCCGACGTCGTTCGCCCTTCGCGATTCCTGCTGCAGCGTTCGCCTGCGCGACGAAGAGCGGGACCGGTGTGCCGCCGTTGACGTGCCACCATCCCTCCAACTTGTGCAGCGCGTCCTGAATGAGCTGCGCCCTTCCCTCAATCGAGTCGAACTGACGAGTCGGCTCGCTTGGCTCCATCCGCGGAGCCGGCGCCATGACTGCTGGTTGGTCGCGGATTCCGCTGATTGGGCTCTCCCGAGGTTCTGGCCCCAGCTCAAATGGCCGGGAATCGAGAAGGTCGCCGACCGTACGCTGCGTTGCCACCAATACTCTCGTCGCCCATGAGGGCGGCAGTTGTGCGTCGGCTAACTGCTTTGCCATCGCAGCAACGACCCCACCTTGGAAGTCATAGCGTGTGCCGTCTAGGTGCGGATACGTAACGGCTTCGGCGCCTGGCACAAGGTCTTGGAGTTCGAACCTAGGGAGCAGGGTTGTTTGTCCGGTCGGTTCCAACGGCTGTCCGTCCGTAAGTACGTCGTCCTCCGCTGCGTAGACTTCATGCATGAACGGAGCCAAGTAGGCCACGAGCTTGTTCACCAGCAGCGGAATGTCTGGCGTCACGATGACTGCCGGGTGAATCCATCCCAGTTGTCGTTCCTTGTCAGTGACGCGCATAGCACGCGCAACAACCTGGCGGACATAAAGCGTCGTCAGCTTGTTTGTCGCGTACCCGACGACCACGATATCCGGGCAGTCGTATCCCTCCCCCGCCATGTCGACCGTGCACAGCACGCCGACGCGTTTCTGACCCTTGAAGTCCTTGAGGGTCTTCGCGGCCGCCGCGTCGTCTGACGTTGCGACGACCGCGAGCGGGCTAAGGCCACGCTCACGCATCTGCCGATTAGCTTCATCCGCAAATGAGCGAGCCTCGTCCTGCCGGGCGGCAACGATTAGCGCCTTCACGTGATAGTTGTCGAGAGAGCGATGGGCTTCCTCGAGCCGGTCGAGGACGTTGGCAATAAAGGACTGGCGATAGTCGTCCGACTTCATCGACGCCCGAAGTGCAAACCGTGACACGTCTTCGTCGTCGAGGTCTGCCATGTCGGAGTCCACGATTTCGAGGTCGCTGAGGTCAGCCGCTCGGATTCTCGCGTCGAGCCTGAAGAGGTCGAGAGAGCGTAGTTCACCACCTATGATGAGACGGTCAGCTGTGACTTCGTAGTCGTACAGCGCGCGCAGCCTTCCGTCCGGTAGCTTCTCGTACCGAACGGTCGAAATCATTTCGCCTGGCGCCGAACGCCACAGCGTGCCGGACATGTTCAGGACGCCCGCGACATTGAGTTGCTTGTCCACAGTCCCGACGAAGGAGCGGAGGTCCCGCGCCCATGCGTTGGGCTGGCCGTTCACGGGCTCACCCACGTGATGCACCTCATCGAGCACCAAGAGGGTTCGCGAGGCCGCACTCTTCATCCGGAGGACTTCGACGGTTTGTGGATTCTGAAGCGCCTGATAAGTCAGTACGACGCCGTGCTGGGCATTCCGCTCCAACGCGTCGCCTGGCTTTAGCTGGATCTGACGCGCTCGCCATAGCGAGTCTGCCCATTGTGTGACTAGGGTTGTTCGTGGCGCGAGGACAACCATCCGGTCCACTACGCCAGCCGCATACAGGGCTTCGAATACGAGGCCTGCGAAAACGGTCTTGCCCGCACCAGGCGCAGCTACGACGGTGGCTGCACTGTCGTGCGCGATGCGTTCGACTATGCGATCGAGCGCCTCAAGTTGCCACGCGCGTGGGGAAATCCGGGTGTCAGTTACGTCCTTGCTTCCCTGCTCGTAGTTGCAAGTTGTGCACCACGCTTGCAGGTTCTCAATGTTCTCTCCGCCGCCGTTTGCATGTGCCCGCAAATGCGCGACATGAAACGTGTCGAGCTTGATGGCCGTGTCGCATCCGTTTTCACACTTCTCGCCTGAGCGAAGGAACAGCTGTTGGCGAATCTGACGGCTGATTCGAAGACGTGGTGCTGGCGGGAGATTCATCACGCGGGCGGCCTCGGGCACGACGACCAAACCGGTCGTTTGTTCCGAGTCTACGGCGATTGCCGCACGGGAGTGAGTCGAATCGGCCACGCTGGTCGGCCTTAGGCCTCCCGGAACTCCGCGTGCGTGGGTAGGCCTCTCGGAAGAGTCGCCCTATCGTTGAGCAGTGTGGTAGTCGTCTACGTACCCGAGCGGCACTGCGGCGCTCGCCGCCGAAGCGACGACCGCAACGGCGACGGAGTACGCGGCCAGCCGTGCCGCAAGCCAGCCGGATGGGGTACCGACCACAACGGCATCGGTCGGTGCAAACTGCACGGCGGCCTCGGTCCCGGAGCCAGGCAACAGGCCGAACGCATCGCCGTAGAGCGGCGCGCGCGGGTGGCACTTCAGCGCCTTGGCCAGTCCATCGACATAGAGCCGGCCGAGGCATTGCTGAACCTTGTCGGCCAAGCCGCGGCCAACGTTGCCTATCTCGCCGACGAGGTCGGCGGACTCCCGTCATTGACCGCGGTACCGCATGTGACGACCCGCACAGGCGACGTAATCGAAGGCGAGGAATACGTCCGTGCGCTCGTGCGCCTCTACAACGAGGAGCGCGACCGCCTGGCGCGCACAGCCAAGGCGGCGCTGGGCGCGGGCATTGCGGAACGCCAGGTACGGCTCGCGGAGTCGCAAGGCCGGGACTTGGCGCGCGTCGTCGTGACGGTGCTGGCCAAGCTGGACTTGGCGCCCGACCAGGTAGCCAGTGCGCGCGTGATGGTGGCTGACGAACTTCGCAAGTTGGCATCCTTGCCGACATCAACGACACCGCTTCTCCCGCCTGTTTCACCTTTCGCGGGCGGCCGGACATGACAGGTTTGCGGCATCCTGCTGCGCCGTCCTGTGCTGTCCGGCCCGCTCTAAGGGCATTACTGCCACGGCCGACTCGAAGCGGCCGGTTCAGGACGCTCTAGACGCTGTGAAGAGGAACCACGACCAAGGACAACGACGAGGCGCGGTACGGCTGAGTTGGCGAAAGCCTTCGGCCGGATGGGCATGATGCTGCGCCAGGCGCGCGCAGCCGCCCGATGTCCCCCTCACCACCCATAGCGTCAACTGACGGACCCCCTCGGCATTACTTCGCCGCTCGTCCCGCTGCGATTTCCCGTAGACAGCGCGCATTTCGCGAACGCAATCCTCCTGGGTTTGGCCCACGGCCGTCCACTCGCGACTTCTGCGTCCGATGAGCGCTTTCTCCGTCGTGTCGTAGGGATGCATCGCCCACTGACCGCCGTAGCGGCTGTCCCGGCCGGCCGACGAACCAGCCTCGCGGCGTCGCGGCGTGGATCTCCGTCCAAAGCGCGGCGATCTCCGGGTCGGTCACAGCAGCGATGCTACGGCGTCGTGACAGGCAGGGCGCCGCGCTGTGACACCGCCAGGCTCGCCTATTGCGTGAGGACCGTCACTCCAACAGCATTCGGATAGTAGGCGGCAGCGCTGAACACAGATTTGTTCAGGAAGTTCGGTGCGCATACGCCTTTGTCGGAACCGTAGGCCGTGGTGCCAAAAGACCAGCCACCGCCACTGTCCCCCTGCGTCATCACGCCCACGCCGTCCATCATGACCAAACGATCGTTGAACACTCCTGAATTCGTACAGGCCTGCGACACATCTTGCACCTGCAGCGAGCAGTCACGCACGTTGCTCTTGCGACCGTATGCGCAGATGGACTCGTTCACGGAGATGCTTGCGATCGCCGCAACGGCTAAGACGTTCCTGATGGTGTCCGCGTCCGAGTAGAACGTAGCCGGCTCTGCGAACCCGGACGTGTGGAACTCCACGTCGCCCCACTGGCCGCGGTGCTCGCGGATGAAGTTGATCGGATGCGCTCCATGACCCGGATGGAAGGCTTGATTGATGCCAGTGCAGTGGCCAGCCGTCGTGACTCCGGTCGTGCCGAAGCCATTGTCGGCGACCGACCATCCCGTTGTGCACTCTTGGACGCCGTCGTCCTGCGCCGACATACCGCCAAAGACGGAGAAGTCCACGGCGACGTCTTCTTCGACCAGTGTTATGGTCACTCGTGAACGGAGCGCCTCCGGAATGGCCTCGGCAATATCCTCCGGCCGATTCGGCAGTCCGGGTACCGCCGTGACAGCGACTGAAATCGCACCGCGCTCCAGAATGTTGAAGCTCGAGGCGACGTCGTCGTAGCCCAAGCCGACGACCGCTTTGTGAACGGCCAGATTCTGAGCCTCAAGCTCGTCGAACGAGTACGGCTGTTGGTCGGCTATCAAGATTGGCACGGCCGAACGCTCCACCAATGCGTGTACGAGGGAGCTAGCCGGGCCTTTGACGAATAGCGTTGGCGCTCCCCCCGGCCGATCGGAGAGTGCGGAACCGACGAATGCGGCGGGATGCGTTGCGGCCACCGCTTGAGCGACAGCCCCGACTTCGGCCGCTGCCACAAACTGAGCCTCCGCTTCCTCCAGCGTCCAGTCATTCGCTTCTGCCATCAGGCCCAGGTCTTCTGTCAGAGCGTCTGAATCTTCTTGGATGACCAGCGGCTCATCGTCTCCTGGAACCACTAGGGTGCCGGCCGACACTGGCACGGCGCCGAGCGCGCCTATGACCATGAGGAGAGTGGCAGCCAACGCCCTCATCGCACCGTACCTCCGGCTTCAGCAGACCCCCAGCGAGGCTGCGATCCTACGGCGCCTGAGGACAGAGTCAATAGACAATGCTGTCGATTTGGAACTACTTTCCGAACCCGCCGTCTTCCGAGTGACCACTATGCCGGAGCTCACAACGAATGGACATGTCTGATCGGCTCGGGCAGTCTCGTGCCTGCTGGGCCTCAGTGCTGACACTGGCCATCTTGGGCGCGTGCGGGCCGACCAACTTGGCAGATGAGTCACCTCGCGGGATGCCCGTGGTGCCCTTGGCTGTTGTCGAGTCGGAAGGCGGAGACCGTGCGGCTGCGGAGGGCACAGTCCGCTTTGGAGAGTGCGTGCTGCTCGATGAGCCGGGGGCCGGACTACCGCTCCTGCTTGTGTGGCCGGCCAGGCGAACCGTGTGGAACCCGGACGCCGGCTTCATTACCTTCACGAACCCGGACGCCACGCAAGTCAGAGTCAGGGCGGGGCAAGCGATCCGTGTTGGAGGCGGAGGAGAGTCCGTCGCGGAGGGTGCCGACCGTGGTGACGTCTGGCGGGACAAGACCCAATGGGTCGTCCCTCCGTCTCCGTCCTGTCCGATGGATGCTCGATGGTTCGTTTGGTCAGTCGAACTGTTATGACGGGCTCTCGGAAACAGCGGATGCTTGGGGGCTTTTCGACGCCGCAGCATAACCGGCCGCGTGCTGCCACGGCGACCCGCTGAGGACGTTCTAGAGCATCTACGGGCCAGTTAGATGCTGTTGATCTAACTCTATTTTCGCGCGACATGGCGCGTGCCGGTCCCGACGCGGCTTGCGTATGCCCCGTAGCAGCGAAGTAGCCGCAGCAAACTTGCATCCAGGTACCACATCGCAAGGCGCCACGACTGAACGTACGCCTGAGGTGGCGGCTGGGCAGCGACGCCTCCCTTTGGTGGATGCGCAAATCTGTTCCGCACGAACGTCAGCCGTTCGGGACCGTCGCCGAACGTCGCACCCGGCGTCGTGTAGGTCGCCAGAAACGACAGGCTACGCGGCACCTTTGTCGGCAGGCGCGCCCATCGCAGCAGCTGCCGCGTCTGCGCCGCAGCAGTCAGGTCGTTGAACTGCTTTGGCGTGTTCTTCTTAGTTCGAAGCACCAGCACCCCATACGCCAGCATCTCGAGGCCTGCCTGCGAAAGCAGTAGGCCTGTATCCACGGCGGGAGTGTTCGCGGCCAGGTACGTGTAGACCACGCGACTAACCAGCGGCTGCCAATCCTGGTGGCTCCAGAGCCGCCACATCTCCGGAAATGCACGAGTCAACGACCCCGAATCGCCGAGGTTGAACCAAGATGGAATTGGCCGCCATGCCGTTGCCCGCTCGCCATACCACTCTTCCCAGACCGTGTTACCGCTCGCGTCGCGGCCAACCAACAGCGTGGGATGGGACCAAGCACCCCGCGTGAACGACGCCAAGTGTCCGAATGCGTCTATAGGGGCGGCCGCTTCGTCGGGGCTAAACGTGCCTCCGTCGGATCGAGATAGTCGGCCCACGTGTGTCATCACGAAGCCGCCCTCATTCCGCACGGCCTCCGTGCGTTGGGCCACATCACGCAGGGCATCCACGACAACCGTCCATGGCCCGGCGTTCAGTTCGAGGCGCCCGCGCCACCAGGCGCCATCTGCGTTTCGAATCACGGTGCCCAGGTAGTTTGGGAAGTTCGGAAGGTGGAACACAACGGAAGTGAGAGCGGCGGAGGGGCGCGACGAGAGGGGCGCGTTCAGGAAACCACGGCTATACGAGACACCACCGACAGCTAGGCGGACGTCGGTCGAGAAGTACGTCCCGGACATCCGTTTGGAGGGAATCGAAAGTCGCGCCTCGCGAACGCCGGATGGCAAGACGGGAACGTTGGTACGGAAAGCCACTTCTGTGCGGGGAAGCCATTGATAGAAGATTCGACCCGCCCCTGACAAGCTCGTCGTCCCGTCGGAGAAATCCATTCTGCCGCGATGCAGAGTGATTACCGAGTTGGGCCGCGAAGGAAGGTCGTAGGGTGACGACACCGCGAATGGCGCGGTCGCCATCAGAACTGCCCTTCAACGGCAACTAGCAGCGGCAACGGATTGCCTGGGCTTGGCTTCGCGAACAACGGCGCGACTACCGAGGCCGTTTGAAGTAAAAGGTCGGCGCTGCGCGAGGCTCTTCGATCGCGACGCCCACTAGCTCCCATCCATCCGAACCCAGCAGCGCGAGAAGCGCAGGGAAGAAGTTGTCCTCGCGCTCGACTTTGTAGCCGCCTGCGAAAGGGTCGAGGACCTGCCATTTCGCGCCTTCCTGTGGCGCCAACCGTTCCAGAACCCTGTATTCCCAACGAGTCATGCCCGCCCTCCAGCGATAACCAGGTCCGCCCTCGCGTGTGACCTTGGCTGGCTCGCATTGTCGCCGAGAGGTGCCATCCACCGACTGGGCTGCGCGGCACTCCGAAAGGCGATGGTGTGCTCCGTCGACTACAGCCGCCGCGATCTACTCGACGCGTCGTGGTCTCGCGGCTAGTCTCCAGCCGTGGGGCGCGAGCTTGCGACCGCTGTTATCGCGAGCGTTCCTTTACTGGCCGCTCTCGTGCTTGAGAGGGCACTTGGAGCGGCGCTCGACGACTTTCTCGCTTGGGAGTGGGCACCCCTGGTCTTGCTGGTCGTCGTCGTTCTGGTCGCGCTCGGGTGGGTGCGCGTGCGGCGAGCGCTATTTCGTACAGCAACAGCCGAGGAGTACCAGGTGGCGCTCGATAAGACGATCGACCGTATCTACGTCCTGCCGCCCGCCAATCGCCCGTCCCGAGGTATTTCGACGGAAGGCATGGTGTTAGATCATGCGCCCGAGAACTTCCGCCGCGACGAATATGTCAAGCTCGGGCTGCCCGAGCCACGGCCCCATCGATCGCAACGGCGGTAGGGGCGTCGCATGCGTCTGCGCCTGTCCCCTCTTTCCCCGGACACGCCGAGCTTCATCAAAGCGATGGAGCTGGTAGCTGGCGGCGGCGGCGTCTTTTCAGTTGTCGGAGCGGCCTTCGGCCTTGGCAACATTCCGCCCGCCGCGACGGACCCGCTGTGGTGGACGCCCCTCTTGGTCAGTGTCGCCATCGCCGGCTTCGTCATATTTTTGTGGGGTTTGACTATGGCGCTCCGACACATCGCGACTTGGACGGCCAGGGGCACAACATCGGCGTGGCAGAAGCAACCATTCGTTTTCCGCTCCCCCTTGGCTCGCAAGCCGAGAGCACCGGAGCCACCGAAGGCCAAGCGACAGACGCCATGGGTCGGGCCGGTACCGCCAGCGAAGCCGCGGGAAGGCGACGTATGGATCAAGACGCCGCCGCCTGCAGCGAGCCCCAAATTGGTCGCGAAGACCGAGGCCGCGGTAGGGCCAGGACCCCTGCCGGACGCGGCGATTGCGGCGACTGCTAACGACTCCGAGCCGGAGAAGCAAAGCGTGGCTATTCACTGGCTAGGCGGCCAAGGCGGCGACTACGTAGCCGGTATTCCGGCTGACCCGACTGTCACTACCTGGGTTACACCGACGAGGTGGCGCAGGGACCTGATGCCCATGCGTGACTCAGAAGGATTCCCTCTGTTCGCGCTAGGCGAAGCATCTAACCGTGTGGACGAAGCGAACGATCGGCGACAGCGGGTTAGCAAACACTTTCGGACCTGGTACGACAAAGCGATGACCGTCGCGGATGAGCTTCGCAACCTAAAGGGCGACAGCCTTGACGATATGCATCGCCCGTACTGGAAGAACCGGGTCATGGACGCAGAACGGGAACTCGTGAACCAAGTCATGTCGCGCATGCCAAGCGCAAGGAAGCTCCTTCCGGAGCCCGTGGATCCCGACGCTCTAGACGTCGATGACCACTGGAGTTCGGTTTATCACCGGTACTTGACTACCCGATTGGCAGAGTACGAGAGGTTCGCCGAACCCACCCTGGCCGACGTGGGCTTTCCCGCGCGTCGCGCCGACCCAACAAGCTCATTCGGCTACACGAGCCGGTGGGGCAAGAGCGTCGACTTCAGTGCCAACGAGGACGGGACGGTTCAACCACTGAATGAGGACGAGAACAAGCTCCTTGACAATTACCAGCTGCCGCTTGCATAACCCTGTAATGGCCAACGGCGGCGCCCAGCTGTCCGCTGTCGCGCCCCGCTTCTCACTCGGGCGGTTTTGGTATTCCCATCGAGGCCAGTGTTGTCCCAATGTGCTCGGGTTTGTGTTGGTCAACCCTCACGCTCGAACTGTTCTGCTTCGTTTTGCTCTGCTGTGTTGTGTTCTGGTTACGTAACGCGTTACGTAACGCTTCGTCCTCCGCCTTGCGCTTCGCTCGGTGCCGAGCCTGGCGCTCGGGGTTGGTCGGGTCACGTTGGCCCATGATGTCTTGTTCGGGAAAACCGATGCTCCCGTCGTCCCGGCGCACCATCAACCCGACCTCAACCAGTGCGTCAAGGTGGGCAGCCGCCGTAGGTACCGCATAGCCGAAGTTCTCTGCCGAGTCCCAGCCATCGGAGCCGAGCCAGCCCTGAAAGGCCATGCAGCGTGCGTCGATGTAAGCAGCCTGGGAGGGCGAATCGAGGCGGCGCCAACGACCGTCGTGCACGAGGCGTGCATCGAGCATCACGAACGGCGAGCGACGCGGCCGCTGAGTCTTGCCGTAGGTATCGTTATTCGGCCGGTCGGGCGTCTTCATCACGCACCTCCGGTATGGCTGGCTCGGCGCCCTCCGCCTGGCCAGCCTTCTTCTTGGCGCGCGCTCCCCTGGCGTCAGCGGACCGGATGGCCAGCGCGGCAAAGTAGGCACGTCGGGCGTAGGACGCACGCCGTTCGCGTTCCTCAGGCGGAAGTATTCCGTCCGGGTCTACCTGGCGGGAAAATCTGTTCAGTGCAGCGGCGCGCGCGGCAGCCGTTAGCTGCTTCGAGTCATGCTTTGCGTGGAGTGCCAACGCGCCGACGCGGGCATAGCGAGCGATGTGGTGCTGCGACTTGGGCAAAGGGACACACCTTCCTTCGGTGGTCCCCGTAGGCCCTGCCTGGCGACGAGGCTTATGGCGGCGACGAACGGCGACGCAACTCTCCAGCGCGGCCGGTCAGCTTGTCGGCTCGGACAGGTCGGCCAAGCAGACCGTAGTGCCGCTCCTTCTGTTGCCTCCGTATCGCGGCAAGCCAGATTGGCGAGGCAACCCTACCGGCGCTACAGCGCGATGCGCAAGGACAGTGTCTAGATGCGGTCGCCCAGGCCTAGCCGACGATGGGATGCAATCGCCCGC
Organism: uncultured Anaerolineaceae bacterium; assembly: GCA_964477545.1. Taxonomy (GTDB): domain Bacteria; phylum Chloroflexota; class Limnocylindria; order Limnocylindrales; family CSP1-4; genus JALYGJ01. Next base: position 2,147 of record CAYZEJ010000040.1, on the reverse strand, counting down.
TCCGTCGCGGCGCTTGCGCCATAGCGCCTGAGCATGGTCGGGCTGCGCCAACCGGCCAGCCTCATTAGGTCGCCCTCGCTTCCGCCTGCGGAGAGCCATCTGTGAGCCAGCGTGTGCCTCAACACGTGCGGGTGCAGTGGCTTGGCCAGACCCGCCTGCTGAGCGCGCCCTCGGACCATCTGAGCCACGCCTGAGGCGGTCATGGGACCTTTCAGGCCGAGCCACAGCGCGGGCGACGCCGCGTGCGGGTGATTGGCGCGGGCGCGGAGGTAGCGCCGCAATGCCCTGTCGCCCTTCGCGTCCAGCGGCACAAGCCGTTCGCGCCATCCCGTGTCCCGTGCGCCCTTGCCACGCAAGCGGAGGACCGAAAGCTCCGCGCCATAGTCATTTCCGTTCGGGTTGGCGGGCTCGTATCGCAAGCCAGTGACCTCCGACAGACGAGCGCCGGTCTCGATGAACACGCGCAAGATGGCCGTGTCCCTCTTGTCCGCGAAGCTTGTGCCCGAGCACGTCGCCAGGAGAGCCGTTAGCTCCTCGTCGCGCAGGACTGTCGGCGGCCTCTCATCCAGTCGCGGCGGCTGCATTTTGGCCATGGGCGACGCCTTCACTTCGCCTTCCTCGATGAGCCACCGGAAGAAGGCTTGGCAACCTCTGAATCGATTGTGCGCCGTGGCGGGCTTCCACCGTTCGAGCAGGTCGGCGATAAACGCCTCCACATGCTCGCGCCGGATGGCTGCCAGGCTGGTCGGCATGCCGTTGTCTTGCAGGAACGTGGCCAGTTTCGCCGCTGACTCGCTGTACGTCCCCGCCGTGGCCGGTGACAGGCGGCGCCCGCGGACGCGCAGTTCTAGCTCACGCGAGAACTCAGTGACGAGTGAGCCAACCTCGCTGGCCACGTTAGAATGAAGCGCGGTAGGTGCTTGCTGCATTAGTGACGGAGCCTCCAAAACTAGGAACCTAACGCTCCTCAGTTTTGCGCTATTCATCCGCTGTGCGCAAGTCCCGCCAAAGACATCGCATCAGGCATACGCTCTCTCTGAGCGCAAATCCGGTGCAAAAATATGGGGCGATAGCTCAGTTGGGAGAGCATCTGCATGGCATGCAGAAGGTCCGGGGTTCGAGCCCCCGTCGCTCCACCAATCCTTGACGAAACGACCGCATCACGGGTTACCATCCAGACCGACATGGCATTCCTGACGGATCAGATCGGCCGCTCGAGCGCCGACCTCGCGCTTCGCGGGGTCGCCGGCGCTTAAAGACGCGCTGCGCGACCCAAGACCCAGTTCCGATCCGTCCACCCGCCCGATTCTGAAAGATGGCCATGCCATGACCCGCAACCCGATCGACCGCTACGACCCGGCCGAGATCGACCCGCGCTGGCAGGCGCGCTGGGAAGAGCTCGGCATGCACAAGACCGATCTCGATGACCGCAGCAGGCCGCCCTACTACCTGCTGACCATGTACGACTACCCGTCGGGCGACCTGCACATCGGTCACTGGTTCACCAAGACTCCGACCGATGCGATCAGTCGCTTCAAGCGGATGCAGGGCTACAACGTCTTCTTCCCGGTCGGCTTCGACGCGTTCGGCCTGCCGGCAGAGAACGCCGCGATCAAGAGCGGCGCCCAGCCGCGCGAGTGGACGCTCAAGAACATCGAGAAGATGCGTCGCCAGCTGAAGTCGATGGGTGCGACCTGGGACTGGAGCGCAGAGGTCATCACCTGCGAACCGACCTACTACCGCTGGAACCAGTGGTTCTTCCTTAAGTTCCTGGAACAGGGCCTGGCCTACCGCGAGATGGCGCCCGTCGACTGGTGTCCCAAGGACCAGGTCGTGCTCGCGCGCGAGCAGGTGCTGGGCGCCAATCGCGTGTGCTGGCGCTGCGGGACGCAGGTCATCAAGCGTGACCTGGAACAGTGGTTCTTCCGCACGACCAAATACGCCGACGAGATGCTCACCTACCCAGACATCCAATACCCCGAGCCGATCAAGCTCATGCAGACCAACTGGATCGGCCGATCGGAAGGCGCCGAGATCGCTTTCGAGGTTGCCCCTGACGACCACCAGCCCGGTGGCGACGAGATCCGCGTCTTCACCACCCGGCCGGACACGCTGTTCGGCGCCACGTTCATGGTCCTGGCGCCGGA
>CAYZEJ010000039.1:0-17971 GCA_964477545.1 uncultured Anaerolineaceae bacterium | reverse complement strand
GAGCCCGACCTCATCGATTTGACCGCCTGCGCGGTCACGAGCAGCGGTGGGCGGCGGCCCGGCACCTGGGCCGTGGTGATCACCACGTCCATCGTGCCGATGTGGTCGTTCAGCTCATTTTGCTGAGCGTCGCGTTCCTCGGCGGTCAGCTCGCGCGCATATCCTCCAGTACCGCTGGCGTCGGCGACCGATTTGAGGACGAGGAAAGTCGCACCGAGCGACTCGGCCTGTTCCTTGGTTTCGGAACGAACGTCATACGCCTTGACGATCGCGCCCAGGCGGCGTGCGGTGGCGATAGCCTGGAGCCCCGCCACGCCGATGCCCAGAACAAGCACGTTGGCCGGCCGCGCTGTCCCGGCGGCCGTGGTCAGGAGCGGGAAATAGCGGCCGTACTCGCCAGCCGCGAGGAGGACGGCGCGGTAGCCGCCGACGTTGGCCTGCGATGAGAGCACGTCCATCGATTGGGCGCGACTGAGAGTGCGTGGGACGGCGTCGAGGCTGATCGCCGTGACGCGCTTCCCGGCCAGAGCGGCCATCAGCTGCGGGTCGATCAACGGCTGGAGGAGCCCGATGACAGCCTGCCCCGCGCGCATCGATTTGACGTCGTCTGCATCGGGCTTCTGGACGCGCACGATGGCGTCCGCCTGCTTGTAAACATCGTCGCGCGAATGGATCTTGGCGCCAGCGTCCACGAACGCCTGATCAGGGATGGCCGCGCCCTGGCCTGCGCCACGCTCGACGAGAACTTCCACGTCCGCCGCGAGGAGTGGCTTGAGGGCCTCTGGCACGAGCGCCACGCGCCGTTCATTGGGCGCGCGCTCCTTTACGAGTCCGATCTTCATGAAGGTCCTGGCAACGAGGTGGGAAAGTCAGCGAAGGATAGCCGGAAATGTTTCACGAGCCGAGTGGTGTCGATGCGGGTGGTCCCGACGCGGAGACGGCCGCGGCGGGCACCGGATGTGCGCGCAGCCCACGGTCCGCCAACGCGACAACCCCTGCCAGGATGACTGCGGCAAGGGCTGCGGACAGCAGCACCTCGAAGCCCAGCCCCTCGATGAGCGGCGCGACGATGAAGGGGCCGCTCGATGTGGACGGATCAAGCTCCGGCAACAACAGAACCAGGGTCGCGGCGAGATAGGCGACGCCGCCGACGACGAAGAGGCGCAGCCCGCCGAAGCGATCGACGAGCGCGCCGGCCACTAGCGCGGCCGGAACCTGGATCAGCGCCGCCGTGCCAACGATCGCCCCGATCTCCGCATCGGGCCGGCTGGCGCGTGCAAGGGCAAGCGGGATCGAGGCGGTGAAGCCGTGGAAGCCGGCCTGAACGAGGAACAGGGCGAGAGAGAGGCGTCGCACCGCGCGGATGATCGCCTATCGCAAGCGACGCCAACCGGGGGTTACGCTCACCTAGATGACAGCCGCCGGTCGCGCCGATGTACTCCTGGCCGCGCTGGCTAGCGAGCTGCCACAGATGCGCGTGCTGACTGACGCGGCAGATGTCGAGTCATACCGCTTCGATGAGACCGCCTACCTGCGCGCCGGGCAGCCGATCGGTGTCTGCTTCCCGAGCTCGACATCGGACGTCCAGCAGATCGTCCGACTGTGCGCCGAGTCCGCGGTCCCAATCGTCGCGCGCGGCGCAGGGACCGGGCTTTCCGGCGGCGCCGTTGCGGTCGACGGCGGGCTCACCGTTTCGTTCATGCAGATGAACGCGATCCTCGAGATCGACCCGGCCAATCTGACCGTCACCACGCAGCCCGGCATCATCAACGCCGATCTCAACCGGGCCGTGGCCGAGCACGGCCTCCTGTATCCACCGGACCCGGCCAGCTTCGAGATGTGCACGATCGGCGGGAACCTGGCCGAGAACTCCGGCGGTCTGCGCTGCGTCAAGTACGGCGTGACCCGTGACTGGGTACTCGGCCTCGAGGTCGTCCTCGCCGATGGGTCGGTCATCCGCACGGGCGGCAAGAACATCAAGGATGTTGCGGGCTACGACCTGACCAACGTCTTCGTTGGGTCGGAGGGCACTCTCGGGCTGATCACCGAGGCGACGTTGCGGCTGCTGCCGATGCCGCCGCCGAAACTGACCTTGATCGCGTTCTTCCCGGCGGTTGCGGCCGCCGGCGATGCCGTCTCGCGGATCACCGCCGCGGGCATCGTCCCCGTCACGCTAGAGCTGATGGATGCGTTCACCATCGCCGCGGTTGACGACGTTCACCAACTGGGTCTCGATCGTGAGGCGGGCGCCATGTTGATGGTCGAGTCCGACGCGGGCGGCGAATCCGGCGAACGGGAACTCGCCACTGCGGAAGAGGCCTGTATCGCCGCTGGGGCGACGTCCGTCGTTCGCGCCGCCGACGCCCAGGAAGCCGATTGGCTGCGCCAGGCACGCCGCGCCGCGCACGGCTCGCTCGAGAAGGCCGGCGTGGCGCGGATGGATGACGTGGGCGTTCCGCGCAGCCGGATACCGGAGATGCTGGCGGCCATCGAGCGCATTGCCGCTGCGCATAAGCTACGCGTGGGCGTCTTCGGCCACGCTGGCGATGGCAACCTCCACCCGACCTACATCCTGGACCGTGACGACCCGGAAGCAGAGACCCGCATTGACGCGGCGCGCGACGAGATCTATCGCGCCGCGCTTGACCTCGGTGGAACAGTGACCGGAGAGCACGGCACGGGATTGGCCAAGAAGCGCTGGCTGGAGCTCCAGCGCGGCCCTCGAGCGGTAGCTGTGATGCGCTCGATCAAGGACGCATTGGATCCGAACGGGCTATTAAATCCCGGCAAGGTCTTCTAGCAAGCGACGGGTCGGACCCAGCCGACCGGCTGGGGCCGAACGCTTCGCGCGTAGCCGGGCCGCAGGCCCCCGGCGCAGGAGATTGCTAGATCCCGTATTCGATCTCGACCTTGTACGAAACCTGGTCAGAGCCATCCTGCTGGACCGTGAACTGGTACAGGCCGGCAGGGAGGTCCATTTCGAAGTAGATCTCGTCGCCATGGCGATGGACCATCACCTCGTCGCCAGCGTTGACGACCCAGATCGAAAGCTCGCGGGAGCCCCACCATTCGACGTTCACGTGCACGTGGCCGCGCAGCCAGAACTGCTCGCGGTCCCACCGGTCGTTGCCGCCGAGCGTCCCATGCCAGACATAGTCGCCGTGTCGGGGCGGCGTGCTCGTGGGAGATGGTGACGGGCTGGGTGATGGCGTCGGCTTTGAGGTCGGCGAGGGAGTCGGCTTGGTGGTCGGCGTAGGTGTTGGCCTGACGGTCGGTGTGGGCGTCGGTTTCGGCGTCGGGTCTGCCGTCGGATTCGGCACCGTCGCGAGCACGGATCTCATCGCCCGGGCGGCGTCCAGCCGGCCATGAGCGAGGCTGACTCGCAGCCGCTGGGTGTTGTTGAGCAGCATCGATGTCAATCGAATTCGGCCCATCCGCGGCGCCAGGCTCCTCATCAAACCCAGCGTTCCACTGACAATCGGGGCCGCGATAGACGTCCCGCAGAGCGACGTCCACCTGGCGCCTGGTCGGCCGACGAAGGCACAGCCGGGGGCCGCAAGCGTGACCCAGCTACCGCGGTTGGACCAGCTGTAGAGGCGATCGAGCGGGGTAGTTGCGGCGACGCTGACCACACCCGGGTACGCGGCTGGGTAGCTGCGTCGTGACGTGCCGTTGTTGCCGGCCGCAGCGACGACGATCGCGCCTCTGTTCAATGCGTAAGCGATTGCTCCGCGCAGGAGTGCCGTTGACGAGAGTCCGGCAATGCTCAGGTTGATCACGTCGGCGCCGTGGTCGGCGGCCCATACAACGCCGGCCGCGATGTTCGAGTGGGTTCCGTGGCCGTTTCCGTTGAGGACCTTGACGGGCAGAATGCGGCAGCGCCAGCACATGCCCGCGATCCCCACGCCGTCGTTGCCCGATGCGGCGGCGGCGGTTGCCACCGCGGTGCCATGGCTGTCGTCGTCATTTGGCCTGGCGTCGTTGTTCACGAAGTCCCAACCGGGCAGGACTCGGCCGCGCAGGTCGGGTTGAGTGGGATCCACGCCCGTATCGACGATCGCGATCACCACTCGGCTGTCGCCGCGCGTCGCGTTCCAAGCCTCGCTCGCACGGATGAGTCGGGCGCCCCATTGCTGCGGCCAGTACGGGTCCGACGGCGTCACGGCGGCTGAGGCGACTGCGTCGTCCTCCACGGATGCCACGCGTGGATCGGCCAGTAGGACGCGCCGGGCGAGGTTGCGCTGGAGCTTCGGTACAGACACGACGCGAATGCCGTTGACATCGACACGGTCGAGCTCCGTCGCCCGAGCCCGTGCCAGGACCTGCGCAGCGTCAGTCGATCCAACTCCGGGTCGAAGCGTGACCAGGAGCGCATCGTCCACGGCGCCGCTGCCCGTGTAACGCGGTCGCTCTGTTCCGGCGAGGGCCGCGGACGGTTGAACGACCGGCGCCGCCAGTGCTGCCGCGACGATCAGGGCTGTGGCGCGCAGGCGTGCGTTTCGGAAGGTACGGCGAAGCGACATGAACGGACGGGCTCCCCACTCGAGATGCAGCGTCGACTCGGCCGGCGTGGCGATGATCCAGAGCGGTCATGGTCGAAGCGCACCGAGGCCCGGGGAAGCCGACTCACGTCTCATTGCCGAGCGACGATGGTCCGGTCGGCTCCGATGGATCGGCACTTGGGGTTTCTGGGGCAGAATCCGGTGCAACGTGAGCCCGACATCAAAGGTCGCAACCAAGCCCACCGATAACTCCGCGCCCGTTCACGATCCGGGTCCAGATGTCGCCGGACGCCGGGCGAAGGACGTCATGGACGCCGCGGCCGAGCCAATCGAGCTACCGGGAGGCGCGACGGTACGCCTGGGCACGGCCTCCTGGACCGATCCGACTATGACGGCCGGCACCGTCTTCTACCCACGTGGCGTGGACAGCGCCGAGGAACGGCTCCAGTACTACGCCAGCCAGTTCCCACTCGTCGAGGTCGATTCGACCTATTACGCGTTGCCGTTCCCGAGAATGGCGGAGCTGTGGCGCGACCGCACGCCGCCCGACTTCATGTTCGACATCAAGGCGCACGCACTGATGACCGGCCAGCCGACGGAGGTCAAGCGGCTACCCAAGATGCTGCGCGAGGAACTGCCGGCCGAGCTGCAGGAGAAGTCACGCATCTACGCCCGCGACCTACCCCCCGAGCTACAGGACGCCGTGTGGCAGATCTTCCTGGTAGGTCTCCAGCCGTTGCGCGAATCCGGCCAACTGGGTTCGATCCTGCTCCAGTACCCGCGCTGGTTCTTCCCCATCAGCCAGAGCCGAGACGAGATCCTCGAGGCTCGCGAGCGACTCGGCGATCAGCCGTTCGCGGTCGAGCTGCGCAACGCGTCGTGGTTCAACGAGAAGAACGTCGAGCGGACGCTGCGTTTCCTGACCGACAACAAACTTCCCTTCGTGATGGTCGATGAGCCCCAGGGGTTCAAGAGCAGCGTGCCGCCGCTGATCGCCGTCACGTCTCCCGACCTCGCGGTGATGCGATTCCACGGTCGGCGAACCGAGACCTGGGAAGCACGCAACGTGACGCCAGCCGAGCGCTTCAGGTACCTCTATGACCGTGAAGAGCTGGCCGAATGGGCTCCGCGGCTACGCGACGCGGCACGAGAGACGCGCGATCTGCACGTCCTCATGAACAACTGCTACTCGAACTACGGCGCGACCAACGCCCGCGAGATGGCGCGGATTCTGGCCGATCTCAAACCAGCGCCAGAAGCGGATTGACCTCTACGCACCCTCGTTCCCCGCCGGGGTGGCCTCCATCGAAACTGCGGGCTGGCGCGAACGTGACTCGGTACGAACGACGATCGCGACGGCCACGACGATCATCGCCGCGCCTATCAGCATCATCGCGTTGATGTCCTCGCCGAACCAGGCGCCGAGCGCGATGGCCACGACCGGGTTAACGAAGGCATAGGTCGCAACCTTCGAAACCGAAGCGTGCTGAAGCAACCAGGTGTAGGCCGTGTAGGCGAGCACGCTGCCGAAGATGACCAGGTACCCGAACGCTACCAGCGAGTCGAAGCTGAAGCGCTCCGGCTGGAAGAGCCCGGCCTCGCCGAGCAGCAGGCCGACGATCGTCAGGGCCGCGCCGCCGACAAGCATCTGCGCTCCGGTGGAGGCCAACGCGTCGACCGGCAGCTCCACACGCTTCGAGAAATAAGTGCCGATGGACCAGCTGATCGGCGCGAGCATCAGTAACAGCAAGCCCCCTATGGCGACCGAGCCGTCGATTCCGCGAGGCACGACCAGCACCGCGACGCCAATGACCCCGATGACCACGCCGAGCACGGTCATCGTGCGGATCGACTCGCCGAACAGGCGCCGCAGGATTACGACGTACAGCGGAATGACGGCGATGATCAGCGCCGCCAGGGCGCTCGGCACGTCGCGTTCACCGAGCATGACCAACCCGTTGCCGCCGAGAAGAAGAGCGACGCCCACGAAGCTCGCCCCGAGCCACTCCCTGCGTGACAGTCGGATGGAGCCGAGGCCGCGCCGGATCACCAGGTAGGCGAACAGGACCAGACCGGCGATGAGAAAGCGTCCGCCGGCCGAAAGCAGTGGCGGCATCGTCCCCACGACTATCCGGATCGCGAGGTACGTGGAACCCCAGACGACGTAGATGACGAGAAGCGCCGCCCAGATCTGCCATTCCGGTGCTGCCTGCTCCGGGCGTGCCTCTCTCATGTGCCTCCGCCTGACATCCCAATACTGAAACCACGTCTGTAAGGGACGAGTTGCACCTCCGAGTACGTACTCAATCTCCGTACTCGGTTCCGTACGTCCTCGGATTCACGTGCGTCCGCGCAACACTCATCGTATGCGTACTAGAACAACACAGCTCTGTCGCCACCCTTACACGGCGGGGTGTGCTGACGGAGCGCTGACGGGAGCCGGATCGGCGCTGGGGCGCGGTCCGGCTCTAGTCTTGTCTGCGATGGATCGGGAGACTCCGGTGACCAGCGCCGCCAAGTGGCAAACCTATCATCGGCAGATGGAACGCCTCCGCGCGCGACGCGACCTGCTGGCGATCCGGCAACTCGACCTGGTGCTCCTCGTAACCGCGATCGGCGGGATCCTGCTGACGATTGCTTTCCTGGTCGATCCCTCCCTCAGCTTCGCTCTCATCGACCGATCGCCCACGATCGACGTGGCCATCAACTCCCTTACCGTCCTCGCCGCGGGTAGCCTTGCGGCCCTGGCCCTTGCGCGCTACCGCGAATCCGGCCGGTTGGCCGGCCTGTTCCAGAGCAGCGCATTCCTGCTCCTGGCCTGGGTCACGCTTCTGAACGTCTCCGTCAGCGTCCTGCGCAAGGAAGGCGACCTGGGCCTCAACCTGGGCAGCCCCGAGCAGCTGCCGCTGTACATACTGTCGATCTCGAGGCTGGTCGCAGGAGCGATCCTGTTGGTTGGCGGGTTTGCAGCAATCGGCCTGATGACTCGGACACCACGCGTACGTCAGACGCTGCTGGCGCCCATCGTGGCGGTGACAGTCATCACCGTCGTCCTGTACGTGATCCGCGAACAGCTCGACAACTTCAACGACCTCGTGCCCGCGTTCATCGGGCCACTCGGCATCCAGGAGATCATCCAGGAACCGCGCATCAGCGGCCCGCTGCCTGACATGACCGGCATCGCCCTGGTCATCCAGGCCGCCGCAGCGGCTATCTTCCTGGTCGGCGCGCTGCTGTATCGGCGCTCCTACTTGCGCAACGGTCCCGTCCTCGACGGCTACCTCTCCGTGGCGATGCTCATCGGCGCCATTTCCGAGATCCACTTCTACTTCTACCCGGGCATATATGGCAGCCTGGTCACGACAGCCGAGGTGCTGCGACTGGGCTTTTTCGTCGTTCTGTTCTTGGGCATCAACGCGGAGTCGCGGTCCGACCTGCGCGCGCTGCGCAGCGCCTATGCCGCGCTCGACCGGCTGCGGCTGTCCGAAGCCGAGCGTGCCACGCTCGAAGAGCGGACGCGGCTGGCACGCGAGTTGCACGACGGCCTCGCGCAGGACCTGTGGTTCGCCAAGCTGAAGCACGAGCGGCTCGTACCCCACGTCCCAGACGAGCACCGGGCCCTGGCCACCGAGGTGACGCAGGCCATAGATGCCGCGATCGCGGAAGCGAAGCAGGCGGTCGTAACGATGCGTGCGGCTGACGAGCGCGAGCGCCCACTGGAGGAGCTCATCACCCGCACCGTGGACGATTTTGCCGGACGATCTGGCGTCCGCGCCGATCTTGCGGTGGCCGACCTCCCCGCAGTGCTCGAGCCACGAACCCAGGTCGAGGTTCTGCGCATCCTCCAGGAGGCGCTGACCAACGTCCGCAAGCACGCAGATGCGACAGTGGTGCGCGTCAATGCGGAAGTCGCCGACGGCAACATGCGGCTGACAGTGATTGATAACGGGCGGGGCTTCAGGCCGGACGAGACAAGCGGAGAGGGGTTGGGCGTGCAGGGCATGAAGGAGCGGGCAAGACTTATGGGCGGAGATCTGATTGTGTCGTCGGAGCCCAGCGGCGGCACTGCCGTACACCTCGACGTGCCGATCAGGGCGCCGGGGACGCCGAGCAGCGGACGATGAGCGAGATAGACGGCAAGCTCCGCGTCATGTTGGTCGACGACCATGCGCTCGTCCGATCAGCAGTCCGCCAGGCCCTCACGGCACCCGATGTGGAATTCGTCGGCGAGGCCGCCAACGCCCAGGAGGCAATGGCACTCGCACCGCTGCTGCGGCCTGACGTCCTGTTGCTGGACATCGACCTGCCCGGGATGAACGGCATCCAACTCGTCCAAGAGCTGGCCCCACGCCTACCCCAGACCAAGATCGTGATGCTCACCGTCTCTGGCTCGGAACGCGACATGCTCGAGGCCGTCGCCCGTGGCGCGTCCGGTTACTTGACGAAGGACCTCAGCCCCGAGGCGCTGCTGCGCTCCCTTCGGGGTACGCAGCGAGGTGAGCTGGCGATGTCGCGCCGCTTCGCTGCCCGCGCACTCCGCTATTTCGCGGACGCGGCGCGGCGCGGGCGCTCGGTCTCAGGGACGGAGGGCGAGCTGATGGGGCTCAGTCCGCGTGAGAACGACGTCCTGGCCATGCTCGCGGACGGTCTGACAGACCGCGAGATCGCGAATGCGCTGACCATCTCCCCGCGAACGGTCGAAACACACGTCAGCAACATCCTGCACAAGCTCGGTGTCCGTAATCGAGCCGACGCGGCCCAGCGCTACCGGCAGAGCAGCTGAACTGCGGGTGTTCAGCGGGATCTCAGCGAGACCCCTTGACTCGGTAGGCGATGATGCGCATTGGACGGCGGGATAGGTAGCGCCCCAGCCACGAGCCGCCGCGGCTCCAGATGACCCGCCCGCCCGTCGTCCAATTTCTTGCTTCGCCGGGGGAGTTCGTCTCCTTCGCCGACCTGCGGTCGGCTACGCGCGAAGCGCTCGGCTCCCGGCGGACCGCCCGGTGTCCGACCGTCGCTTGCGAACTAGCTCCGCTCTAGGGGTGCTAGGCCGCTGCGGTTACCGCTGGCTGGTCGACCGCGCTGAGGAAGTTCCACCAGGCCTCGAGTGTCCGGCCGGCCGCGTCCTCGATCGCTCCCTGATCAGCATCTGTCGCGAGCTCGCCGAGCATGTTGCGCTCGGCTCCGGAGTGTTCGATATCCAGCACGCCGTGGACCGCGAAGAAGGCCGTCGCCTTGGCATCGTCAATCCCATAGTGGGTCTTCAGGCCGTCGATCTTGGACTGCGACACGTCGGGAACCTGCTTCTCGTACGCGTACAGGGCGGCAACGGCGGCAGGAACCGGCGCCTCTCGGCTCAGCTCCGAGTAGAGGTCGACCAGCGACTGGGTTGCCTCGTTCCGATCCGCACTGCGAACGTCGTCGCGCGAGACACCGATCCCCTCGGCGAACCTGAGCCAGAGCTCGGCGTGGTTGTCGCGCCCGTGCTCCTCGTCCCACAGGTTGTCGAGCAACTGCTGTCGCGCGGAAGCACTCTCCGTACGCGAATGGATGGCCGAGATGAAACGCGGAAAGGCCGACTCGAACGCGTAGTACTGCCGCGCGTACTCCTGGAGCGCCTCGCGTGGAAGCGTCCCCTCGGCCCATTTCGTGTAGAACGGATGCTTGAGCAGGTGGCGCTCGGCGATCATCCCGTCAATGCGGTCCAGAAGGTCCATGGCTCGGCTCCTTTTCGTCGTCATTTCGACCGAGTCTAGCGCCGACGCGCGCGTCGAGCCTGTGCAGGCAGGCTGAGGTGGGCGAGAGAGGCTTCGACGTCGCGATCATCGGCGGCGGGATCATCGGGACAAGTGCGGCGGCTTACCTCGCCGAAGCGGGCGTCTCGGTCGTTCTGTTCGAGCGCGACGAACTGGCGGCTGGGGCGTCGGGCCGCAACTCGGGTGCGGTGCAGCATCCCTTCGACGCAGCGTTCGTGGAGCTTCATCACGAATCTGTACGGCTCTATCGGGAACCGCAGTTGCGCGCGGCCGGGTTCAAGCTCGCGGCGCGGCCCAGCGGGCTAATGCTCATCTCGTTCGATGAGGTCTCGATTGCGGCTGCAGCGTCCACCCTCGCCCGGGACTGGCCCGAGTTGGCACCGGCACTGCTGCTGGCCGGGGCCGCACCGGCCATGGAACCGGCACTCGACGAGCGGCTTGCTGCCTGCCGGTTGGAGACTGGGTATCCCGTCGTGCCCGCAGCCGCGACGCTGGCGTTCGCTCGGCGTGCACAAAGCGCCGGGGCGCAACTGCGCACTCACGCCGAGGCGAGTCTGACGATCGGGGCCGACCGAGTGACCGGCGTGCGGCTTGCCGGTGGCGAACCTGTCCCGTGCGGCCAGGTGCTAGTCGCCTGTGGGCCGTGGTCGCCATGGGTGATACCCCGCTGGGCGGCCGACCCGCCGATCCACGCACTCTGGGGCGTCGTTGTCTCGACTTCCATGGCCGCCGCACCGCTCCACGTGCTGGAGGAGCTCGGCATCGACCGTCCCGGCTCGCGGCCGGATCGAATGTTCAGCCTGGTCGCGGCGGGCGGGACCACGAGCGTCGGGTCGACATTTCTAGCGGGCGAGCCGGACGCTGCGGGTTTGGCGGACGAGATCCTGGAACGTGGGCGACGCTTCGTGCCGGCGTTGCGCGGGGCTCAGGTCGAGGCTGTACGGGCATGCGCGCGACCTGTCGCCTTCGATGGACGACCGATCATCGGTGCGGTGCCCGGGACCGATGGCCTGTTCGTCTGCGCTGGTCACGGGCCATGGGGGATTTCCACCGGGCCGGCTTCGGCGCGGCTGGTCGCGGATCAGATGCTCGGAACAGGCGCCGAACGAGCGGATCTCTCGCCGAGTCGGATTGTTCCGTGACTGACGGTCCGAATACGGAATTTGCGTGATGTCAGGAGGCCCTCGCCCGGATACGATGCCACTAGTTGGCCGGCGTCGGAGGGGGCGCCGGCCAATCTAGTAACCACCGACTGGATGGGCGGGCAGCCAGACGCGTCGGGCATATCAGTTACACGGGGACGGACTGATGAAGATCCGTAAAGTTCCCGCGGACTGGCTGGACGCACCGCGCCCGCGTGGTCGAAAGCCGGATCAGAAGCGCCGCGGCTCAGGTGCTGGACGTGGGCAGCGCCAGCAGACGCAATCAGCTCGTAAGCAGGGCGACGATTTGAAACGGGGCGACGCTCGCCCTTAGCGGCTGCGTGTCAGGGCACGTCCCGACGGTTGGGTTTCCAGTTCACGTCGGCTGCCGGGTTGCCGGTTGACCAGGGCACAGCGGCGGGTCGTGGCTGCGGCGGCGGCTGTGGCTGAGCCGTCGGCTGGGGCTGATGCCCGGCCTGTGGCTGCGGCCCGGGTCGTGGCATCGGTGGCATCGGTGGACCCATGGGTTGCGGCTGAGCCATGGGCGGCTGAGCCATGGGCGGCTGAGGACGGGGAGCCTGGAAGGGCTGCGGCTGGACCGGGGCGATCGGCTGCTGGAAAGTCTGCGGCGGCACCGGAACCATAGGCTGCTGGTAGGGCTGCGGCTGGACCGGGGCGATCGGTGGCTGGAAAGTCTGCGGCTGCGCCGGAGCCATGGGCTGCTGGACCGGAGCCATCGGTTGCTGGAAAGGCTGAGGCTGCGTCGGAGCCATGGGCTGCTGGACCGGAGCCATCGGCTGCTGGTAGGGCTGCGGCTGCTGGTAGGGCTGCGGCTGCGTTGGCGCGGGCGCGTACCTCGGCTGTTGTTCGACCGGGCGAACCGGTTCAGCCTGCCGGCCGGGTTGTGGCCACGCGTGGCGTTCCAAGGCGGGCTGCGCTTCTGGCGCCTGGACAAACGATTGCTCAGGCACGGGTGAGGGTCGGTGATCGAAGCTGAGCGCCGTGGCCTCAGTGAGACGGTCGCGTACTCGCGCGTCCATGGAGGCGGTCGCGGCCTCGCTCTCGGCGGCGGACGAACTCAAGCGGCGACGCAATGGGCTCGCGAACAGGAGGCCGGCGGTGACTGACCCAAGCAGCAGGATGATCACGACGAACACGACGATCGCGTTGCCCTGAGTTTCGACTGTGCTCTCGGCCGCGAGGACGGCACCTGGCCAGACAGAGGCGGCGAGAACGACGATGAGCGGCCCAATCATCCGGCTGGCGCCACTCGGCTGAGTGCGTCTGCCGCTGCGAGCAGCCTGGTACGACGTTCGGCAATGCTTCATCGACGTCAAGTGTGTCGGTGAAGATGACGTTTGTCAGGCTCGCCTTTCGGATGGACGAAGGTACCAGACTGCAGCTAACCGCCCATAACCGCCCCTAACATGCCCGCGTGCACGCACAACTGCTGACACCTCCGTTCAGCATTCGTGCCCGCATCCTGACGCCGCTCGACGCTGGCGGCACGTCCTACGTGCCCGACGGCCTGCTCGAGGTTGATGAGGCGGGCCGCATCGTCGGTATCGGAAGGGCTGAGGACGCAATCCCGGACAATCCTGAACCGGGCGCCCAAACGGGGTCCGCGGGCATCGTCGACCTTCGCCCCCAGCTCCTGCTGCCCGGCCTCGTGGACCTGCACGCCCACCTGCCGCAGCTGCCCAACGCCGGCCTCGGTGCCGGCCTCGATCTGCTGGCCTGGCTCGACCGCTACATCTTCCCGCTCGAGCGCGGCTTCGACGAGGACACGGCGCGGGCGCTCGCTCCGCAGGCGTTCCGAGCTTTCGCGGCGGCAGGCACCACAACGGCCGTCCTGTACGGCGCGGTATACGAAGCCAGCCTGGATGCCTGTTTCGCAGCGGCCGAGACCCATGGAATAAGGGCCGTCATCGGCAAGGTGATGATGGATCGGCTGCGCTATGACGCGAGCATCGAGGACAGCGAGGTACTGGAACTATCGCTGCGGCAGTCGCAGGATCTGATCGAGCGCTGGCACGGTCGCGACGACGGGCGCCTGCAATACGCCGTGACGCCACGCTTCGCGGTCAGCTGTTCGGCCGACATGCTGCGCGAATCGGCGGCCCTCGCGGCCGCGACCGGCGCCTACTGGCAGACCCATCTGGCCGAGGATCGCCAGGAGATCGACGAGGTACGGGAGCTGTTCCCCGAGGCGATCGACTACACGGACGTCTACGACCGGGCAGGGGGACTCGGGCCGCGGACGATCCTCGCCCACGCGATCTACCTCTCTCAGCGCGAGATCGACAGACTCGTCGAGGCAAAGGCGCGTATCGCCCACTGCCCGTCGTCGAACCTGTTCCTGGCGAGTGGCGCCATGCCGCTGGCGCGGTACCTGGCAGCGGGGCTCAGCGTCGGCCTCGGCACGGACGTGGCGGCAGGTCCGGACCTGAGTCTCTTCTCGGTGATGCGCGCGGGTGCCTACACGCAGAGCGGATTGCGCACGATGCTGGGCGAGACCCACGCATCTCTTGCTCCCCTCGATTGGCTGCGCATGGGTAGCCTAGACGGCGCCCGCGCGCTCGGGCTGGATGACCGGATCGGCTCGCTGGAGCCGGGCAAGGAAGCGGACTTCATCTGCGTCGATCCGCGTGTGACTGCTCCCCTACCGGGCCAGGAGACCGATGATCCGCAAGACGTGATGAGCCGGCTCATCTACCGTGGGCGGCCGGACATGATCCGCGGTGCGTGGGTTCGCGGCCGCCTGCTCGACGCATGATGGCCCAACGCTCGAGCTCTACCAGTACGAACGCAACGAGGCGGGCCTGCCAGCTGCGGCCAACAGACGGGCCGGCGAAGGGAAACTAAGCCGCGGCGCAGATCATCTGACCGACGAAGTTCACGTCGTCGTATGTGACTCCCTCGAAGTCGAAGGTCAGGGCTGTGCCGGCACGGGTCACGTCGATCGTCGACGAGCCCTCGTTCTCGCGTCCCGCTGCACCGCTGTAGGTGGTACCGAAGCCGCTTTCAGACACAAAGTCGAAGCTGACTCCGCCGTCACCAATATCAAGCACCTCGCCATCGCTCTCGGGAACACTCGCCGCGGGAACGCTGACACCGAACCGGTGGATCTGGCCATTGGGCGCGTCGTCGTACCACGCCACGGCGATGAACTCGTCGCCTTCGAACGTTACGGAGCAGTCGCTCCCGTCGGCCCCGAGGCCGATGACGTCGTAGGTGCCATCGCGACCGCCACGCGTGTCGTTGCTGACGGTGACTCGTGCCACGATCCCGGCGTCACTCAGCGTCGGGTCGAGGCTGGCGCCCGGTGCCGAGGTCGGCTGTGGCGAAGCCGCGGGACTCTGTGGTGCGGCGCTGCCCGGAGCGGCCGTGCCTGGAGCCACGCTCGGAGCGGGCTGACTTGCGGGCGGATTGGTTGGCTGACCGCCAGCACACGCCACGGCGACAAGAGCCACGGACATGAGGAGGGCGACGCGACGAATTAGCGACATGGTTCTCCTGGTGCTTGGCGCGGCGGGCGAAGACTGCCGGCGGCGCGATGTCTGATGTGTTGCTCCGATTGTAGGTCGGATCAGTAGGCTTCCCCGAAATGGACTCCTGCGACCTGCTGATCGAGGGCGGCACCATCGTCGACGGCAGCGGCGCCATGGGCCGAATCGGCTCCATTGCCGTGCGTGACGATCGCGTGACAGTGCATCCAGCGGAGTGGGACCCTCCGGAGCAGGTGGGCCGTCTGATCGATGCCCGTGGCAAGGTAGTTGCGCCGGGTTTCATCGATCTACATTCACACGCCGGCCTGATGATCCTGGCCGACCCGCTCCATGAGCCCAAGGTCCGCCAGGGCGTTACCACCGAGATAATCGGGGTCGATGGGCTGTCATACGCGCCCCTGCCATCGCAGGCGGACCTCGACGCCCTGATCGAGATGAATGCCGGACTGGATGGCGCGCCGGACGTTTCCGCCAACTGGCAGACCGTCGCTGGCTACCTCGACCGTTTCGAGGGCAAGGTGGCGGTCAATATCGGCCTGCTGATCGGTAACAGCGCTCTGCGCATAAGCCGCCTGGGCTGGGAGGACGTCGCAGCCGATGCCAGCGCGGTGGCGGATATGCAGTCGATGCTGCGCGAGGCGATGGAAGCGGGCGCGCTGGGGGTCTCCAGCGGCCTGGACTATCCACCGGGCGCCTTCGCCACGACGGACGAGCTGGCCGCCCTCACAGCCGAATCAGCCAGGCACGGTGGCTTCTACCACACGCACGTGCGCTATCCGCTCGGCGACCGCTACCTGGACCCGTTTCGAGAAGCGATCGAGATCGGGCGACGGAGCCAGGGACCCGTCCACATCACCCACTTCTACCACCGCGAGACGCACCCGGGCGGCCATGAGCGACTCCTGGGTTTGGTGGACGACGCGCGGGCGGAGGGGCTGGACGTCACGTTCGACACGTACCCCTATGAGTGGGCATCGACGCGGCTGTTGATCCAGTTGCCGCAGTGGATCCAGGCTGGCGGCCCTGCTCCCTTGAAGGAGCGCCTCGCGGACCGCGGAGCGCGCGAACGGCTGCGTGCCGAGCTGCGCGAACGTGGTGCCGCCTACACATCCCCGGCAGGCTGGGCCGACGTCAGGTTGGGCTACTTCGAGTCGGAGACAAACCTGCGCTGGGAGGGGCGCACCCTCGCCGACGTAATGACCGACCGCGGTGTCGACGCGGTCGACGTGATCTGCGACCTGCTTCTCGAGGAGAACCTGCGCCTCAACCAGGTCACGTCCGGCCCGTGGAGCGAGACCCTGCACCATTTCGTGGTGCATCCGGTCGGAATGTTCGGGACCGACTCGACCTTCATCGGCGCCAAGCCGTCGCCGCGGACGTACGGCTCGTTCCCGCGGGTGCTGGGCGAGTTCGTGCGCGATCGCGCCCTCCTCGGTCTCGAGGAAGCCGTGCGCAAGATGACGTCCGCCCCGGCGGCGCGACTCGGATTGACCGATCGCGGGCAATTGATTGACGGGCTCCTGGCCGACATCGTCGTCTTCGATCCGGAAACCGTGCGCGCGAACGCCACGTACGACGACCCGCGACGCTATCCGGACGGGATTGACTACGTGATCGTCAACGGCCAGATGGTTGTGGACGCGGGCAAACACACGGGCGCGCTACCCGGCCGGGTCGTGCGTCGGTAGGAATCCCTAGAAGGGCTTCGTCACCATCAGGAAAACGATCAGGATGATGAGCACGGCCTGGATCATGCCCACCTGGCGGCCGCGCTTCACGAGCGCGGCCACGTGCGGGGGCGGTCCCGACGGCGGCGCCGCGCCCGGTGGGGGCGTCGGCGGGGGGCCGGAGGTAAGTTCGATCAACTTCCGGATTGTGGGTAGTCCAATGCCGATCGAGACGACCAGGGCCACCAGGTAGAGAGCGATGCCAACGAGCAGCCAGCCGCGCGTGAGGAGGTCGAAACTGATCTTCCACACGAGCAGGAGTCCGGTGACGCCCTGAAACAGTGCGAGCGGAATCACCAGTGTGGTCGCCACCTTCTTCTGGAAGCGAAGCGCGAAATTGACGTGCTGCGGCTCGCGGCCGGCCATAGGGCCCAGGATCGGGAACGTGAACGTCGGTCCGAACGCGAGGATCGCGCCGCCGACGTGGAGAAACAGCAGTGTCAGAAACAGCCAGTCCATGCCCTCACCCTCTGCCCTCGACCGACGATTGGGACGTCGGACCGCTGCGCACGTTAGCACCGCCGGCTGATGGTCCGGGCACGCGTTTCGCAGGTACCATCAGCGGCCACATGACGGTCACAACGCGGCCGCGGCGTGCTGCCCCGAGGCCAGAGGCGCCCATAGCTCCTGTCGTCGCGCCCGATCCCGGAGAGATCGGCGTTGGCTTGGCACGCGCCTTCCCTCTCCGCCGCGAGGGACCTGCCAAGCTCAACGGGACGGCCCTGTACACGGACGATCTCGTCTTCCCCGGAGCGTGGTACGGCCACACCATCCGCTCGACCGTGCCGCGCGCGCGCCTCCTCGGCGTGGACCTTGATCCCGCGTTCGACTGGTCGAAGGTGATCGTGTTGACCGCGAAGGACGTTCCCGGCGACAACGTCGTGAACCTGATCCAGGAGGATCAGCCGATCCTCGTCGATGACGAAATTCGTCACCAAGCAGAGCCCGTTGCTTTGCTGGCGGCGCCTGACCGAGAGACCCTGCGCGAGGCCAAGCGCCGCATCACGCTGCGGACCGAGATCCTTCCGGCAGTGTTCGATCCGCTCGAGGCAACCCAGGAGTTCGCCCATTTCGCGCTCGCAAAGGGGGACATAGACGCCGGGTTTGCCGAGGCGGACCTCGTGATCGAGGGGACCTACCGCGTCGGGCACCAGGAGCAGCTGTACATCGAGAACAACGCGATGATCGCCGTGCCGCGTGACGACGGCGGCGTCGCGGTGACCGGCTCGCTCCAATGCCCGTACTACGTCCATACCGCGCTCAAGAAGGGCCTGGCCATCGACGACCGGCAGGCCCAGGTCATCCAGGCGGAGACCGGCGGCGGGTTCGGTGGCA
>CAYZEJ010000038.1:0-18762 GCA_964477545.1 uncultured Anaerolineaceae bacterium | reverse complement strand
GGGCTGGACATCGATGCCCTCCCCCACGTCGTCAACTACGAGCTGCCGATGGTGGCGTCCGACTACGTGCACCGCATCGGGCGCACCGGTCGAGCGGGCACGGAAGGCGACGCGATCTCGCTGGTTTGCGTCGACGAGCAGCCACTGCTCGCCGACATCGAGCGCCTGCTCGGGCACAAGATCGAGACCGAAGTCATCGAAGGCTTCGCTCCCGACCGATCCATCCGACCCCAGCCCATCCGGCTACGTTCCGGCGAAGGCAGGCACCTGAACTTCTCTCAGGGCGTTGGGCGCCCGCCGCGTGGAAATCGACCGCCCCAGCGCTGGAATCGAGGCCGGCGTCAGTCGGCCAGGCCGGGAGAGCGAGTGTCCCGCCCGGCCTAACAACAGTGATAACAATAATGTTATCATTCGACCCATGAACAGCGCGCGAGTGCTTCGCTATGCCAGGCGCCAGGCTGGACTTAGCCAGCGTGCCCTCGCATATCGGACGGGCGTTCCGCAGCCTGCGATCGCGCGGATAGAAAGTGGCGCGGTTTCCCCACGCGTCGACACGCTGGAGAGGCTCTTGAGCGCGATTGGTTCCAGCCTGGAGCTTGCTCCGCGCATCGGCGAAGGAGTCGACCGGAGTCTTATTCGGGCCTCGCTTGCACAGTCGCCAGAGGAGCGGGTCGAAGCCGCTGGTGTGGCGGGACGTAACCTCGCAGCCTTTCTGAACGCCACCCGCCGTGGATCCCGCCACTAGCTTCCAGCCCGAGAGGGTCATCCAGCTTCTCGGTCGCCATGGCGTCCGATATGTCCTGATTGGTGGCCTGGCCGCGGTTACCCATGGTTCGCCGCTGGTCACGCAGGACATTGACCTCTGCTACGCCCGCGACATCGACAACCTCGGTCTGTTGGCAGCTGCCCTGCGCGAAGTAAACAGCCGGCTCCGCGGCGCGGACGCTGACCTGCCGTTCCGGATGGATACCAGGACGCTCCGATCGGGCGATGTCTTCACCCTGACGACCGATGTGGGATGGATCGACATCCTCGGCACGCCTGCCGGGTCGTCTGGCTACGACGACTTGGCACGGACCGCCGAGACCTTCGATCTGTTCGGGTACCGGGTTCTCGTCGCGTCGGTCGACGATCTGATCCGAATGAAGCGCGCTGCCGGTAGGCCGAAGGATCTGCTCGCGGTGGAGGAGCTCGGTGCGCTGCGCGAGGAGCTCGACAAGCGCACGTAAGGCGGCGCGTCCACTATTCCTGACGCGCGGGCTGACCCGAGAGCACATGGCATCGGCGGAATAGCCGACCATGTAGCCGTATGAAGGATCGGCGCACGCCAACTAAGACAAGGGCGAAGGACACGGCGGAAGCAGGCGGCCAGAACGACGGATTCACTGCTCTTCGGCTCGACGACCACCTCTTGGCCACGCTCGTCGAGCTGGGCTATGAGGAGCCGACGCCGATCCAGCGCGAAGCCATTCCCGTCCTGCTTGCCGGCCAGGATGTCCTTGCAGAGGCGCCGACCGGCACTGGCAAGACCGCCGCGTTTGCCCTCCCCCTCCTCCACCGGCTTGTGGCTGCCCGTGACGCCAAGACCAGCCGAGCCGATGGCCGAATTGCCGCGCTTGTGCTCGTCCCCACGCGCGAGCTGGCAATGCAGGTGTCAGAGGCGATCCACCGCTATGGCGAGAAGCTGTCGATCCGCGTGCTGCCCGTGTACGGAGGGCAGGCAATCGGCCTCCAGCTGCGCGCCCTGCAACGCGGGGTCGACGTCGTCGTTGCGACGCCCGGCCGCGCGGTCGATCACGTCAAACGCAAGAGCATCCACCTCGAAGGCGTCCAGACACTGGTCCTCGACGAGGCCGACGAGATGCTCGACATGGGCTTCGCCGAGGACCTCGAGACCCTCCTGTCGGCGACGCCGGCAACGCGCCAGACGGCCCTCTTCTCGGCCACCATTTCGGGGCCAATCGCCAAGATCGCGCAGCGCCACCTTCGTGACCCGGAACGCCTCACGGTCCACGCCGAGCGTGGCGCCGGCGACGGCATGGGCCTCGTGCGTCAGGTCGCATACGTCGTCCGGCGAGCCGACAAGCTCGCTGCACTCGGGCGAATACTCGACGTCGAGGATCCAACGTCTGCACTGGTCTTTGCGCGCACGCGCGGGGAAGTCGAGGAGCTGGCAGAGCGGCTCGGCGGACGCGGGCACGATGCCGCCGCCCTGCACGGCGGGATGGACCAGGCGCAACGCGACCGGATCATGAACAGGTTCCGCGACGGCGACCTCGATGTTCTCGTCGCGACCGACGTGGCGGCCCGCGGGCTGGATATCGAGCACGTCTCGCACGTCGTGAACTACGACGTGCCGTCCAACCCGGACGCGTATGTGCACCGCATCGGCCGCACTGGCCGCGCCGGCCGCGAGGGCGTGGCAATCACGCTCGTCGAGCCGCGCGAGAGCCAGCTGCTGAAGAACATCGAGCGGACGGTCAAGACCCGACTCGAGTTGGCCCAGGTGCCGACGACCGCCGATCTCCGCGAGAGACGGCTCGAGCTGCTGCGCGCCAGCCTGCGCGAGACCCTCCTCGAAGACGGCATCGATCGCTACCGCGTGGTGGTGGAGAGCCTTGCCGAGGAGTTCGACGTGCTGGAGGTGGCTCTCGCCGCCGTGAGCATGGCCGACAAGTCGACCGGACGCGATGCTGCCGATGAAGGCGAGATTGCGACAGTCGCGCTCAGCCAACCGCCCGACCGACCTGTGGGCGGCAAGCCAGGCAAAGGAAGCCGGCGCGGCGCGTTTGAAGCTGCTCCAGCGGCGCGAGGGAAAGCGCGTCGAGCCCCCGGTGGCGGCGCTGGCGGACCCTGGACGAGACTTTTCGTGGGCGGTGGCCGACGGATGGGCATGCGGCCGGCTGACATCGTCGGCGCGATAACGCACGAGGCGGGAGTCACCGGATCATCAATCGGTGCGATCCAGATCGCCGACAGCTATGCCCTCGTCGAGGTGCCCGAGACAGCCGCCGACGAAATCGCTCGCGTGCTCGGATCGGCCAAGATCAAAGGCCGACGCCTGGAGGTCCGCCGCTACCGCGAACGCTGATCCACCCAGAGCAACTGCAGAAATACCGCACACCTCGCTGATGGAGCCGCCGGACGTCGCGGTGGCTAGGGTCTAGCCATCACCGTGTCTTTGCCTTAAGGATGTGAGCTGAGGGTCCGGGCTCCGTACCGCTGGATCACTACGATCGCTACGACCCATGTGATCAGCGGATAAAGGAATGACGCCGCCCCGGTCGAGCCGACGGCCTGGGGAACGAAAGCCGCGAGATTGACGGACGCGTGGAAGAGCATGACAACGAGCAGGCTGCCGCGGGTCTGGTTGAACAACCAGGTGAACAGGACCGAAAGGCCCATCGTCCAGACGACGAAAGCTCCTATGGCAAAGGCAGGGCTCGTGCCGCCACTGATGGTCTCGGATTGCCCTGTGCCGGGCACGAAATACATCGGGATGTGCCACAGGCCCCAGACAACGCCCAACAACAGAGCAGCCGAAAGCGCTGACCGGTTCGCCTGGAGTCGCGGAAGCATGAATCCGCGCCAGCCGGTCTCCTCCTGGAGCGGTCCGCCCAGAAATAGGACGCGTACAAATTCGACGACGAGTGTGCCGAAGACGACAGCCGTCAGGACCGGCATCGCACCGCCCATCAACACAACCGAGACGGCGATCGCAGGCGCCACCATCAGCAGAGGTAGCGCAAATGCGACGAGCGCCCACGAACAGCCTCGTCCACGGCCCGCCGCCAAAGCCGGCAAGGGGACGTGGATAAGCCCAACACGCAACCGCCACACGCCGAGCGAAGAGACTGATTGATCCGTCCGAAAGAGACCTGGCCGAGATTGTGGCCGGTGCATCCACCACACGGCCCCGAAGAACCCGCTTACGAGCAGCGAGCCGCGCAAGAAGTCTTTGCCACCGAACCGTCATGAGACCTGCCGCTCGCGCTGCACCGCCAGGGCGTTCGCCGCGCGGGCATTTACGATGAACCGGCATGAGCGACGACACGGCGGCGGCACTCCGGGCTGACGAGGCCGCGGCTGAAGACGTGCTGGCTGCCCTTGGCGGGGTCATCCGCGCCGTTTCGAGCTCGGGGTTCGACCTCGACGAGGTTCTGCAGACGATCATCCGCCACGCGGTCGAGCTCAGCCGCGCCGACTTCGGCAACATCCTGCGTCACGATGAAGAAACCGGTGCGTACCGCGTCATCGCCTACCACGGCGAGGTAGATCAAGCTCATTGGGACCTGGTCACCAAAACGCCGTTCGCCCCCGATCGCGGCTCGCTCATCGGACGCACCTTGCTGTACCGACGACCAATACACATCGTTGACGTGCTACAGGATCCCGAATACACCGCTTCGGAGGCGCAGCGGACAGGCGGATACCGCACGATCCTGGGCATCCCGATGATGCGCGCGTCGGAGATCATCGGCGTGTTCGTCGTGTGGCGAAAGCAGGTCGAGCCTTTCACCGACCAGCAGATCTCCCTGCTGACCACCTTCGCCGATCAGGCCGTCCTGGCGATCGACAACCTGCACCTGTTCCAGACCGTGGAACGCCAGCGCCGGGAACTTGCTCGTTTCGCGCCGCAGGTTGCCGTACTGCTGTCCACTGAGGGCGGAGAAGCGATTCTGGCCGGCCACCGGCGCGAGATCACGGCCATGTTCGCCGACCTGCGCGGCTTCACCAGCTTCGCCGAATCAGCAGAGCCAGAGGAGGTCCTTGGCGTCCTGCGTGAATATCACGCTGCCGTGGGCGAGATCGTCGTGCGCAACGGCGGGACGGTCGAGCACTTCGCCGGCGACGGGCTCATGGCATTCTTCAACGACCCCGACAAGATCGCCGACCATCAGGGCGTGGCAGTCCAGTCGGCGATCGAGATTCGCGACCGGTTCAGGGAGATGGCTACCAGCTGGAGCAAGCGCGGCTACGAGCTAGGTGTCGGTATCGGCCTGGCCGTCGGTTTTGCCACTCTCGGCCGCATCGGTTTCGAGGGCCGCTTCGACTACGGCGCGGTGGGCAACGTCGTCATCCTCGCCTCGCGGCTGAGCGACCTCGCGGCGCCCGGCGAGATCCTCATCAGCCAGCGACTCAACGCGGTCGTGGACGGCAGCGTGCCGACAGAGGCTTTACCAGAGCGCTCGTTGAAGGGTTTCAGCCGCCCAGTTCCAATGTTTCGCGTCGCTGGCCGCCGGCAGCGTTGACGGCCCCGCTTGTCAGGCGCGACTGTTCGGCGGCGAAGGCCAGCGCGACGTCCTACCTTGCGGCGCACACGATCGTGGAATTCTTGGGAGCAATCACCAGTCAGCCTCGGTGGCAACCTAAGCGTTAGGCGCTGGCTCCCGCCAGTGCTCCCTGTGTCACCTCGCCCTTGTGCGCTGCAAAGGCAGCCAGAACCTCTCCCTTTTCCTGCGCGGGAACCTTGAAGTGGTCGAGGCTGCGACCCAGCTCGGCTGCGACTTCATCGAACTCAGCAGAGGAGATCTTGAGCTCGCGGTGAGCCTCTTCCAGCCCGAGCTCGGTTGTGCCCGGTTTGGTCGCGGAGAAATGGAACAGGCCGCCTGAAACGTCGCACACCCACAGCGTGCGCATGAACTTCAGGCCCGGCAATCGGCCGAGCTGCTCGGTGTGCCATTCGTTTAGCTCGGGGTTGTCCGAGCCCCGCCCGACCATGCGGTTCTTTACGACCGCGTCACTGAAATGATCGATGACCGCCGCGATGGCGAATACGCCACCGAGCCGCTCATACAGACTCTTGTCGAGCATTTCTGCTAACTCCTCATTACTCTGCCGATCGGAACTCAGTTCCCTTACCAAACGGGCAGATGTCATAGGCGTCAGGCGGCTGTGCTTGCGAGATCGGGCTTGAATGCGACGCAGCAGTAGCCCGGCTGAGGGTCGAGCACAGGCGCCAGGTCGGCCTCGGCGCCGGCCGTGTCGGAGATGCCCTGCGCCATCGCGAGGTTGGCGCTGCACACCGTGGGCCGATGCTCGGCAACGAGGGCGTCGAACGGGCAGTTGCGCAGCCGGATCGTGCCGTCAACGTCGGCAACCGGCTCGTAACCGCTCAAATCCAGCACTTGAAGCAGGCGCTGGCGGCTCCTGCGGCCGGGTACTTTCGTGGCGAGATCGTCGCCGGCGGCGCGAGCCACCTCGGACAGCTCGGCATTGCCCTCGAGCACAGTCGCGAAGACCTCGGCCATGCGCTCGTAGCGGCGCTCGGGCAATGAGACGTTGAACTCCCGCTCGGCGCGCCAGTAGACGCGAGCAGGCCGGCCCGCACCAGGCCCGCGCTTCTCGTTCAGCCGTTGATAGCGAGCTTCCAGAAGGCCGGACGCAGCCAATCGATCGAGATGGAAGGTCGCCAGCGCGCGACCGATGCCAAGTGCAGCAGCTGATTCTTCCCGCCCGACGGGCCGAGCGTGGGCGACAACCCACTCGTACAGCCGGCGTCGAACCGGTTCGTCGAGGAGGCTGACGGCCGCGATGTCCTCCGTCGGCGCTTTGGTAGTCACCCCAACACTCTAACACCAGCAGTCACTAGCAATAGAGTCGAGAATCCGGCGCTGATCCGGAGCATGCCGCTGCCAACACAGCCTTGACTTCTCCGCCGCGCGCGGGTACAGACGTTTCTCGCGCCGTCACCTGAGCGCGCACGGATGGCATTGTTCATGCGGTTCAGCGATCGTCTACACGCCTGTCTCTCGGTCGCACTTGTGTTGCTGTTCGCGATTGGCTGCGGAGGTGGGACGACGCCCGCGCCCGGTTCGACGCCAGACGGGACACCGCCGACGTCCCAGCAGACGCCGTCCACGGACGGCACTGATCCTGCGGTCAACACCGCGCAGCCTCCCGAGGGCAACGCAGGCGAGACATTCCTGGCATGGATCGTGGGCCTTGGTCCAGGGTCGCCCGAGGGACCAACACAGGTGGACCTCTACCAGCTGATCATGCAGGCGACCCAGGACAGCTGTCGTCAGGCGCTCGATCCAGAACTCAACGATGCGCCAACCAGAACTCTCTATCAGGGAGCTGCGGCTGCATGCCTCGCGGCGCTGCACGGCAAGAACGCCCGATGGGCAGAAGCCGAGGCCGCCTTCAGCTCGCTGCACGGCAGGCCGGCAGGGTGCGTGGACCAGGCGACCTTCGACCTGCTCGGATCGATACTCGAGGCACACGACGCCGACCCTGAAGCGGTATTCACGCGCGAAGGAGAGCCGGTGGAGGGGAAGCCCGACAGGGTGCGCCTACCGTGTCCGCGAGTCACCAAGGTGACGGTCACGCGTGGGTCTGGCGTGCTGGAGATAAATGTCGAGGGCACGCGCCTGAATCAGGTCTTGGAGCTCAGCTATGCGCCGGTCGACCAGTGCCCGCAGCCGCCCGACTTTGAATCAGGCTTGAGGCTCGAGCCGGAGGGCGACAGCAAGTCGCTTCACGCCACCGTGACCGGGTCCGACGAGGCACTGGCGGCCGCCTGGCTATGGGTTGGCGCGATCGCCGAGCCCTATGACTGGGTCGCGGCCGCGGACTGCGTGCCGATCCGTGAAACCTGAGCTGGTCTGACCGATGACTGACATCGCACCTGTTCCGCCCCAGCAACCGGAGCGACCCTCGCTCGACCTGGCTGACCTGCTCAAGTACATCGGGTCGCCGCTGGCGATCGGCACCGCCCTCCTCTTCTACTTCGGGTGGGTGCGCAGCAACGAGCAGGCCGAGCTGTTCGGGGCGGACATCAGCGTCTTCGAGATGTCGCCCGACGATTTCGTGCTCAGAAGCGTGAACGTCGTCTTCTGGGCGCTGCTTGCCCTACTGGGGCTGGGGCTGCTGTTCGTTCGCTTCCGTCCATGGCTTCGGGATCACGCCGAGCCGGCGTCACGGATCCTGCTGTTCTCCTGGCTCCTCATCCCGGTTGGCTTCGTGATGATCGTCGTCAACCAGTACGCAGGCACGATGCTTCTGCCGGTGTTCGTCCTGATCGCGGTGGCCGGGACCGCATACGGGGCTCGATTGCGTCGCCACAGCCGGGGCGAAGGCCCGCCGCCGCTTGTCCAGGACCTTCTTGTCGGCGCGCTTCTCCTCGTCGTTGCGTTCTGGGCCACGGAGCGGGCGGCGCGGGCGGTCGGCGATTCCCTGACCCACGAGTTTCAACGGAGCCTCGCTTCGCAGCCCCCTCTCGCGCTCTACAGCGAGGGTCAGCTGCACATAACCAGTCCGGGCGTTACCGAAACCGTCGTCGGCGGCGCGGACAGCAAATATGCCTACCGCTACGACGGCCTGTATCTGCTGCAGCGCTCGGGTGACAAATACTTCCTCGTGACGAACGCCTGGGAGAACGGCGAGTGGGCCGGACGGCTTGTGGTGCTGCCGGACGACGACACGATTCGACTGGAGTTCGCGCCGCGCAACTAAAGAGCGCCAGTAACTCGCGGCGCGCGGCATCTAAAGGCCCATCTAAAGGGCCTATCCACGTAAATCAAGGGTCCCCACCCCTCGCTCTATGGACTTCTCCAGATGTGCCGCTCGGGCGCTGGAACGATCGTGTCCTGCATCGGCAACAGCAGAGCAGGAGATCCGGAATGCATCCCAATTTCTACGAGCAGCAGGCACGAGAGCGCATCGGCAGCATGATGAGAGAGGCTGCCGAACATCGGCTGGCAAGCCAGGCGGGTTCTCGGAAGCGCCCACGAATCCTCGCGCTGGCCATGGCGAGCAAGCCCGCGGTGAGGCGACTCGTAAACTTCCTCAAGCCCATGCACAGGACGCAGATGACGGCCCAAGACAATCGCCCCGCACGGTAAGACGGCGCTATCGCCAGGGCGCGTCAGGTTGAGCTGTTGAGGCGCGCGTCAAGCCCAGTTCTGATCGGCCGCAAGGCACAGGTCGAGAGAATCGACGAGGCGCTCGATGCCGCCGGCCAGGGCAATTCGACCATCCTGCTAATTGGGGGTGAGGCTGGCGTGGGCAAGTCCCGCCTGGTTGAGCACGCTATGGAGCTCGCCGCCGAACGTGCGATGACGGTGCTCTCTGGCGGCTGTATTGAGCTGGGCGGAACGAGCATCCCATTCGCCCCGATTCGCGAGGCCGTTCGCGGGCTGACCGACCCTCCCCGCGCCGCGATTGAAGACCTCCTGGCGCTGTTCGATGACTCAAATCTAATCAAGACCACGCGCGACCGGGTCAGTCCCGGCGAGCTGGTTGGTCAGGCTCAATTGTTCGAAGCCTGGCTGGTCATGCTTCGTCGGCTGGGAGCGCCTGCAGCGCCGCTTCTCGTTGTGGAAGACATCCATTGGGCGGACGGCTCGACGCTTGACTTGCTGCGCTTCACTGCACGCAATCAACACCACACGCCGTTCGTGATGCTTGCCACGTTCCGAACAGACGAGCTGCATCGCCGCCACCCTCTGCTGCCTGTGCTCGCCGAGCTGCAGCGAAATTCCGCCGTCAGTCGACTGGAGGTTCCGCCTCTCGACCGCGACGAGATCGGGCAGCTCGTCAGGCAACTAAGTGCGGAACCGGTGGATCAAGCTCTGATCGATCGCGTACACGGCCGAACGGAGGGAAACCCGTTCTTCGCCGAGGAGCTGATCTCGGCGGAGCTTTCGGACTCGACCCTGCATATCTCCCTGCGCGACGTCCTTCTGGCTCGGATAGCCGCGCTCACCGAAGGAACCCAGGAGGCCCTCCGCTGGTTGGCCGTCGCCGGGCCACAAGTTTCCATGCACTTGATCAGTCGTTCGATGGGCAGAGTCGACGCCGATCTCGAGCCTAACCTTCGTGAGGCGGTCGATCATCATGTACTGGTCCCTGAAGACGGTCATGACGAGCGCTACCGCTTCCGTCACGTGTTAATGCAGGAAGCCGTCTACGTCGAGTTACTGCCGGGCGAGCGCACCCGCATGCACGCGCGCCTCGCCGAGGTAATGGACGCCGCGGATTCGGGTGCTGTTGACCCGGCCCAGCTCGCCTTCCATTGGTACTCCGCCCACGATCTACCGCGCGCCCTCGTTGCCGCGTGGGACGCCGGTCAGCAAGCGGTAAGGATCCACGCCTATGCGGACGCCTACACCCAGTGCGCCCGTGTTCTGGAGCTGTGGGACCAGGTGCCAGACGCAGAGCAGCGCCTGGGCATCGATCGCGTCGCTGTGCTGGAACAGGCTGCCCGCACGGCGTCGATCGGGACCCCTGATCGCGCGCGGGCGTTGATGGACCAGGCACTTAACGATCAGGCCAGGATTGTCGACCGCGAACGCCTCGCGCTGCTGAAAGAACAGTACGGGCGGATCTGCTATCTGGCCGGCGACGGCATCACCAGCCTCGAGGCATGCCGCGAGGCTGTTCAGTTGCTTGCGGATGCAGGACCAACGGCCGCGAAGGCGAAGGTGCTAGCCAGTCTCGGCCAGATCCTGATGATCACCATGCATGGAGACGACACGGCCCAATACTGTGAGGAGGCGGTTGCGGTGGCGCGGGCGGTCGGATCGGTCGCGATCGAGGCGCACGCGCTCAACTCGCTGGGGACGACGAACGCATACGCGGGCAATCTGGATCTCGGCCTCGAGCAGCTGCACCAGTCGCTCGATCTTGCGTCGAGCGTGAGCAGCGTGGAGGACGTATCCCGCGCTCATTCGAACCTGATCGATGTGCTGGGCCACAGCGGCCGGTTCGAGGAGGCGGCGGCGGCGGGGGCCGAGGCATTCGCCTACGCCGAGGCGCACGGCCTCGCTGGATGGGGCGGCGTCGTTGACCTGTGCGAAGTTGGACTGGCGCTTTATCGGTCCGGCTCCTGGGCGGCCGCCCGGACCAATATGGAACTCGCGGAAAGGTACCGAGCGCTGGGTATTGCCGAGATCATGATTGAGGGACGAACGGCCCTGCTGGACGTTGCCGAAGGCCGATTTGACGAGGCGGCGGCGCGACTGAGCCGGCTCGGACCGCTGACCGAACGCGCGGTTGAGGCCCAACTGATCGCGCCCGGTGCGGAGGCGGCGGCGGAACTGGCGCTCTGGCGGGGTCATCCCGACGAAGCGCGCCTGAATGTGCAACTGGCACTGGATCGACTGCCCGCAGATCGACCTGCGTTTCTGTCGCGCGTCGCACCCCTGTTCTACCTCGGGGTACGCGCCGAATCCGACATCTGTGTGAGCGCCCGTGCACGCCGTCAGAAGGCGGAGGTGAGCGAGGCTGAGCGACGCGCCGCTACCTACTCCCGCCGGTTGGAGGTTATGCGCGACTACGCGGGGCAGAACTTGCCGAACTTCGCACCACAGGCCGACGCGTGGTTTGCCCTCTGCTCAGCTGAGACAAGTCGCCTGGTAGGTGCGCCTGATCCTGAACTCTGGGGTAACGCGATGGGTGGGTTCGAAGCGATCGCGATGCCGTACCCGGCGGCGTACGCCGCATGGCGCCAGGCGGAAGCCACCCTCACGAGCCGAGGCACACGTTCCCAGGCAACGGAAAGCCTCCGCCGGGCCAAGGCAATCTGTGAACGTCTCGGGGCCCGGCCGCTGCTCAATGAAGTGGAATCCCTGGCTCGGCTGGCGAGGCTTTCGAAGGAAGTTGCCCACGATGAACCCGCGCGTGAAGCGATCCCGTCGTCAACCGCTGGCCTGACCGAACGCGAGGTGGAAGTGATCAACCTGGTCGCGGCGGGCCGGACCAACCGTCAGATCGCTGAGGACCTGTTCATTACAGAGGGCACGGCGGGCGCACACGTGTCGAACATACTCGGCAAGCTCGGCGCCCAGGGGCGGACTGAGGCGGCAGCCATTGCCAAGCGCCTCGGTCTCCTGGATACGTGATCCTTGAAAGGGCGGCTACGTCGCTCCGACCCGATCGTCCGAAGCTCGCGCTTCTGTTGCACCTACCGTTGCAGCCCGAGCGTACGTTTATGCCGTGCTTGACCCGGAGACAAGTGACGCCACTGTCTCGGAGGACGTGTGGCGGCAGATGTTGCTCAACCCGACTCGAATGAATCACATGCGCAGATTCCTCGGCCGCATCCCCAGTCCGCCTCGATGCAAGTGGTGCACGCGGCCGTTTGGCGGACCGGGTGGGGTCGTCATGCGAGCCGTCGGCCTGGGTCCATGGAACAAGAACTCCAAGTACTGCACCGGTTGCTTTCGCGTGCTGCGCCGGAGTCACGGTGGCGCCGAGGTCGAGTGCTCACTGCTGTTCGCCGACGTGCGCGGGTCGACGCCGCTCGCGGAGCAGATGCGGCCCAAGGAGTTCAATCGGCTGATGGGCCGCTTCTACGACACGGCGACCGACGTGCTGGTCAGCCATGACGCGATCGTCGACAAGTTCGTGGGCGACGAGGTCATCGGCATTTTCATTCCCGCCATGGCGGGCGAGGGGCACGCTAGGCGCGCCGTTTCTGCCGCGATCGAGCTACTGCGGCGAACCGGCCATTTGGCGGGGCGCCGTCCGTGGGTAACGGTGGGAGCGGGTGTGAACACGGGCCAGGCTTACGTTGGCGCGATCGGCGAAGGGCCGGATACCGAGCTGACGGCGATGGGCGACACGGTCAACACCACAGCGCGCCTTGCATCTGCCGCCGGCGCGGGAGAGATCCTCGTCACGACATCGGCTGCGGACAACGCCGGGTTTTCGCGGGTGGGCGTTGAGCGTCGCTCGCTGACGCTGAAGGGCAAAAGCCTGCCAACCGAAGTACTTGTCATGGGGGCATCGACGGCGCTTTCCTAGCGGCGCCGGAGACCGTCGCTGTTCGGCCCATGGCCATTGGATATTGACTAAGTCATGGGACTAAGTCATATTCGGCGCGTGACCGTTAATGTGCACGAGGCCAAGACTCACCTCTCGAAGCTGCTGGCGCGCGTCGCCGCGGGCGAGCGGATCGTCATCGCCCGGGCGGGCAAACCGATCGCTGTCCTGTCCCCCATCGAGCAGCCCGCGCCGCGCCGGCCGGGCCATGATCGGATCGTCATCCACGACGATTTCGACCAGCCACTGCCCGAGTTCGATCCAGGCTATGACCACCCGTCCGATCCGCTGACGGATCAGACCGGGTGAGGGCGCTGCTCGACGCCCACGTCGTCCTGTGGTGGGCATCTTCGGGCGGGTCGCGTCTCAGTCAGCATGCGAAGGAGATCCTCGAGGATGGCGCGACGATCGCCCTGGTCGGCGCGGCTGTGCTGTACGAGATCGCCATCAAGGCTCGCATCGGCCGACTCGAGCTTCCCGCCGACGCGGAGGTCTACCTTCCCCAACTCCTGCGCCGCCACGGTTTCGGAGTCCTACCGGTTAACGAGGCGCACGCTTTGCGGGCAGGGTCGCTGCCGCTCATTCACCGCGATCCGTGGGATCGCCTGTTGATCGCCCAGGCACAGATCGAGAGCCTCCCCATCCTTACGGCCGACCCGGCAATTGGCCAGTACGACATCGAGGTGATCTGGTGAGCACGCGACGATCAACGAAGGTGGAGGGCCGCCAATCACGGTCCGCGCCCCCGGCCCAGCCGAGGGACGGCTCATTCGGCTCGAGTCCGCAGGACAGTACCTCCTTCTAGCTGGCTGTCGGGCAGCACGGGCTTGACGCGGCGGCGCACGATCGCTTCATGCCAACCCCGCCCCAACGTCGATTCTGCTGCGACGAGGACCTCGAGCTCATCGGCTACGACGGACGCTTTGCCGCAAGCGAGCTTGCCAGCTGGCAAAGCCATGGCCCACGGCGCACGACGCAGGAACTCATCGACGTCATCCGCGCCCAGGGCGTCGAGCGCGCGGTCGTGCTCGACATTGGGGCCGGAGTCGGAGCCGTCCACACCGCCCTGCTCGAGGCCGGGGCGGCGTCTGCGGTCGACGTCGACGCGTCGCGTGACTATCTCGCGACGGCACGCGCCGAGGCGGAGCGGCGAGGTCTCGTCGGCCGCATCGACTATAGGTACGGGGATGTCGTCGAGCTGGCCGCCGAGCTCCCGCCAGCCGACATCGTGACGCTCGATTCGGTCATCTGCTGCTATCCCTACCTGCCGGCGCTGCTGGCCGCGGCGCTCACGTCCCGCCCTCGGCTGGTCGGCCTCGTCTACCCACGCGATGTGTGGTGGATGATCGCGTTCATGCGGCTGTTCAACATCGCCCAAGCCGTCCGCCGATGCGCGGCTCGCTACTTCATCCATCGCCAGGCAGAGCTCGACCGGCTGATGGCCGAGGCCGGCTACCTGAACACGTATGAGGGCGGGACGCGCGGGTGGCGAGTAGTCGTCTACGACCGCGGTGGAAAGTTGCGCCGGCAATGAACGCGGCTGGGCGAAGGGGGCGATTCCGGCAGTACCTCGGCGCTCTCGGGCATCGGTTGATCGCGTTCGCGGATGAACCGACCGATGACGACGACGTCCGCCTGCGCAAGCGGGTCCCATCTACGCAGGCCAGGTCGAGGACATCTACTCGTGGATGCTGAGCCACCAGAAACCGGTGTGATCCCGCGCTCGGCGGTTACGGCTTGCGAAGGTACCTCCGGTACGAAAGGCCGAGCGCGGCGACGGAGATCAAGAGAAAGACCGTGCCCGAGATGAGGGGCACTGGAACTCCCGATCGCAGAT
Organism: uncultured Anaerolineaceae bacterium; assembly: GCA_964477545.1. Taxonomy (GTDB): domain Bacteria; phylum Chloroflexota; class Limnocylindria; order Limnocylindrales; family CSP1-4; genus JALYGJ01. The sequence goes on along the minus strand of CAYZEJ010000038.1, from coordinate 4,157 downwards.
CGGGTTGCGCAATCCAGAAGAGGGGGTAATTCAGGGCGAACCAGAGCGGCCAGGCCCACATCGCATACCACGCCCAACGTTCGCCACGGCGCAGGGCGGTCAGGCAGGTCGACAAGCTGAAAAGGCCGACGACGAGTAGATGCAACCCGCCGCTCCGCACCTGGGAGTCGATCAGCCTGGCTGCGTCGGGATCGGCCGCTCGCAGCTCGTCCCACGTGGTACCCGTGAGGCTTTTGAACAAGACGGCCTCGCCGTCCCGATAGCCCTCTCCGCCTTGAATGATGTCACCGCCGCCGAACAGGATGATGATCACACTCAGCGCGGCGAAAACCATCCACGCGTGTCGCTCGAAGAACGAGATCTCGCGTCAGCTCAGGACCGTGTCTCTGATGATCGCCACCACAACGGCGAGGTCGACAGCGAACCATCGTAGCGCGCCGCCGCGAGCACCTAGCCGCGCTAACCGGGCCTAAGCCCCAGCCACCAACGGGGACATGATGCTCTGGAAAGACTCGTCCAGGGACGTCGCGACGTCTACGACTGCGGGCTTGTCGCTTGCAAGCGCGGTCTGTAGCGCATCGGCGAGTTCGGCGGGGTGGTCGACGCGGACGCCGACGCAGCCCATCGCGCGCGCGATTGCGGCGTGGTCGTAGTCGGGAAACTCAGCCGCGATCACCGGACCCCGCTCGGCCAGGTCGTGCTTCACCCAGCCGAGCGAGTGGTTGTTGAGGACGACGGTCACGATCGAAAGGTTCTCCTCGAGCGCGGTCATGAGCCCGTTCATCGTCATCGCAAAGCCACCATCGCCACAAACGGCGACGACCTGCCTGTCCGGGTAGACCGCTTTCGCCCCGAGGGCGGCCGGGATCGCGTAACCCATGCCGCCGACTCCGGAAGCCTGGATGAGCGTTCCCGCGCTCTTGGTCTGGAAGTAGTGCGTCATGAAGATGCGGTTCTCGCCAGCGTCGAGACACAGGATCGCGTCCTCCGGCCCTGCCCTTTGCAGCTCCTGGATGATCCGCTGTGGCAGCAACGGGGCGGCATCAGACAGACGCTCCGGCTCGTTGAAAAAGCCGTGCTCGCGCTTCGCCGACGCGACGAACTCGCGCCGTTTGCCGTGGCCATCTGCGCGCAACCCTCCGTCGACCTCCTGGAGCAGCTGATCTAGCACTGTGCCGCAGTCGCCCAGCAGCGGGACGTCGATCGGGTAGGTCCACGAGAGGTTGCGCGGCTCGATATCGATCTGTATCAGCGTCTGTCGCTCGGGATCGATCAGGTCAAGATGCTCGTTGGCCGTGTCGCTCGCCCCAAGGTGAGATCCCACGACCAGGACGACATCCGCTGCGCCGACCACCGCATTCGCCACAGCCTGCCCGAAGGTCCCGATCACTCCCAAAGCCAACTCGTCCGTCTCAACGAAGGACCCCTTCCCTCCCGTGGTGGTCGCGACAGGAATGGACATCGCCTCCGAAAGCGCCGCGAGGCCGCGAAAAGCCAATGGAGTGCGGACGCCGTTGCCAGCGATGATCACCGGATGCGCCGCGTCGGCCAGCAGCCGGGCCGCCCGCGCGACGTCCGCCGAATCGGCTGCCATCCGCAGTGAAGGCAGGTACTTCGCGGTCGGGTACAGCCGAGGTCCCACGTCCGCCGACGGATCGCCCAGGGTGCTGCTGTGCAGGAGCAGGGCAACCGGTCCAGGCTCGCCGCTGACTGCATGCTTTATCGCGAGCTGGGTCTCGTGCGCAACCTGCGACGGATAGAACGGCGAGAAGACGGCCTTGGTGAAGGCCCGGAAGGCGAGCCGCGCGTCCCACGACCCGTAGTCGCCACTACCGGACTGGTAGACGGCGTGATGGGAAAACGGGCCACCGTCGGTGTAGTCCCCGATCAGCAGCATGGGCGAGCTGGACAGGTGCGCCTCCAGCGTTCCCATCGCGGAGTTCGCCAGCAGCCACGCTCCCTGCGCGAACACGACGCCGGGCTTGCCCGTCAGTCGGCCATACACCTCGGCCATGACGCTCCCGAGCGATTCCTCGCGAACGAGCACCGTGCGTATCTCGTCCTGGCGCTCGGCCAGCGCATCCACCAGTCCATTCCGGACGACTAAGTTTCCGCCTGGGATCCCGAATACCTTGTCGATCCCGGCGTCGATGAGGACCTGGACCAACCCCTGCGCGGCCGTGGACTCACTCACGGCCGTTGGCTCAGTCACGCGTTCGCATCGACCGAATCAAGGAACCCGAGGGTGCGCGAGATCACTACGTCCGGAGCCTCAAGGATCACGCTGTGCCCGATACCTTCAAGTCGCATGAACTCAACGTTCGGCAGGGCATTGACCATCTCATCCTGCCACTCCGGCGGGCGCGGCAGATCCTCGCGTCCCGAGATCACGAGGACTGGGACCTTGATCTTGGGCAGCTCCGGGATCATGTTGCCCCGCTCGATGACGCCGCTCATCGCCGGACGGAGCGTCCTCGGTACCCCGCCGATCCGTTCACGCCACAGCGCGAGCATGCTCTGCTGCCCGGGGTCCGCCATCGTCGTCGTCCCGAACATGATCGCCATCGTGGTGTCGAGAGTGTCGCCGACGAACCCCTTTTCGCCAACGTCGTTGACCCACTGTCGAAAGGTCTCGAGCTGCTCTGGCGGCTCGTTTCGAGCCGACGAACCCATGATGACCATGGACTTGACCAGGTCCGGTCGCTTCGTGGCAACCCGCCACGCGACGTCGCCACCCATCGACTGGACCACGAGATGCACCGGCCCCACGCCCAGTGACTCGATCACCTTGATGACGTCGCCGGCACAGGTGTCCATATCGATGAAGTCAGCGTTCGTCTTTGGGCTGCGACCCTGGCCACGGAAGTCCGGCCGCACGACGCGATATCGGCCGGCGGCCGCTTCCACGAGACCGTCGAACATCCGGCCGTCGAGGAAGAGTGAATGTAGGCAAACGACCGCGGGAAGATCCGTCTCGCCAGTGTCTTCCACGTAGAGCTCGGCACCCTCAATGGGCAGCATCTGGGAGGTTGGCACGGCGTCTCCTTTCAATCGTTAACGGCTAACGGGCTTCGTCGAGCCTCCGCCGGACCGTCTCGGTGATTCGGCCAGCCGATGGCACAGCCAGGTCCTCGAGGACCGCGGCCGAGGGCAGCGGGATATGTGGGGTGGTGATCCGGACAATTGGCGCGTCGAGGCTCCAGAAGCCCTCGTCGGCAACGATGGAGGCGATCTCTGCTCCCCAGCCGCCGAGCCGCGGGTTCTCCTCAACCGTAAAGAGCCGGCTCGTCTTCTCCACCGAGGCGAGGATGGCGTTCACGTCGAGTGGGACGAGCGAACGCAGGTCCAGCACCTCGGCGGAGATGCCGTGATCGGCCGCCAGTTGTTCGGCGGCCTGTAGTGCCTGCGGGACCATGGCGGCCAGCGCCACGATCGTGCAGTCCGTGCCCTCGCGAACGATCTTGGCCCGCCCGAGAGGCTCCACGTGCTCGCCGTCAGGTACTTCGCCCTTAACCGCGAAGAGCGCCTTGTGCTCGCAGACGATGACCGGATCTGGATCGCGGATGGCGGCCGCCAGCATGCCGTGCATGTCGGCCGGCGTTGCGGGTGCCACGACCTTCAATCCCGGGATTGCCATCACCCAGTTCTCGACGCTCTGGCTGTGCTGCGCCCCGAACCGGAGGCCTGCGCCATTGGCCGTCCGGAGCACGAGTGGCAGCGAGATCTGCCCGTCGGTCATGTAACGGGTCTTGGCGATCTGGTTGACGACCATGTCCCAGGTGACCGCGAAGAAGTCGGAGAACATGAGTTCCGCCACGGGGCGCAGACCGGTCATTGCCGCGCCCATCGCCGCTCCGACGATCGCCTGTTCGCTGATCGGAGTGTCCCGGACACGTTCCGGTCCGAACCGTTCGAACAGACCCTCCGTCAGCTTGAACACGCCGCCAGCTGCGCCGATGTCCTCACCGATCAAGACCACGGATGAATCGCGCTCCATTTCTTGGGCCAGACCGGTCGCAATCGCAGCGCGGTAGGTCAGCTCCGCCACGCCGACCCTCCATCGCTCCACACCTGCGTCTCGAGCACGTCAGCGGACGGCTCGGGCGCCGCGCGAGCCTCGTCCTCGGCGGCCTTGACGGCGGCCCGCGTCTCTTCAT
>CAYZEJ010000037.1:0-18951 GCA_964477545.1 uncultured Anaerolineaceae bacterium | reverse complement strand
CATCAAGGTGCGCTCGTCGCGGAATAGCCCGAGATGCCAGACCTCGGCGGTGGGCATCAGCTCGAGCATAGCGTCGACCATGCCCAGGCCGGCGCGCAGGATGGGCACCAGGCCGATCCGGTCGGCCAGCCGGGCGCCCTCGGTCTCCTCGAGCGGAGTCTGGACAGTGAGCGCCTCGACGTGAGCGTCGAGCAGGGCCTCGTAGCCGAGCAACCAGCTGATTTCGCGGACGAGCTCGCGGAACAGCTTGGGCGGAGTGTCCTCTTTGCGCAGCAGGGCCAGCTTGTGCAGCACAGCCGGGTGCGACGACACGTGCAGGCTAGGGAACTCGTCCATCGGGCCGAATTGTAGAAGCGCCCGACGGCGCTACCATCGCGGAGCATGTCCCAGACGCAGATTCGGCCGACTGGCCGGCCGTCAACAAGGCCGTCATCTCGGCCCGCGCTTCCCCGCGCTCGATGGCCGCGCGGCGCAGCGGCGCCCGTCCTGGTGGAGGTGCAACGCGGCGTCCTTGTGGAGAGTCGTCATCGGGGTCACGTCGTCCAGGTCGACGCGCGCGGCCAGGTTGAGAAGGGCTTCGGCGACCCGGACTACGTCACGTCGCTCCGTTCGGCAGTCAAGCCGTTCGCGCTCGCGGCGCTGCTCGAATCAGGTGCTGCCGAGGCGTTCCATCTGACGGGGCCCGAGGTATCGATCATGACCGCCTCGCATCATGGCGAGGACGCCCACGTCCGCACGCTCCAGGCAGTGCTGCGGCGCGCCGGCCTGAGTCAATCCCTGCTTGCCTGCGGCACCGATCTCGCGCCCCTCGACAAGTTGACCGCCGCCCGACTGGCGCGCGATGGCGAAGCCCCCAGCCCGATCCGCCACATGTGCTCAGGCTTCCACGTGGGCAGCCTCCTGCTGGCCCGGCACGCGGGCTGGACACTGGCCGATTACTACAGACCCGAGCACCCCACCCAGCAGGCGGTCCGCGACGTGGTCGGCCGGATCTTCGGCGTCAAGCCGACAGAACTGATCTCGGCAGTGGACAACTGCGGCGTCCAGACCTACGCCTTCCCGCTGACCACGATCGCCCGCGCCTTCGCTCTCCTCGCCGACCCGCAGGGGACGGCCGACACCGCGCGGAAGCCGTTGATCCCCACCCTGACTCGCATCCGCGACGCGATGATCGGCGCACCGGAGATGGTTGGTGGGACGCAAGACTCGACCGACACAACGCTGATGCGCGCCCGTCCGGGCATGATCGTTTGCAAGGGCGGAGCGGAGGGGCTGCGCGGGATCGGCCTCTTGCCCGGCGCACGCGGCGCGGATTCGCCGGCGGCAGGAGTGGCGCTCAAGATCGAGGACGGCGATCCCGACGGGCGAGCCACGAAGTCCGTCAGCGTCGATGCACTTGCCCAGCTCAGCGTGTTCGACGGCGCCGCGCTCGAACGGCTGAACGAGGTTCACCATCCGCCGTCGCGCGACCCGCGCGGCATCGAGATCGCCACCAGCCAGCCTGTGTTCCAGCTGGCCCCGTTGTCCGAGCTGGGCTGAGCCGGCAAGTCGGGGCTTTAGGGATGGCACAGACATTCGACCCGTATAGGGCGCTCGGCGTGCGTCGCGACGCGACCGAAGCGGACGTCAAGGCCGCCCATCGTCGATTAGCCAAGGCTTTCCATCCCGACACGGAAGGAGGGGACCGCGACCGATTCCTGCGCGTCCAGGAGGCCTATAAAGTCCTGTCCGATCCACTGCTCCGGCGGGAATGGGATACCAGCCACGCACCCGGGCCCATGCGCGCCGATCGGACATCGCCAGCGGCGCCCGCAGCGCGCCAGCGTGCGCCGCGCCGTCCCGCGCGACCGCAGAAGCAGGAGCCAGAAAAACAGGCACCTGACACCGAGCCTGCCACTCGCAGGCCGCGCAGTTCGCGTGCCTACACGTGGTCGGCCGCCGAGGTGCCTTGGTGGGAGGAGGGGACGAGCGAAAGCCGCCGTCAGGCCGGTCGCAAGCGTCCGCCGCGGTCTGCTCCACGTCCGGAGCCGACGCCCTCGGCGCCTGAGCCGCCGGCCGAGCCGGCACCCGACGGGCCGAGCGCCTTCGATGTCTACAACCGGTCGAGCGGCGCTGCGTGGTCCATGGCCGCACGCGCCTACTTCCGGCGCGGCGACCAGGAGCTACCGCGGCGCGGCACCTTCCAGTACGAGGGCACGCAGGTCCTCACGGGCGCACGGGCGCGCACCCATGCGGAAACCGAGGCTCGACGCCGAGCGGCCAAGCAGCCGCAGCGCGACCAGGCCGCCGCCGCGGCCGCAGCCGGTGGTCCGGGCGCGTTCACGTACGCCACCGCGGGTGTCTCGCGCGATGCGCAGCGCATCCACCAGGTGCGCCAGGCGTGGCGTCGCCGAACGAATGCGGCCACGTGGCCCACGCTTCGCGAGCGCCTGTTCTACGCGCTGCTGGCGTGGGTGCCGGCCGCGGTCGTGCTCGGCTACGGAAGCGCGGCCGCAACCGGCTGCGACGTTGCTCGTCCGGGCTGTCCGGAGTATCTCGAGACGGCCCAGGCCATTTCCATCGCGCTGGTGCTCGGTCTGCTGGTGGCCCTGCCCAAGTTCGCGTATGTCGGTGGCATGGCGGCTGTCGGAGCGCTGTTCGTCGGTCTTGGGATGGTCGGGGTCATGGCCATCGTCGGCGTGGAAGTGCCGTTGACCGTGGAGCTCACCGCCCTCCTCGTCGGAGCGTTGGCGGCGGGTTACGTGGCAACCGCCGCGTTCGTGCTGTTGCGCGACCCGAGCACCCGGCCGTGGTTCACCGGAGCCCGAGCGTGACGGTTCGTGTCCGGATCGCGCCGAGCCCCACTGGCCCCCTGCACATTGGGACGGCGCGGACGGCGCTCTTCAACTACCTGTTCGCAAAACGCGAGGGTGGCACGTTCATCCTGCGCCTGGAGGACACGGACGTCGCGCGCTCCACCCTCGAGTACGAGCGCGACATCCTCGAGGAGCTGCACTGGCTGGGTCTCGAGTGGGACGAGGGGCCGGAGGTCGCCGGGATGCCGGCCAAGGGACCGTACGGGCCATACCGCCAGATGCAGCGGCTGGATCGCTACGAGGCGGCCGCCGACAAGCTGCTCGCCGAGGACAGGGCGTACCACTGCTACTGCACGCAGGAAGAGCTCGCGGCCGATCGCGTCGCCCAGGAAGCCGCGCACCAGCCACCGCACTACGTCGGTCGCTGCGCCCACCTGACGCCAGAGGAGCGGCACGAGAAGGAGGCCGAGGGCCGCAAACCGGTCATTCGCTTCCGCGTCGGCGAGGGCCTGATCGGCTTCGACGATATCGTCCGCGGCCGGGTCGAGATCGACACCTCCGCGCTTGGCGGCGACCTGATCATCGTCCGCTCAGACGGCACCCCGCTGTATCACTTCAGCGTGTGCGTGGACGACGTGGACATGGCCATCACCCACGTCGTCCGCGGCGAGGATCACCTTTCGAACACGCCCAAGCACATCCTGCTGTTCAGGGCGCTCGGCGCCGCGGTGCCGCAGTTCGCCCACCTGCCGCTCATCCTCAATCCGGACCGCACCAAGATGAGCAAGCGCAAGAGCCAGACCGCGGTCGCGGATTACCGGGCCCAGGGCTTCATCCCCGAGGCGTTCGTGAACTTCCTGGCGCTGCTCGGCTGGTCGAGCGGTACTGAAGAGGAGATCTTCACGCTCGATGAGCTCGCCCAGCGATTCGAGCTCTCCAGCGTCCACTCCGCCGGGGCTGTCTTCGACCGGGAGCGGCTCGAGTGGCTCAACGGCCAGTGGATCCGAAAGCTGTCCGACGAGGACCTGGTTGAGCGCTGCCTGCCGTTCCTGCTGCGCGACCTGGAGAAGGTGCGCGATGAGGGTGGAGTCGTGCACATGCCGACCGCCGAAGAACTGCGTCCGCTCGTCCCGATCATCCGCGAAAGGCTGCCAACTCTGGCGGCGATCGGGCCGCTGGTCGACTTCCTCTTCGTCGAGGACGTGACCGTCGAGGCGGACATGCTCATCCCGAAGCGCTGGGATGCGGCGACGGCGGCGGATGCGCTGAAGGCCGCACGTAGTGTCATCGCCAAGGTTGGCGAGGTCAGCTTCGAGGCCGACGAGCTGGAGGCTCCCCTGCGGGCGCTCGCCGAGGAACGCGGCTGGAAAGCCGGCGACCTGTTCATGTCCATTCGAGTCGCGGTCACGGGACGCACCGCCACGCCGCCGCTGTTCGACACGCTGGTGGCGCTCGGCTACGAACGGTCGCTGCACCGCCTCGACGCCGCCCGGGAAATGCTCGAGGGACTCGCGCCGACCACCTAGAGGAGCCTCATGTCTGCCACCGTGACATAAGCGGCTCAGTGGAGCCTTAAGGCTCCGCCAGGTCGGCAACTCCGAGCGTGCTGGACTTGGGTCAGCGCGGAATGGCGCCGAAAGAAGTGTCTTACGGCCCGAAAGAGCCCGCTTTGTCACCCACACGAACATTGCGCGTTCTTAGCCGTCCTTTGATTGACCGACCCCACTGCGCCGGCGCACAGTCACGCACGATGCGCTTGCCCGCTCGAGCCCTCGTCTTCGCTGCCGTGCTGCTGACAGCGTGTGGTGCGCCCCTTCCATCGCCCACGACGACGGGAACGCTTGTGACGGCGATCGCACCGACGCCCGACTCGCAGCCATCTTCCCCGACTCCGACGCTCACAGTGGCGCCGACGCCAACGCCAGTGCCGACTCCGAGCTATGTCCCGCCACCGCCGGCCGACAGCCTGCACGTGGATGGCCCGGCGATGGTTGCCGTCGAGCGGCTGCGTCAGGTCGTCGACCCGGAGAACCCGACCGCCCATCCGCGACAGAATCGCGCGCTCGACGTACTCGTCAACGGCGAGGTGGTGCTGCTCATCGATGGACCGCGAACGATCGATGGCCGCGATTTCTGGCAGGTCTATGACGGCTCGTCACCGTTGCCATTTGATGACCGCGAGGAGGCACTGGGCTGGGTCCCGGCTCTGCGCGACGGCATCGCGACGCTGGCGCCTTTCCAGCCGCCATGTCCGGCGACCTTGCCGATAACCGCAACCGAGCTCCAGGGCCTGCGCGATTTCACCGGCTTCGCTTGCTTCGGCTCGCGCGAGATCGTGCTCACCGGTCATGTCCGCTGCTACTGGGGACACGGCGACGGAGTCCTCGGTGCGCCATTCTTCGATTCGCGCCGGGCTTGCACACTCGATGGGGTCTACGTCAACGGCCAGCCGATTTTCGATCTGCTACCGGCGAACGGCCCGCCGCGCGAGATCGAAGGCAGTTACGTAGTCCGGGGGCAGTTCGATCATCCAGACTCGCGTCGATGTACGTGGATCCCGTTCGGGACGACTCCGTCGCCTTCAGGCGCCCCCGACCCTGGTGCGGTCGCCTCCTGTCGCCGGCTCTTCGTTGTTACGGCCGTCGGGGCGGCGTAGATCGTTTCTAGTTGCGCTCTTCGTGCGTAACCCGTTATGGTGCATCTTCCGGTTAGCAGGACACCAAGACGAGGAGAGCGGACAGTGGATCGCCAACAGTTCCAGGGCTGGCTCGACCGCTACGTTGAGGCGTGGAAGAGCTATGACGAAGACAAGATCGGCGACCTCTTCAGCGAGGACGCCGCGTACCGCTACCACCCGCAGGACGAGCCCGTGAAGGGTCGCGTGGCGATCGTGAACAACTGGCTGGAAAGCAAGGACGACCCCGGCACGTACGACGCCAAATACGAGGTCGTCGCCATCGATGGCGACATGCATGTGGCAAACGGCTGGAGCCGCTACTTCGATGCCGACGGCAAGGTTCGGGACGAGTATCTGAACGTCTACCTGTGCCGCCTCGACGATGCCGGCCGATGCACCGACTTCACCGAGTACTGGATCCAGAACCGGGAGGCACGCAAGCGCGCTCTCGACGAGATGATGCGCAAGGCGCGCGAGTCGGAGTCGCCGACGCCCGTTGCGTCCATCTGACCGTGGCCCAAACGATCCTCGTCGTCGAGGACGAGGACACCCTGCGCGAGACGCTGGCAGACCAGCTTGAGCAGGATGGCTATCGCGTTGTCACCGCGGCGGACGGGGGTGCGGCACTGACCGCGTTCCGTTCGGCCAAGCCCGATCTCGTGCTGCTGGACCTGATGCTGCCCGAGCTTTCAGGCATGGACGTGGCGCGCATCCTGCGCCGCGAGTCGGACGTTCCGATTCTGATGCTGACCGCTCGTGGCAGCGAAATCGACAAGGTAGTGGGGCTGGAGGTCGGCGCAGACGACTACGTCACCAAGCCGTTCAGCCTGCGCGAGCTCCAGGCCCGCATTCGAGCTCTGCTCCGCAGGCGAGAGGCTCCGTCTCCCGTAGGGCCTGACCAGCCCGCGGAATTGGTTGACGTCGGGCGCGTCCAGGTGGATCTGGCCGGTCACCGACTGCTGCGCGAAGGGGACGCCCGACCGATCAAGCCGAAGGCGTTCGAGCTGCTGGCATTCATGCTCCGCCACCCGGGACAGGTTTTCTCGCGCGAGCAGCTGCTGGCCGACGTCTGGGGTTACGACTATGCGGGCGAGACGCGCACGGTGGACGTTCACGTGCACTGGCTTCGCTCGGAGATCGAGCCGGATCCCAGGCACCCGACCGTAATCGAGACCGTGAGGGGCGTGGGGTACGTACTCCGAGGCAAGTAGCCCGGCGGAAAAAGGAAGGCGCGCCGGCTGAGCGGTGAGGAGGAGGACCACCCTTTGAGAGCGCCGGCGCGCGTAACTAATCGACGCCGAAGAGTCCTGCCATGTTCCGTCACCCCTAGACTCAGGTTCGTGGCGGATGAACCACAGCTCGATCTCGCCGACCGAATGGGCGTGGGCCTGCTGCTTGTCGACCCCAGCGGCCGCATCTCCGCGGCAAACGCCTCGGCTCATCGGCTGCTCGACGCGCAGACGGGAACGCTGACGGGCAAGACAACCATGGAGGCGTTCGTCGATCACGAGATCGACGGACTCATCAGGGGTGCGAACGCGTCTGGGGATTCGCAGGCTGAAATGGCCATCTCGGGAGAGCCGGCACGGGCCGTCGTCGTTCGTGCGACGGGCCAACCAGGTGGCGGAGCCTCCGTTCTCCTCGAGGACGTTTCCGAACTTCGCCGGTTGCGCCGCATCAGGACCGAGTTCATCGATAACCTCTCGCACGAACTGCGCACGCCGCTGACGACCGTCCGATTGCTGACCGAGATGCTCCAGATGGAGATCGACAAGGCCGACGCGCCACCGCGCATTCGCGAGTCGGTTGCCAAGATCGATGTCGAGACCGGGCACCTCGTCCAGATGGTCAACGAGCTGCTCGACCTGGCCAAGATCGAGCAAGGCGAAGTGCCGCTTCGGCTCTCGGACGTGGACCTTGCCGCCGTGGTGGATGGCACACTGGATCGGCTGCGCCTCTACGCCGAGCGCCAGGGGGTCGAACTCCGGCGCGAGCTTCCCGCTGCACCCTCAGAACGGGCGGTTCGTGGCGACGAGGAGCGGCTGTCCCAGCTGCTCGTGAACCTCCTTCACAACGCGGTCAAGTTCTCAGCGCACGGCGGAGACGTCGTCGTGCGCATCAGGCCGGTGGACAACGAGATCTGGATCGAGGTCGAGGATCACGGCGCCGGCGTACCGCGGCGGGACCTGGAGCGCGTATTCGAGCGCTTCTACAAGGTGGATCGGGCTCGGGCGGCCGGGGCTTCAGGTGGCGGAGGGACGGGACTTGGCCTGTCGATATCGCGCCACATCGCAGAGCGCCACGGTGGCCGGATCTGGGCCGAGAGCGAGGAGGGACGTGGCTCGCGTTTCACGGTCGCCCTACCGCGCGTCAGCTAGACCGGCCGCAGCGCCTCGGCGACGATCAACAGGCCGAGCACGATCACGATGGCATTGCCGAGGACGATGGTCGGCTGACGCAGCCGCGCCCCGGCACCGCGACCCAGGGCGGTGCCGAATACTGCGAGCAGGACCTGCCACGAGAACGACGCCGCGAACGCGGCCGCCGAGAAGGCCAGCCTCTCCCCGACGCCACCCAGGAACGGGAGCCCGACCGTGAGCGCGGCGAAGTAAATGATCGTGGCCGGGTTGAGCATTGTCAGCGCCAGCAGCGAGAGGTAGGTCTGGCGACGCGGCCGCTGAAGGGCGATCGCGTCGGTCGGTTCGCCGATGGCTCGGGGTGAGCGCAGGGCGATCAGGCCACGAGCCCCGATGAGCACGAGCGCGACGCCGCCGACGATGCGCAGCGGCATGAGCAGTGGGCCGATGACCGCGGTGATGCCCAGTCCGGCGAGAGAGGCGATGGTCGAGTAAATGCCGTCCGCAGTCGCAGCGCCCGCGGCCGCGGCGACGCCATGGCCGAACCCCTCCCGGATGCCGGTGTGGATGATCAGGACGGCGATTGCGCCGACCGGTATGGCGATTGCGTATCCGGCAACGGCCCCGGCGAGCGCGGCCTCGATCAACTCTCGCTTCGGCCGGAAACGAGATCCGGTGGCAGCAGCCAGCGCAACGTGCCCGCGCCGGTACCGAGAGGCAGGGACACGTCGAGGCGCGCGAGCGCACCCTTCTTGAGCGACAGATAGGGGATCCCGATCAGTTCCCCGCAGACCTCGGAAAAATCCGGGTCGTGGCCAACGAGCATCACCTGCCGCCCGCCATCGCCGGCAATGATCGCGTCGACCTGGTCGAGATCAAGCCCGCTCGCGAGGCGATCGTCGGTGATGACGGCCACGCCCAGGGAGTCAGCCACGATCTGTGCCGTCTCGAGGGCCCGCAGCTTCGGGCTGGACAGGATCGAATCCGGCTCGAAACGCAACTCCGCCAGGTAACGCCCGAGGCGCTCGGCCTGCCGCCGGCCTTTGGCGCTGAGCGGACGGAGTGAGTCGTCGCCACTCCATTCCGAAGGATTGCCGGCGTGGGCGTGGCGGAGCAGGTAGAGCTCTAGGTCGGCCGACTGGGTTTCTTCATCCATGCTCCACAGTGTCAACGAATCGGCGGACCTTGCCAGCGATCTGGTCGCGGACGCGTCGGAACACCTGTATGCGCTCCTCGTCCGTGCCCTGCGCGGTTGAGGGATCGTCGAAGCTCCAGTGGAGCTGGGTCCCGGCTCCGGGAAAGAACGGGCACGCCTCTGAAGCGTCGTCGCAGACGGTCACTGCGTAGTCGAAATGCTGACCGCTGAACTCGGCGACGGGTTTGCTCCGGTGGTCAGTGATGTCGATGCCGATCTCGTTCATGGCGCGAACGGCGAGCGGTCTGACCTCCGAAACCTCGTTGCCGGCGCTGCGCGCCTCGAAACGATCGCCACCCCAGGCTCGTAGCATGCCCTCCGCCATCTGTGAGCGGGCGCTGTTGTGCACGCACAGGAACAGCACGCGTACGGGCGGTGACATCACGGGTTCAGGTCTTCGATGTCCCCTGTGGCAAGGAACACCACATCCTCAGCGATGTTCGTGACCCGATCTCCGATGCGCTCCAGGTAGTGGGCCGCAAACAGCACTCGTGTGCCACGTTCCACGTTGTCGGGGTCGGCGCGCATGAGATCGAGCACCTCGGCAAATGTCGCGTGGTAGAGGGCGTCCATCTCATCGTCACGTGCTGCGACCACGCGGGCCTGTGCCGTGTCGAGATCGACCAGCGCGCGCAGGACGCCGCGCACCTGCTCTGCGGCCAGCTCGCCCATCCGCGGCAGGCCGACATAGCGCTTCAGGGGCGGATGCGGCGCGAGCTTGCGCGCCTGCTTGGCCACCGAGCCGGCGTGATCGCCCATCCGCTCGAGCTCGTAGGCGACGTGGTCGAGCGAAAGCAGGAAGCGCAGGTCGCGGGCGACAGGTTGCTGGGTCGCGATGGTCGTCGTGATGAGTGACGCGATGTGGCGCTGCGCCTCATTGATCCGGCCGTCGCCGACGATCGCCTCGGTCGCCTTATCTGCGTCGTGGGCTACCAGAGCCTCTAGCGCCGCCACGATCTGGGCCGCGACGAAACTGCCCATACGGAGCACTTCGTCCTTGATTTGGCGCATCTCGCGATCGAGGGTCTCGCGGCTGGGGTAGTAGCCCGGACGGCCGCCCCGCTCACCACGTTCACCGCGCTCCGTGGCGGCGTCCGCGAGCACGGCTTGGGCGAAGTGGGCGTCGGCTTCGGTGTTGCTGACTCCCGCCTCTGTGTCGTGCTGATCGTCGGTCATCGTCGTCCTCCTACCCGAAGCGACCAGAGACGTAATCCTCGGTCAGGCGGTTCTGAGGATTAGTGAAGATCTGGGCCGTCGGGCCCTTCTCCACAAGGTAACCGGCTCGGTCTTCGCCCATCGTCAGGAAAACCGTCTCATCCGAAGCGCGCGCAGCCTGCTGCATATTGTGGGTCACGATCACGATCGTGTAGTTCTGCTTGAGCTCCCACATCAGCTCCTCGATACGCAGGGTGGCGATCGGGTCCAACGCGGAGCAGGGCTCGTCCATCAGGATCACGTCGGGCTGGACGGCGATCGCGCGGGCGATGCACAGCCGCTGCTGCTGACCACCAGAGAGCGCGGTTCCGAGCGATCCAAGCTTGTCCTTGACCTCGTCCCACAGGGCGGCTCGACGAAGCGATTCCTCGACCACCTCATCGAGCTTGTTCTTGCCCTTCACGCCGCCCACCCGAGGACCAAAGGCCACGTTTTCGTAGATCGTCTTGGGGAATGGATTGGGCTTCTGGAAGACCATCCCAATCCGGCGGCGCACCTCAACGGCGTCGACCTCCGGCGCATACAAGTCCACGCCGTGGTAGGTGACCATGCCGGTGACGCGGGCGCCCTCGATCAGGTCGTTCATCCGATTGAACGAGCGCAAGAGCGTGCTCTTACCGGTGCCGGACGGGCCGATGATCGACGTGATCCGCCGCTCGCCGATCTCGAGATCGATGTCCTTCACCGCCCGGAATGACCCATACCAGCACGAAAGGTTGGTCAGCCGGAAGACGGTCTCGGCCAGCTCGGCAGGCGGCTGGTGGGCACCGTCCTGCGATGGCAGGAGGTCTGTCGTCGGCCGGACGTCGATCGCTCGCTCCTCGGGTCTGGTCTGTACGGTCATCTGCCTGTCTACCACGTGCGCTCGAATCGATTGCGAAGGAGGATCGCGGCGCCGTTGAGCAGCAGGATGATGAGTAACAGGACGATGATCGCTGCTGCGCTCAACTGGCGAAAGTCGTCGCTGGGTTGGCGTGCCCAATTGAAGATGATCAGCGGCAGCGCTGTGTACGGACCCTGGAGCGTTTCGACGACCCCCTTGCCGGGCGGAGCCGCGAAGCCGCCGAGCACGCCGCCGGCGAGCACCAGTGGCGCGGTCTCACCGAAGGCTCGTGAGATCGTGAGGATGCTGCCGGTAAAGATGCCGGGGGCTGCGTACGGCAGGACGTGATGGCGGATGACCTCCCACTTCGTCGCCCCGACGCCGAAGCCGGCTTCGCGAATTGCCTGGGGAACGGCGCGCAGCGCCTCGGCCGTTGTGATCACCACTATCGGCATGACCAGGGCGGCCATCGTCAGGCCACCGGCCACCACGCTGCGACCACCTGTAAACCACGACAGCGCGAGGACGAAGATCCCCAGGCCGAGCAATCCGTACACGATCGCGGGCACGCCAGCGAGATTACGGACAGAGGCGTTGAGCAGGCGAGTCAACCGCGTGTCACGAGCGTATTCCTCGAGGTAGATCGCGGCGCCGACGCCGATCGGGAAGGCGACCAGGATCACGAAGACGACGATCAGCAGCGACCCGAAGATGCCCTGTCCGACACCGGCGAGGGCCGGATTTGACGAGGTGTTCGACGTCAGAAAGTCAACGCCTCGTTCGACGAGCACGCCGGAGCCCAGCTGGAGCACGTCGGCCAACAGGCTCACGAGGATGCCCAGGGCTACGACCAGGCAGCCGAGCAGTAGCGCCTGGAACCAGATCTGTCCCAGGTTGACTCGCTGGCCCGTCAGGGCTCGGCGGACGGCCTCCTGGGCAGAGGATGAGCCGAGCGATGCGATGTGTCCGGCCACTTTTAGTACGCTCGCCTGAAGGCGCGCACGAAACGCTCTGAAATCACGTTGAGCGTCAAGGTGACCAGGAACAGAAGCAGGCCAACGAAGAACAGGCTCGGGTATGCCAGCGCGTCGCCCTGCGCCTGATCGGAGCCCGTTGCGAGCGCGGTCATTGCGGCCGTCATCGTCTGGCCGGGATAGCACGGGTTGAGCGTGAACACCGAACCGCCAACCGCACCGGCCGCGATGGCCACGACCATCGTTTCGCCGATCGCCCGCGAGACGCCGAGGATCAACGCCGCCACGATGCCCGACACGGCCGCTGGGACGACAATGCGCAGGCTGGTCGAACGTTTACGCGCGCCGAGCCCATACGAGGCTTCACGCAGGGAAAGGGGCACCGCGTGCATGGCGTCCTCGGCGACAGAGGCGATGAGCGGCGTGATGAGGATCCCGACGCCGAGGCCCGCTGCGCCCATGCTGAAGAGCGAGTTCGAACCGCACAGAGGCTGGATGATCGACGGCGCGATCACGGCCAGGGCGTAGAAGCCGAGAACCACGGACGGGATACCAGCCAGGAGCTCGATCATCGGCTTCAGGAGCCGGCGCCTTCGCGGGCTGGCGTACTCGGACAGGTACACCGCCGCGCCCAGGCCGAGCGGCGTGGCGATGACCATCGCGATGCCGGTGATAGCCAGCGTGCCCGCAAAGATCGTGGCGAGGTCGAAGCGGCCTCGTCGCGGCAGCCAGCCATCGCTGACGAGCGTGGACAGGTCCACCTGGCTGATGAAGGTCCAGGCCTGGCCGATCAGCGCGCCGACGATCAAGAGGCTGATGAGGACGGAGCTCGCGGCCGCGGCGAGGAAGATGGCGCGGACGAAGGCCTCTCGCCGGCGTCGCCGCGGAGTCCCGCGCAGGTCGGTGATGCTCAGCTTCGGGGTCAGGGTTGCGCCTGTCATCGGCGGGAAGTGCTCACCTTGCTCCGGGAACGAGCATTGGGCCGGCTATGCGCCGGCCCAATGTCGGGGAAGAGGGGAAGTAGTTCGTGTCGCTGGAGTTCCGCTGGCCTAGCGGCTTGCCCAGGCCTGACGAGTCGCTTCGATCTCATCCGCCGGCAGGGCCACATACCCCTCGTCGACGACGTTCTGGATGCCCGCGTCTGAGAGGTAGAAATCGACCCACGCGGCCAGGGCGGCGTTGTCTGTCGCTTTCTGGTTATTGGGGTAGATGAACAGCGGTCGACTGAGCGGATAGGTGCCGTCGGCGATCGTCTCGATCGTGGGATCGATGCAGCCTTCGCCCGCGTCAATCGCGATCGCCTTGACTGCGTCACCGGCATGCTCGAAGTAGGCGAAGCCAACGAAGCCGAGTGAACCGGCGCCCGCCTCGACGCCCTCGACGATCACGTTGTCGTTGGGCGACGCCGTGTAGTTGGGGCCCGGCAGGCGGAGGACGCCTTCCTCGGCCCCGCGCTCAGCGGCTGTGGCAGTGATGCCCGCAAGCTCGACGAACGCGTCGTACGTACCTGACTCCTCACCAGGCGCCGTGATCTGGAGCGGCAGCTCGGGAAACTGGGTGGTGGAGCCAAGCTCCGCGGCAAGGGTCTGTGCGTCCACGGCGCCCGCAGGAAGGTTGGGATCCTTCCAGGCTGCAATCGCGTCCGACTCGGGACCGAACAGCGCGTACAGGTCCGCAGTTGTCAGGCAGTCGATGGGTGTATCGGGATGCGTCATGACGGTGATCCCGTCGTAGGCCACCTTCAGCTCGGTGTACGCGACGCCGGCGTCGGTGCACGCCTGCGCCTCCGTGTCCTTGATTGCCCGCGACGCATCGGAGACGTCCGCATCACCGGAACAGAAGAGCGCAAACCCGTCGCCCGTCCCGGGACCTTCGACTGTGTAGCCGAAGTTGGGGTTCTGTGCCTTGAAGTCCTCTGACACGGCTAGTGAGATCGGAGCGACCGTGGACGAGCCGGTGACGAATATCTCGCCCGCGGCGCCTCCTCCGGTGGGTAGTGCCGTTGGCCCCCCGGGAGAAGCCGTCGAGGGAGCGACGGTCGAGGGCGCTCGTGTGGCGCCCGCCCCACCGCACGCGGCAGCCAGGATCAGGACGGCAAGGAGCGACGCAGGGCGGGTGAATCGAGAAGGCATGAACGATCGAACCTCATTGCAGGGCTATCGATCGCAAAGATGGTGGCCCCGCATCAACGGCGTGTTTGTGGCTCGTTAACGATTTGTTAACGGCGCCAGGGCACGCTCCAGCAGGCGTTGGAACGTGACGCCCGAGACTCCGCGCCAGGGCCTACCGAATGACTCGCGCAGTGACACGATTTCCTGTTCGCGCGTGGCGACATACGCAACGAGCTCTGCCGATCCGTGCAGCTCACCCCTTGCCGTCCCGTCTGCCAGCCACAACGACACGTCGCTGATCGCGACCGCGGCGTCGTTCATGGCTCCAAGGTGATCCTGGATGCGCGTGACCCGGCGAATGAGCTCGCGCGATTGCTTCTTCTCGAGCACGTCGGCGAATGACTCGATCGAGTAGCGCAGGCGGCGCGACTCGATGCGCAGGGCGTGCCAACTCATGACGTCGTCGGTGCCGACTGCGGCCGCGCCTGCTGCCCGCACACGGTCAAGTGCCGCTTTCAGCGCCGGCGGAGCCATGTCCGCGACTGTTGACGCGGAGCCTCTCTTGGCAACGCCGGCGCCAGGCATGGCTGTGAATTCGAGCATCTCGTCCACGAAACGCGCGTAGCGGCGCGAGTCGAGCATGGTTCCGAGCGCCTCGAACGAGGCCTTCCGTCGAGTGCGCCAGTGCTCCGCCAACTGGCCCTCCCGGTCGGCGGCGGGCAGGCTCGCGAGCAGTACCTCGAGGTCCCGTACCTCCCCCAGCGCCCGCCCGACTCGGCGCAACTGGCCCACGTACCGGCGCTCGACCGAGCGTTTGTAGCCGTCCTCGAAGACACGCCAGGTGGCCCTCATGCGCCGCGTGGCGACGCGCATCTGTTTCAGGGCGAGCTCGTCGCCCGCACGAGCGCCTACCTCGCGGTCGAGCATGCGCAGCACGTGGCGGCGGAGGACCTTGCGCCCGGCCTCGGCGAAGAGGTCATTGGTCGCGAGGTGACCCGCAGCCTCGGCCATCTCGAGCGCAACGGCGAGCTTGCTGCGCGGCTCCGGCAGCCCCAGGCCACTCTTCTCGACGGTGCTCGCGACCCGATCCAGGGCTGCCCGCCTGCCGCGAACGTACTCGATCTCGAACTGGGCAAGTCGCCCAACGGCCGCTCCTGCCGCTCGAACGATGCCGGTGTCGATGGACGCCACGAGTTCCGCACCGCCCACCGTCAGCAGGCGCTCACGCCGGCGCTGACTGATGACGACACGCTCGACCAGCCGACCGCCACCCAGGGCCAGCAGCCGATCGCGCGCATCGCTCTGCGGCCAGCCGTCCGGGTCAAGAGCCTGTTTCGCCGGGCCCTCCAGCTCGAGCCGGCGGTGGAGCGCGCCGCCGACCTCGATATCCGATTTCAGCGTCAGGGTCGTCTTTCGGCCGACTCGTCTCAATCGAGCGCCATAGCCGGCGGCAGATAGCGCCCCCTCGGCCGTATCGAAATATCGGTCGGTAATCGAATGGGTTTGCCAGGGTTGATCGGGGAGGGGCGGAAAGGTTGCATCCAGCCACGCCTCCAGGGCAGGCGCGTTCTCGATCGAATACTTCAGTTCGAGTTCTTCCGGCTCCGCAGCTGCCCTGCGGGCCCTGCTGCGCACCTCCGGCGAGCCACTGCTCATGCAGTTGCTCGCCTTCGGCTTGCGAGCTCTGCCGGCCCGGCTTCGGTCGATGCTCGCTTTCGGTTTGCGGCGCTCAAGGGAGCGACCTCCGCAGATGCCCTGCGGGCCCTGCTGCGCACCTCCGGCGAGCCACTGCTATGGCAGTTGCTCGCCTACGGCTTGCGGGGGCTGGGCACTGGCCATCGCCATCAGGGTTTCGAACGTGTCGACGCCACGCGGCTCGTCGAGGAGTTCCTCGACACGCCGCCAACGGTCGTTGGCATCCAGCTGCCAGGCGCGCCGATCGTCGGCGAGCATGATGTCGATGATCGTCCGCAGTCGTGCCTGATTGTCCGAGTCGGTGACTGGGGCGACCGCCTCGACACGACGATCGAGATTGCGCTCCATGATGTCGGCCGAGCCGATAAAGAAGCGCTCCCGGTCGCCCCTGCCGAACACGAAGATTCGTGAGTGCTCCAGGAACCGCCCGACTATTGAACGGACGCGGATCGTCTCGCTGGTGCCTGGCACGCCCGGCCTGACCGAGCACATCCCACGAACGATCAGGTCGATCTGCACGCCCGCCGCGCTGGCCTTGTACAGCGCGGAGATGATCGGCGGATCGACGACCGCATTGCACTTGATCACGATCCGGCCGTCGCCGTGGCTGCGCTGGCGCTCGCGCTCGCCGTTGATCAGGTCGATGATCCCGGGCCGCAGGGTCGTCGGAGCCACCAGGAGCTTGCGGTAACGCTTCTGGCGTGAGTGGCCGGTCAACAGGTTGAAGAGGTCGGTTACGTCGCCGCCCAATTCCGGATCGGCCGTGAGCACGCCGAGGTCGACGTAATGACGTGCCGTCTTGTGGTTGTAGTTGCCCGTCCCGATATGGACGTACCTGCGCAGCCCGCGACCCTCGCGGCGCACCACCAGGGCGAGCTTGGAGTGCGTCTTCAGGCCGACCAGGCCGTAAGCGACGTGAGCCCCCGCTCGCTCCAGCGCGCGCGCCCAGACTATGTTTGCGCGCTCGTCGAAGCGAGCCTTGATCTCGACCAGGACCACGACCTGCTTGCCTGCCTCCGCGGCCTGGATCAGTGCGGCGACGATCGGCGAATCGCCGCTCGTCCGGTAGAGCGTCTGCTTGATGGTCAGGACATCGGGATCCTCGGCGGCCTGCTCGATGAAGCGCTCCACGGACGCGGCGAATGATTCGTACGGGTGGTGCACGAGCACATCGCCCTGGCGAATGGCCGCGAACACGTCCGCTTCATCGTCTGGGTCCGCCGGCGCGAGCCGCGGCGACATGACCGGCAGCCAGGCGTCGTAGTGGAGCGACGGCACGTCGAGGTCCGCGATGTAATTGAGGGCCGACAGATCCAGCATGCCCGAGATCTCGTAAACGTCCTGCGGCTCGATCTGGAGGCCCTGCATCAGCAGGGTGCGCGTCGGGTGCGGCATGGAGCGCTCGATCTCGAGCCGCACTACCTTGCCGAAGCGGCGCTTGCGGAGCTCCTCCTCGATGGCCATGAGCAGGTCGGGTGCCTCTTCCTCCTCGATGGAGAGGTCCGCATTGCGGGTGACGCGGAAGAGGTGGTGCTCAACGATCTCCATCCCCGGGAAGAGCGCATCCAGGTTTGCCGCGATGACCTGTTCGAGCACCACGTACGTGCGCTGGCCCACTTCCATGAGGCGCGGCAGGATCGGCGGGACCTTGATGCGCGCGAAGAGCCGCTCGCCGCTCTCCGGGTCACGCACGGTTACCGCCAGGGACAGGGACAGATCGCTGATGTACGGGAACGGGTGGCCCGGATCTACGGCCAGCGGAGTGAGGACCGGGAACACCTCGTCGAAGAAGCGGCGCCGCAGCTCGACGTGTCGTTCGGGCCGCTCGTCGTAGCGGACGATGCGGATGTCCTCCTCTGCGAGCTCCTGCCGAACACGCGCGTACGTCTCCGAGTGCTTGGCGACGAGTGGCAGAAGCCGTGTGCGGACTGCGTCGAGAATCTCGGCCGCGCCCATGCCGTCCGGTGTGGGATTGGAACGGCCGGCGGCGAGCTGCTGCTTCAGCCCGGCGACGCGGACCTGGAAGAACTCGTCGAGGTTGCTCGCGAAGATGGCCATGAAACGGGCGCGCTCCAAGAGCGGGTTGCGCTCGTCGACGGCCTCGAACAGGACGCGCTCGTTGAACTCCAGCCACGAGAGCTCGCGGTTGATGTACGGAATTTCGGCGTGCGCCGAGCGTCTTCCGCGGGGCGCGGCGGCCCGAATTGGCGCGGGGCGTTGGACGCTCTGCGCGACATCCGGGGACCCTTCAACAGGAACGCTCGCCTGATCTGGCGGCGTCCGAATTGCAGTCATGGGACGCATCAGTCTACCAATGGGTGCTGCACGGAACTTCTCCTTCGCCGGCCTTCGGCCAGCTGCGCGCGAACCGGGCGCTGCCCCGCGTTTCCGCCGGGTCCCGCCCGTCGCTTGCAGGGTGGTGCATCCGAGCACCGCCCCGCCACCGCCCGAAGGTACCGAGATGTGCCTATTCGACTGGCCTGCCCGTGCCTCAGCCGAGGCGGTTGTGCGGCTCCGGATGATCGTGGCCGGCATGACTGCCGCGGTCCTTGGCGCGCCGTTCCGTGTCCTCCGGACAGGGGCACTCATCGCGCAGTCGGGCAAAGGTGTAGAAGCCGGTGTGGTGGCCGTCGGCCCAGGTGGGCGCGACGGCGTAAGTACCCACCAGGGCAAGGTCGGTCAGCTGTGTCTGTGCCGCCGTGAGGGTCGGGTTGGAATCGAGCCAGCCGGGAATGCCCGCCTCGCCGCGGCAGTATGCGCACGGGCACAGCCAGCGCAGCGTCTCGAAGTCATATTGGGTGACGTGGCCGTCCGTCCACTCGAGCTCGAGAGTCGAGGCCGCGCGGTCCGCGTGGATCCGCACCGGCGCGATGTACTCACGGCCGGAGGTGAACGAGCTCGTGCCTGGCTGTTTCATGAACCAATGGTTACACGGGTTGAGCAGAACGGCCGGTTTGACTGGCCGCCTGCGGACACCGGACAATGACCTCCGCGCCGGTGCGGACGTGCCCGCCAATCCGGAGTGGCCGTGTGATCGAGACGAGACCAAGCTCTGGGGTTACTTTCAGGCAATGCGGATTCGGATGAGGCTCGCGCTGACTCTCGCGGC
>CAYZEJ010000036.1:0-18992 GCA_964477545.1 uncultured Anaerolineaceae bacterium | reverse complement strand
TGAGGTAGAAGATCTGGTCCTGGCTGATCTTCCCGACGGTGGCCTCGTGGCTCATCGTCGTGTCGGTCTCCTGGATGTCGATGTACGGGTAGGTGTCGCTGCGGCTCTCGTCATCGAGCATCAGGGCGTCGCAACGGACGCTGGCGACGACACCCGTCGCACCGGGCGCGACCTTCAACTGGCCGCGGTACGTGGCTCGGCCACCGTCCTTGCTGACCGACTTGGAGACGATGCGGCTCTTGGTGTCCGGCGCCAGGTGGATCGCCTTTGCGCCAGTGTCCTGGTGCTGGCCCTTGCCGGCGACCGCAACGCTGATGATGTCCGCCGAGGCGCCTCGGCCGCGCAGGTAAATACTCGGATATTTAACCGTTTTACGAGAACCGGTATTTGCGTCAATCCACTCGACATGCGAGTCCTCATATGCGTGGGCGCGCTTAGTGACAAGGTTGTACACGTCGTTGGACCAGTTCTGGATGGTGGTGTAGCGGACCTTCGACCGGGGCAGAGCAATGACCTCGACGACCGCCACGTGGAGCGATTCGGTGGCATATATGGGAGCCGTACACCCCTCCACGTACGAGACCTTGGCGTCCTCCTCGACGACGATGAGGGTCCGCTCGAACTGGCCGGTGTTCTCGCCATTGATGCGGAAATAGGCCTGCAGTGGTAGGGGGACGTCCACGCCCTTGGGGACATAGACGAACGAACCGCCCGACCACACGGCGCTGTTGAGCGCAGCGAACTTGTTGTCTTCCGGCGGGATGACGGTGCCGAAGTACTTCTTGAAGATGTCGGGGTATTCCTTCAGCGCCTGGTCGGTGCCCATGAACACGACACCAATCTTGGACAGCTCCTCCTTGACGGAGTGGTAGACGACCTCGCTGTCGTACTGAGCGCCAACGCCAGACAGGAACTTGCGCTCAGCCTCTGGGATACCAAGCCGCTCGAAGGTGGCCTTGATCTGATCAGGGACGTCGTCCCACGACTTCTCTTCGCGCTCTGATGGCTTCCTGTAGTAGACGATCTTGTCGAAGTTGATCCGATCCAGTCCGTCGGTCCACACGGGCATGGGGCGCTTCAGGAAGTGCTCGTAAGCGCGCAGCCGGAACTCGAGCATCCACGCCGGCTCATCCTTGAGCGCGCTGATCTCCTCGACCGTGTCGCGCGTCAGGCCGCGCTTGGTCTCGGTCAGGTAGACGATCTCGTCCTTGAAGTCGAAGCGGGAGCGGTCGTTGTCGACCTGTTGGCGCTGAGTGAGGGTCATCAGTACTCCGATCGGGGACCGCCTCGGCGAGCGCGGTCTAATCCCGACTCATATTATCGGAATTGCGGCCGGAACAGTCAATGTGACCCTTGCTTCAGGCAGATCGCGATTCCGCCTCCATTCGACTGACTATCACGCTCGGCTCCAGCAGGGCGAGATCGGCGAGGAGCACGCTCGCCGTCGCGCCACCAGCCGGTTCAAGCGCCGCTGCCAAAGCCAGCCGGGCAGTGCCGGCCACAGCGACGCTCTCCCCAGCGTGGGCTACCCAGCGATCGCCGGCCAGAGTCAGCCGAACGGGAAGCCCGCCCAGCGTGAACTCGATTGACGGTCGGTTGGTACCCATGAGACAAGCATCGGGTACGGCAGTGACAGCTAGCGTGTCATACCTACCCGACTACGGATCGCAATCTCCCGGCGGGAAGCTCGACGGCGGGGCCGGTCCACTCATCGGAGGGCCCGACCAAACGTCCAGGCGCCCACACGACAGATCCGCGCGCGCCCCTGCCCCTCGATGGGCCGTCCCACCGTTCGGGCCTTCTTCGGTCTGCCACACGTCTCCCGGAGCGACATCCATCGACAGCAGGACACGGCCGCTCGGGGTCAGCGCTTCGACATGCCACGGCGCGCCTGGCAGCTGCTGATCTTCGATTGGACCCAGACGCGTGCCCGGCTCGGCAACCAGGACTGTCTTGCCATTCACCATCAGGGTGATTGCCAACGTGGTCGCGTTGGAGATCGAGAGCTGAAGGGGCTCGACAATCGGGCCGCTCCCGTACATCGGCGTGGGCAACTCGCTCGGCGAGTTCGGCGCCACAGTGGACGACATGAGGAAGTCACCCGTGTCGCCAGCCAAGAAGATCGAAGCCAAGCCCCGTCGGGTTTGGCACTCCCCGCCATCCGGTGGGCAGATTTCGACCCAGACGTAGAACAGGACAGCCCAGACCCACTTGTCTGGCGGAGCGACATCCGGCAGCGGCTGTTCCGGCCTGCCCGGTGAGTTCTCGAATTCGCGATATACGTACTCGAATGGGCCGTGCTCCCAGCCCCAGACCACCGCCGATTGAGGGTCGGCCAGATGGGCGCGGGCGAGTTCCACAGCTTCAACCTCGTTGATCGAGGACTCAACGGTCGCTGCCTGTGTTGGTTCCGGCGACTGTTGCGTCGGGGCTACGAACGCGCCCGCGGGCAGCACCATTCCATCGCGCGAAACGTCGCCGTAGATGAGTGGCTCTCCGGCAGGTGTGATGACGCACAAAGCGTCCGACGGCGGTTCACGGCTTGCGCCGGGGGCTCCGAGGAACGGGCCGCTGACCGGCCCTTCGTAAACAACCACGAAAAGGCCGCTGGCCCCCTCGATCTCTGGCGCGCGTCCCATGTTCGGAAAGTGATCGCGGTAGTCGTTGCCGTCGGGAATCCGGAAGTAGGCCGCAACGCGTCCACCAATGCCGCATTCGCGGATAAGCGCCTCGGCCTCATCGGGCGATACGAATCCTTCCGGTGATGCCGAACTGGTCGGCCGGCCGCCATCGCGGGCGGCGGAGACAGACGGAGTCACAAGCGGGGTCGCCGGCTCTGGGGACGGACGACTGCCGATGTAGGCGCACCCCACCAGAGCCGGGACGACCAGCAAACCGGTCAGCATCAGGCGCGCCATTCTCATTATTCGAACTCGGAGACGAGCGTCACCGTTGAGGCGTCGACTGGCGCCCAGAGAGGGATCGCCACGCTGTGGTAAGCGCCGGTTCCCATGAAGCAGCCGCCTTCGTGAGTCCTCTCGCGGATCACGAAGCCTCCGACGGCCCGTTCCAGCGTCAGGTTCGTCAGGTCATCGCACGACGCCCCGTCCCAACGCACGACGAGAGTCCTTCCATCGGCCCCGTAGTTGGTGATTGGGTCAGGGAGGCCGCGTCGCGGAGGAGCCACTCCTAACCCCCTGGCCAGTCCAGTTCGGTCCAGGAGTCGTACGGTGAAGCCGTTGTCCCCAGGGTCCCACCACGGATTCCTTGGCCCTTCCGGCCGGAAACGGATTTCAAATTCGCCCGGCGCGATAAGCGCGCTGAGAGGCGTTACGGCCACGAGCAGCATCAATAGTGCGATGACCAGCGGCCGGACGAACCTCATCACCTAATCCGCGCCGAACATGTCCCAGCAGTGCTCCAGACCGGCGACCTCGACACGCGGCCGCTCGCGCGCGTACCACTGGTCACGCGTCATTCGCCACCTGATGAGCTCCCTGGCCTCTCCCCGGGGAGCGAGAACTTCCAGCCCATCCGCCTCGTAACCCACAGACCGAGATACGGCTGCCGACGCCGGGTTGTCGGCGAACGACCCGGATGTCGCCCAAACCGCTCCGAGATGATCGAAGGCGAACCCGAGCACTGCCGAGCGCATCTCCTTGCCGATGCCCCGGCCCTGAAACTCGCGTCCCAGCCAGGATCCAGTTGACACCGTTCGACGCACGGCGAAATTCTCGGCGTCGATCCCCTGTGTCCCGACCAGCGTTCCTTCGAACCAGACCCCCAGATCGAGCGCCCATTTACCGGTCGACCACGTCCCCCGCGTCGACCAGTGGTACTGCATGAAGCTGCGCTCGAAGAGCGGGCTCGGCTGATCGGTCCAGGCGAAGCCGAAGGGCATCTCGTTGGGGTCGTGGATTCCGGATCGGGCCAGTCCGAGGAGCTCGACGAGCTCATTCTCGGTCGGCAGCCGCAACTCGAGCCGCTCGGTCCAGATGCGCAGGTCGTACAGGCCCCAGGGCTGACCGCCATCGTCCATGCCAGCGACTGTACAACGAGGTCCGCCGGCAGCGCCTTCTGCGTGATGTGCGCCCCCGACGACGTAAACGCCCAGCAGTCGCGAGATGTGCGCCCAGCACGGCAGGACGGCGACTCGGGGGCTCCCTGCGTCGCGAATGGGCCGCACCCAGCGCACATCGGGCGACTGCGTGTCCTTTATGTGCGGCCCGACCGGCAATGCGGAGCCCATACGGCTCTCCGGATAAAGTCGGGCGGTGAGCCTTACCGACCGACTCACCAGCCCAAAGATCCTCCGGCCGCTGCGCAATCGCGACTTTGCTCTGCTCACTGGCGGCAGTGCCGTGTCGCTGCTCGGCGACGGCTTCTTCTTCGTCGCGCTTGCGTGGCAGGTCTACGAGATCAGCAACGTCCCGACAGCGCTGAGCTTCGTCTGGGTGGCGTGGACCTTGCCGTCGGTGATCTTCCTGCTCATCGGCGGCGCGCTGGCCGACCGTGTCGACCGTCGCCGGCTGATGATCGGCGCAGACATCATCCGGGCGCTCGCGATCGGCTCAATGGGCCTTCTCTCCATCGCGGGCGTCCTCGAGATCTGGCACATCGCAGTCCTGATCGCCTTCGTCGGCCTGGGCGACGCTTTTTTCAACCCATCGTCCACGGCGATCATTCCCGACCTCGTCGAGGACGCCGATTTGCCCCAGGCCAACGCCCTCCTCGGGACGATCCGGCCACTGATGACGCAACTGCTGGGGCCGGCGTTGGCCGGATTCGTAGTCGCCGCCGTTGGTTCGGGATCAGCGTTCGTGATCGACGGGACGAGCTTCCTCGTGTCGGCACTGGCGGTCACCGCAATCCGCCGCCGGCCGATGCACGTGTCACAGGAGGGCCACGGCATCGGGCACACGGTCAGGCAGGTACGCGAAGGGCTCGGCTTCGTACGGAGAACTCCGTGGCTGTGGGCCACTCTCGTTTCCGCGATGCTCAGCCTTCTGGTCTTCTTCGGGCCTGTTCAGACGCTCGTGCCGTTCCTCATCAAGAACCGGCTCAACCTGGGTCCCGAGTCGCTCGGCCTGCTCTTCGCCGTCGGCGGTGTCGGCGCGATCCTCATGGGCGTGGCGATTGGCCATTACGGGCTGCCGCGCAAGCGGGTCACGGTCATGTACGCGGCCTGGTCCGGGGGCGTGGCGATGATGGCTATCTATGGATTGATGACGGACCTGTGGCAGGCCCTGGTAGCCGCGTTCATCCTCCACGCACTCTTCCAGCTCGGCCAGGTGATCTGGACGACGATGCTCCAAACGCTGGTGCCGCGGAAGCTGCTCGGCCGAGTGACGAGCGTCGACTGGCTCGTGTCAACCGGCCTGGTGCCCGTCTCTTTCGCGCTCACCGGTCCGGCCGCGGAAGCGTTCGGAGCGGCCAACACCATGGTCGGGGCCGCGCTCCTCGGCGCCGTCTTCATGGGCATGCTGCTATTCGTACCAGGCGTGCGCGACCCCGAGCGACATCCCGAGGCCGCGTCTGAGCGAGCGCACGGCGTGGCGGCCGCTACGCCGGACTAGGGGAACGCGGTAAAGATCTTGGCCGCCTGTGAGTCGGTCACGACGTCGCTGACGACAAACAGAACGTCGCCCAACGGGTACAGGTAACCCACCCCGCCATTCTCATCGGTCAGCACAAAGACGTTCTTGCCACCGATCGTGGCGGTGGCCGTATTGACGACCTCGGTGTCCCCGCCGCCGAGCGCGCGGATCAACTGGCTGAAGGACTGGATCATCAGGTTCGGGTCTAGTCCCGGCGCCCGGTAGGCGGTGAGATCGACCTCCTCGCCCTCGACAAACGCATCGGCGTAGGCGTGACTGAGGGTGGCGAAGTTGAGACCCTGCGGCACGTTGGAAGCGAAGTAGTCGACGGCCACCTGCCCGCCGCCGAGGGTGCACAGATAGTCGACCATGCGGAGAGAATTCAGGCCGGTTACCGGGACCCCGTCGATCTGCTGAGGGAAGCGGGCCGCGAGGTCGACGTCCGGGGCGAAGCTCGGCGCCTGGCCCGGCGCGAACGTCGGCACTTCGGCGCATGAGCTGCCCACCGGCGGAACGCCGGCCTGAGTCGGCGGCGCAACGGTTGGTCCCGCCGGCACTGGCGTGGTGCCGGGGGCCGGAGTCGTACCAGGGACAGGCGAGCTCACAGGTCCAGGAGTATCTGCCGGACCTCCGCCGGTGCAGCCGAGAGCCACGAGGATGGTCGCGGTGGAAACGATCAGAAACGCAGCGCGTCGCATCGCGACCTCCTTCAATTGACCATGGCTCTTCGATTGTTCAATTTGCGGCGGCTTCAGCCGCCCTGGCCTTCTCCCTGGGTCTGGTTCGGCCCGCCCATCGTGCCGCGCACAGTGCCGTCACGGATATTGTCCTCCCCGATCGGCTGGCCGTCCGGGCCAACCTCGGATGCATCACGCAGCGCGCCGCCCGGCTCGGCTTCACCGGGATCCTCGGCCGGCATCTCGGCTTCCGCGTCCGACTCACCTGACGTACCCAGCCCGTCGGCAATCTCAGCCATCGTTTCGCGCTCCACCTTGCTCACGTCCTGCCCTCCGAGTCCCAGAACTCCGCCATCGCGCGCGGCCCCGGCCACAGTGTGAGCCACCTGGAGGAGCCACTGGCGCAGGACTCGCGCCTCGTGCTCGTCGGCCTGCACGGCCAGGATGGCACCCGCTTCGCGCGCGGCGTGGATCCCTGTGGGTATGACGTCCTCGGAGTTGCCACGGAGCATCCCGGCTGCGAGCTTGGAGCGAGTGTCGGCCGCGAGTCGGCCCAGGAGCCCCGCTTCCTCGGCCTCGTCGGCTGTTTCGTCCACCAGCCGAAGAAACGCGTCCAGCTCGGCCTCCGACTGGCTACCAGACCCAGACGACGCCGCGACTGCGAGCGCGATCTGCGGGCCAGCCTCGACCAGGCGCTGCCACTGATGATCCGAGAAGTCTCCGGGCACGCTTCCTCCTTCGATCGTTGCACTGCGATTGTGCGCGATGTGGCGGCCGTCAGGCGTTTCACCTCGATTGCAGAACGCCTCCGCGGGTTATCGGCTCGCCGAGAGCTCGCTGAGCACGGAGCAGAGCCGCTCGTACTGATCGGGGTGGTTGTAGAGCTGGGCCGAGATCCGCAGCAGGCGGCGGCGCGGAGAATCGGCCGGAGTGTGCGGCCAGGCGTAGACCGGCACCTCGATGGAGTGAGCGTCCAACAGGTGTGCGTGGAGCGGATCGAGCGGCCATCTCGTGTCGGGCGTGGATCCCGCGGGCATCGGGAGTGGCGCGGGCGGGAGATCCGCCGGCAGTTCGATCGAGGCCATGGTTCCGATCATCGCCTCGGGCGCTGGATCGGGCTGCGGCAAGACCTCCAGCAGCCTGCGTCGCGCGATCAACACCTGTTGCCGATTGATCTCCATTGCCTGCGCGAAGCCTCCAGGCATGAGGTTCGCAAAAAAATCGAGTGCTGCGGGGAT
The DNA here is from genome assembly GCA_964477545.1 of uncultured Anaerolineaceae bacterium. Taxonomy (GTDB): domain Bacteria; phylum Chloroflexota; class Limnocylindria; order Limnocylindrales; family CSP1-4; genus JALYGJ01. Next base: position 11,480 of record CAYZEJ010000036.1, on the reverse strand, counting down.
GGCAAGGTAGGGAGTCGGGTCGATGGTGCCGGTCCAGTCGAACTCGAGCCTGAAGCGTGAGCGATCGGTGCGCGGTGAATTCGCGCCGTGGGAGATGAGCAGGGGATGGACGTGTCCCTGGTGGTCGCGCCGAACGTGGAGGAAGCCCGATCCCTTGGGCGCGCATAGCCACTTGTGGGCGTTGCCCGTGTAGTAAGCAGCCCCCAGGTTCGACAGGTTTACGGGCACCATGCCGGTGTGGGCGCCGTCGACCAGCGTGTCGATGCCGCGTGAGGCCAGCTCGGAGACGATTCTTTCGATTGGGAATACGAGCGCCGTCGGGCTGGTCACATGGCTGATCACCGCCAGGCGTGTTCGCGCGCTGGCCGAGGCGAGGATTGCCGCAACCACCTCGTCGGGGGAGTGGACGGGGAACGGGACCTGCGCGATCACGGCGCGTGCGCCGACGGCCTCGGTAACGGCGCGGATCGCGTTGATGCACGCGTTGTAGTCGTGGTCCGTCACCAGGATCTCGTCCCTGCCTCGCAGCTCGAGCGAGCGCAGGACGGTGTTGACGCCCATGGTCGCGTTGGGCACGAAAGCCAGATCGTCCGGATCTGCTCCAAGGAACCCGCCGAGGCGTGCGCGGGCGTGATCGAGGCTTTTCTCGAGATGCACGTCCAGGAAGAGGACCGGCTCGCGCTCCATGCGCGTTCGTAACTCCGACTGGGCGTTCAAAACCGGCCAAGGACAGGCACCGAACGAGCCGTGGTTCAGGAACGTCACGTTCTCGTCCAGAGGCCAGTAGCGCGCCAGCCGTTCCGGTGCAGCGTCCGCGGAGAGGCTCGGAGCGGGGTGCATCCCACCTAGTGTCGGGCGTTTGCAAGCCGAACGCGTCTAGGATCGGCCCGTGTGTGGCCGAATGACGATGAGGGCGGGCTCGTCCGAGCTCGCGCGCATCTTCGACGCCGAAGTCCGTGACCCCGACGCGTTCGAGGAGCTGGGTCCGCGCTACAACGTTGCCCCGACCCAGCCGGTAACGGTGGTGCTCCAGCGGGACGACGGCCGTTTCATCGAGCTACACAGATGGGGGCTGGTCCCAGCGTGGGCGGATTCGCCCGCTGCCGGCGCGCGGATGATCAACGCACGCGCCGAGTCGGTCGCAACGAGCTCAGCGTTTCGTGCCTCATTCCTGAGGCGGCGATGCGTGATCCCGGCCGACGGGTTCTATGAGTGGCGGCGCGAGGGCAAGGCCCGCAAGCCGTTCCTGATCCACACCCCACAGGATCAGCCGCTGGCCTTTGCCGGCCTGTGGTCGCCGTGGCGCGACCCCGTCTCTGGCGAGTGGCTCCTATCCGCAGCGGTCATCACCACGGCCGCGAACACGACGGTGGGCCAGCTGCACAACCGGATGCCGGCGATCCTCTCAGCCGACGAGTGGCCGCTCTGGCTGGACCCGATGATTGCCGATCCCGGCCTGCTCAGCGACCTGCTTCACGCGGCGGATGACGAACTGCTACGCATCGATGCCGTCTCTGCCCGCGTCAACAACGCGAACAACGAGGGTCCCGACCTTCTCGTGGCGACACAGGAGGCTGCGCCGGCGCTGACCTTGTTCGGCTAGAGGCCGCGGACGAATACTCCGGCCAGCATCATGGCTGTCGCGAGCACGTACGAGATGACGCCGATAGTTTCGCCTTGCAACCCGCCTACGTTGGGCAATAGGCCGAGGAAGGTGCCCACGACGCCGATGCCGATCAGGAACACGGCAACGATGATGGTGATCCCGCGCGGCGCCTGCTGCCGCATCTCAGACCCCTCGCGTCAGAGAGCCGACGATGAGCAGGATGGGTGCGGCGGCAAGCAGCGCCCAGGCGACGGTCTTCTGGGTCATCAAATCGACGATCTGGCTCTGGATGTCACCCGGAAGGCCAACCCCGCGCACGAGATTGATCGCCTCCGCCTGGAAGAAGACGAGCGCCAGGCCGGCCGCGAGCAGTAGCACTGAGAGGACGATGGTGGCCATCCGCGGCCGGTTCGGTTGCACCGGCTGAGTATATGGGCGGCTACCGTCAGGTTCGCCTTTCGCGCTGCCACGGAACCCATTCAGTGCCATTCCACCAGCGGTGCCACAGGGATCCGTCGCGTCCTGTGGCGAAGACGTCGAGGCGATCCGCTCCCCACGAAGCCGCGGCTGGCTGGCCGGTCAGCTCACCACCGAGGGTGTGCCAGTCGTGCCATGCCGCGCCGTCCCAGTAGCGGTTCCACAGCTCACCATCCGGGAAGAGGGCGAAGACCTCCATCTCGTTCTCGGCCCATGAGGTCACGGTCGGCGCCGACGCCAGGGTGCCGCCGAGCGATTCGTCCTCTGACCAGTCGGTCCCGTTCCACCAGCGATGCATCAGGGTTCTGTCGGAGCCGACCCAGAACAGGTCGATCCGGTCCGGTCCCCACGAAACCGAGGTCAGCCCTTCCATGAGGTCATCGTCCACGGTCGCCATTCTCACCTCTCGCGGCGAGCGCGGCTGGCTAAACTCGGGAACGCCTTGAATAAGACCCGCCATCCGATGTCGGCCCGTCTGCGGTATGCCTTCGACAACTTCATGGCGCGCGGGACCATCGCGTTGATCGGCGGCCTCTTCGTCCTCTCGCTGCTGATCGTCGTCGTCGTATCGGGCGCCATCCTTTTCTCGGGCACCCTCCGCGAGAGTGCAGACACCGAAGGCATCGACACGTTCGAGCTGATATGGCGGAGCCTGCTCCGTACTCTGGACCCGGGAACGATGGGCGCGGACACAGGCAGCGTTCCCTTCGTCCTCGCGATGCTCACGGTGACCCTGGGCGGGATCTTCATCGTCGCCACCCTCATCGGCGTCATTAGCACCGGCATCCAGGGCAAGATCGAAGAGCTGCGCAAGGGGCGATCGATAGTCCTCGAGGACAACCACACCGTAATCCTCGGCTGGTCGCCGCAGGTCTTCGACATCCTCAGCGAGCTTGTGCTTGCCAACGCCAACAAGCGGAAGCAGTGCATCGTCGTCCTGGCCGACAGGGACAAGGTCGAGATGGAGACCGAGATCCGGCAGCGCCTGCCCAACACGCTGACGACGCGCGTCGTGTGCCGCAGCGGCAGCCCGATCGACCTCGACGACCTGGCGCTGCCCAGCCTCCAGACCTCCCGGTCGATCATCGTCATGTCGCCCGTGACCGATGATCCGGACACGGACGTGATCAAGACGCTGCTGGCGATCACCAACGACCCCAACCGTCGACCCGCGCCGTACCAGGTCGTGACCGAGATCCGGGACGAGCGCAACGTTGAGGTGGCCCGGTTGGCCAGCAAGGGAGAAGCGCAGCTCGTTCTCGGTGGTCAACTGATCGGGCGAATCGCCGCTCAGACATGCCGTCAACCGGGCCTGTCCATCGTCTACATGGAGCTGCTCGATTTCGGCGGCGACGAGATCTACTTCTTCCAGGAGCCTTCGCTGGTTGGTAAGACTTTCGGCGACGCGCTGGGCAGGTTTCGGACCTCGAGCCTCATCGGCATCGTCCCGGTCGGCGATCGGCCGCATCTCAATCCACAGATGGATCACGTCATCGGACCGGACGACCGGCTGATCTTCGTGGCCGAGGACGACGACACAATCGTCCGCGTCAACCCACCTGAGGGGTCGCCGCGCGAGGAGCAGATGGTCGTCAGCAGCCGCGCTCTGCCGGGCATCGAGCGCACCCTTGTCCTGGGCTGGAACGGACGCACGGCAGGACTGCTGACCGAGCTGGATCGATACGTGTCGGAAGGCTCGGAGCTGCTTGTCATCGCCGAAGGCCCGGGCGTGGCTGACCAGGTGGAGGCTGTCGGGCGGCGCCTGCAGCGTCTCGAACTCAACTTCCGCGCCGCCGACACGACGGACCGTGCCGTGCTGAACGCGGCCACGGCCGAGGGCTACGAGCACGTCGTCGTCATGTCGTACTCCGGCCTGCTTGAGGAGCAGCGCGCCGATGCTCGGACGCTGGTCACCCTGCTTCATCTGCGCGACATCGAGGCGCAGCGCGGCGAGTCGTTCACCATCGTGAGCGAGATGCTCGACGTGCGAAATCGGGCGCTGGCCCAGGTCACGCGCGCCGACGACTTCATAGTCAGCGGCAAGCTCGTCAGCCTGACGATGTCACAACTGGCAGAGAACCCTGCGCTGAGTGCCGTATTCGATGACCTGTTCGACGAGGAAGGCTCCGAGGTGTACCTGAAATCTGCAGGCGACTACGTCCGATTGAATGAGCCGGTGGATTTCTACACGGTCGTCGAGTCCGCGCGCCGGCGTGGCCAGGTGGCCTTCGGCTACCGATTGCTGGCCGAGGCGGACCAACCCGCCAAGTCCTACGGCGTCGTCATGAACCCGGACAAGGCCGCGGCGGTGACGTTCACGGACGAGGACAAGATCGTCGTCCTGGCCCAGGGCTGATCCGCCACTACGACCACACGTATGCCCCCCATGCTTATTCGTGTATGAGGCTTTGGGTTAGCGCCTCCGATTGGGCTCGGGTATCGCGTCTATTGACCCGGATATGCACGGCATGAATACCTCGGCCCTTTTCAGCGATGGCCGGCGCCGCATTCGGCCCGCGCGCGGACCTATGCCCTCGCCACGTGCTCGGCGTAAGCATGGAGGGCATAAGGAGAGCGTTAGGGCCCGGCCGCTCACCCGGAGCCCCCAGCCACTCGGCCCGTCAGGAAGTACGTCGCCGTGGGGCCGATGCCCTTGACCTCGATCGTGCCGCGTTCCTCGAACGTGAAGCGGCCGCGAAGGCGTTCGTAGACCGCGGCCGTGACCTGTATCCGACCCGGCACGCCAAGCGATTCCATCCGGCTGGCCATGTTGACCGTGTCGCCCCAGACGTCGTAGATCGTTCGCTTCGTGCCGATCACACCCGCGACCACAGAGCCGCAGTTGATGCCGATGCGGCAACTGATCGGGTGAGGCATTCCGGCCTGCATTCCTTCGATCGTCGCTACCATGCCCAGCGCAAAGTCGGCCACCCGTTCGACGTGGTCTGCCGTTTGGACTGGCACGCCACCGATGACCCAATACGCATCGCCGATCGTCTTGACCTTCTCCAGCCCATGATGGTCTACGAGCGCGTCGAGCGCGCTGAAGATCTCGTTTAGTAGCTCGACCAGCTCATTGGCCGACATCCTGCTGGATATTGTCGTGAAGCCGACGATGTCCGCGATCAGCAGTGTCGAATCCTCGAAGCGGTCGGCGATGACGCGTTCGCCGCTTCGGAGACGCCGGGCGATGGGCGGCGGGAGGATGTTGAGCAAGAGGCGCTCGGTCTCCTCCTTGGCCAGGGCGACCTGTCGCGCCGCGGTCACGTCGGTGCCATAGATGTTCACGAAGTCGAACTCCGGGATGAGCACGGGCAGCAGCTCGAAGATTTGATCTCCGCAACCGATCTCGACGGGATCGCGAACGCCGCGCTCGAGGCTCGCGAGCAGGTCGCGCCGCAGGTCAGGCGGCAGTGGCGCGCCCATCTGTAGCTGCAACCCCGCCACGATCGGCTGGCTGGCGGCGTTGGCGTAGATGAGCGTGCCCTCCCGCGTCATGCGCAGGACCGGGTGCGGGTTCTGGCCGGGGAACTTGGCGACGACCTTCTCCGCGGTGATATCCGTGCCGTAGACGTTGATGAAACCGAACTCCGCTATGCGCACCGGTCGAAGGGCGTAAGTGCGAACGTCGGCCCGGATCTCGATCAGCTCGGCCGAGCCCGAATCGGCGGCTTCCAACACCCTGCGCGCGATTTCGGCAGGCCACCGATCGCCAACCTGCATTCCGACCGCCTCGATCAGCGGCCTGCTGGCGGCGTTGGCGTAGATCAGCGTGCCTTCGTCGTCGACCCGGAAGACCGGGTTCGGGTTCTGGTTGGGAAAGCGCTCGACAACCTTCTCGGCCGTGATGTCCGTGCCGTAGACGTTGGTGAAGCCTAGATCCGGAACGGGAACGGGCAGCAGCGCGAAGGTCCGGATGCCGTCGATCACTTCGACCCGGACGCCGGGCTCGGCGGCGGCGGATCTCAGGCGTTCAAGTTGCGCGGCCGGCACCGCGTCGCCGACCTCGACACCCAGCGCCCGGCGCACAGGCTCGCTCGAGACATTGGCATACGTCAGGTGCCCATCGTCCGAGATCCGCAGCACCGGATGCGGATTCTGGTCGGGAAAGCGATTGATCGCCTGGACCTGACTTTCGAGCAGCACTTGCTGGTCGTGCACATACTCGGCGCGATCCGCTGGCCGGCTCATCAGGCTGTGCAGTCTAGTGCGCCGTCGGTGCCCGAAAGCCGTAGCATCGGCGTGGAATGATTGTGTCGCTCGAGCGATCCACGATGCTGGCATTCGTCGGGATCGTCGCCCTTGGCGGCGTCAACGGCACCGCGATACGCATCGGCAGCGAGGAGCTCCCGCCGTTCTGGGCAGCGAGCCTGCGCTTCGCGCTCGCGGGCGTGATCTTCCTGGGGATCGTCGCCGTCCGGCGCGTGCCATTGCCACGCGGATGGGCGCTGGCGGGCAGCCTGCTCTACGGATTGCTCGGGCTGGGTGTCCCGTTCGCCCTCGTCTACTGGGCGCTCACCACCGCTCCTGCGGGGATGGCCCAGGTGGTCCTGGCGCTCGTGCCCCTGCTGACGCTGCTTCTGGCAGTGGCTGTGGGTATCGAGCGCTTCCGCATCCAGGGCGTGGTAGGCGCGCTGATCGCAGTCGCCGGCGTGGCGGCCGTATTCAGCGAGCGCATCGGATCGGCCGTGCCGGTGGCCTCATTGTTGGCCTTGCTCGGAGCGGCTCTGGCCATGTCGCTTGGCAACGTCGTCATCAAGCGGTTCCCCCACAGCCACCCGCTGAGCAACAACAGCATCGCCATGAGCGTCGGCGCCGCGATGCTGTTCGGCCTTGCCCTCATTGCGGGGGAGTCGCTCGCCCTGCCCACCCGCCCAGCGACCGTGCTCGGCCTGGCATATCTGGTGCTGATCGGATCGGTGGTTGTATTCACGCTGTACCTGATCGTGATCGAGCGCTGGACGGCCTCGGCGACGAGCTACTCGCTGCTGCTGATGCCGCTCGTGGCGATCCTGGTCGCGGCCGCGCTGCTGGGCGAGCCCATCACTGCGGCACTTCTCGTCGGCGGCGCACTGGTCCTCGCCGGCGTCTACGTCGGGGCGTTCTCGCCCTCATTGAAGCGACCGCTGCCGGGCCTGTTCCGGCGCCCGGTTCCTGCAGCGGTCTTGGCGGCTGAAGGTCCGCCGACGCTCCAGACGCCGAATTGCCCCTGAACCGCCCGACCAACGGGCATCACGGGGGCTGAGGTCAGCGGCGATCGACCAACTGAAGTGAGGTGGTGATGCCCGTCGTGCTGCGGGCCGACTCCTCGAACGCGAGCAATGTCCCGCTTCCCTGCTCGTATGTCGCGCGCAGCGTGAACCCCGGCGCCTGGCTGTCGATCACGACCACCTCCTGGCCATTGGCCCCGGCGCCCACAAACGCGACGGCCATTTGCTGACCGGTGATTGGGTCCTGGTCGAGGACCTGGCCCTGGGTCATCTGCGCCAGCGCGGCAGGGGTGTACCAATAGACGCCGGTCGGCCCGGTTACGCCCTGGAGCTGCGAGTCGATGGCCAGTTGCTGCACAACCGTGCGCGACGTGAATGTTGCCCAGTTGCTACCGCCAGATCCCAACTGAACGGTGTGCTCCAACCCGTAGGTCAGATTGGCGCTCGACGGGTCGACCGGGTTGATGAAGTTGTACGTGCCCTGGTAGGTCAGTTGGCGAGTGCCGGCGACCCAGTCAGGCGTCGCGCCGTTGGCGCCGGGCAACGATCTCTGGCGTGACCCGGCGAAGCGCGCCATCGTCAACTGGGCGTTGCTCGTGGGCGGGTTCTCGCCGGGCGCGGCAAACGGCGATGTGACACCCGCCGTGCTCGTGTTCGTCGACAGGAGCACCCCGGTCTGTGTGTCGTAGGTGTACGAGGTGTAGTTGCCTCCACCGCCCGCGCCGAGGCCGGTCACGAAGCTGACCGCATCGAACGTCGTGTTGCCCAGCGTGTAGTTGCCACGCAGGACGCTGATCGTCCCGAGGTCGGTCTGGGCCACGCGCTCCAACTCGGCCGGGTGAACCCACGCACCGTCGACTGTCGTGCCATTGACGCTACGGCCGCCGAGCGGCGCGTGGAGCAGCAGGTTGTTCGCGCGATCGAAGGTGAACAGCTCGCTCGTGAGCACGGCGTTCGCGCCGTCCAGCACGATGACATCGATCTGGTAGAGGCCGTCGCCGCTGGCCGTGCCCTGGCCCTCCCCGCTCTCGTCGGTCCGGCGGTATTTCTTGCCAGTCTTCGGATCGGTCCAGTTGCCGTTGGGATCCTCGAGCCACGAGAAACGGCTGCCAGCCACGGACGCCGCCGCCCCGTACCACGTGACGCGCGTTCCGGGCTGCACCCAGCTCGGGGCGCCTACCTGCGGCTGACCGGGGTTGACAGGCTCTGCCGGGGTGACTGGCTGACCAGGCGGGAGTGCCGCAGGCCGCAGCCAGACAGGGGCTGTGAAAACGACGAACGCGGCCAGCAGCAGCAGTCCCAGGGTCCCAAAGACCGTCACGTCACTGCGTTGACCCACGTTCTAGCCCCTCAACTCTGCGCGTGGCGAGCCTCGTCCGGATTGTCGCAGCGCCGCTGGTAGGCTGCGACCGATGCCGGACACGCTTCCGATCGCAGAGGCGCTCCCCATCGCACCAGCGCTGCCAGGCGACCTGGACACGCCCTGCCTCGTGATCGATCTCGACATCGTCGAGCGCAACGCGCACCGGATGGCCTCCGCCGTCGCCGAGCGTGGCGTCGCGCTGCGGCCCCATGTGAAGACACACAAGAGCGTGGCGCTGGCGAAGATCCAGCTGGGCGCCGGCGCCGTGGGCATCACCGTCGGCACGCTCGGCGAGGCCGAGGTCATGGCCGACGGCGGGATCCGGGACATCCTGCTCGCCTATCCCCTATGGGCCGATGCAAGCAAGGCCGCCCGACTCAGGGCGCTCCACGAGCGCGACGACCTGACCCTGACAGTCGGCGTCGATTCAGTCGCCGGCGGCAAGAGCCTGGCCACGGCCGTGGCTGGTTCGGCCAAGCCACTGCGTGTGCTGATCGAGCTCGATCCGCAGTACCACCGAACGGGCGTCGACCCCGCCGCGACCGGCGCCCTCGCCCTCGAGCTGCGCGAAATGGGCCTCGATGTCGTGGGCGTGTTCACGCATGGCGGCCACGCCTACCGCGGACGCGACATGGTTGGCAGCGCAGCCGCGGACGAGGTCGACGCGATCGCCGCAGCAGCGGAATCGCTGCGCGCGGTCGGGATCGAGCCGCAGATCCTGAGCGCGGGCTCCACGCCGACGGCCCTGAGTGCCGCCACCGATCCGGTGAACGAGGTCCGACCGGGCACGTACCTGATCAACGACCGCATCCAGGTCCACATGGGCAGCTGCCCTGTGGATGGCGTGGCGATCGCCGTGGCTGCAACCGTCGTGAGCGACTCCGTACCCGGCAAGTTCGTCATCAATGCCGGGGCAAAGTCGCTCACCAAGGACCTGCCGCCGTACCTGGACGGCTACGGATTCCTGCCCGACTACCCGGACGGCGTACTAGAACGCCTGAGCGACTACCACGGCGAGGTCCGATTGCCGGACGGTGCCGATGGACCGCGCCTGGGCGACATCGTGGCTGTCGTCCCCAATCACGTCTGCCCCGTGATCGACCTGTTCGACAGCTTCGTTGCCACGCGAAGCGGCGAGGTGATTGGTCGGTGGCCGGTGGACGCGCGCGGGCGGAGCGGCTGAAAACAGTCTCTCGCGCGCTGGCCGTGTGTCATGATCGGCCGCCTGGAGGAGTTGACGGCTAACCGCGCCTTCTCGTGGCTGTTGTTGCTGCTCATAGCTGCGGGAGCATTCCCGGAACCGTCCAGCCGATCGCCTACCTCATCCTCGCCGCGGCGGCCCTGGTGACCGTCGGCAGTTCACTGGCGCTCTACCGCCGAGGTCGCTGAGCCCGCGATCTACAAGAAGACCGGCCCCGCACTGGCGGGGCCGGTCGTTCAATCCTGCGTGAGGAGAGACGTAGCGGTTACGTCTCGATCGGTGCGCAGCCCTGGACCCAGAAGACCTTGTGCTTGGTGTTTGCGCCCTGCGAGCCGTCCGAGCGGACGGTCAGCTTGACGTGCCAGCCCTGCTTGGGATGTTGCGCGTAACCGGCGAGAGCGCTGCTCAGGTTGTACTCGCGCTGTGCATCGAGCCCGGCGACGCTGCCGCCACCCGCGTTGCTGTCTCCGCCGATGAAGATGCGATCGATCAGCACGACTGCCGGCTTGCCGGTCGGCGGATGGATCTCGAAGGTCACGTCAGAGAACAGCTGACCGGCGTCGAACCCGTACCAGTCGACCTGGAACCGGCAGCCGACGTGGGGCTGGTTGTCGGGATGCGTGTCGAACTCGAGTCGATCGAGCTTGATCGTTCCGTTGTTGCCCGGCGGGTTGGCGGCGCTGGTGAACATCGGCACGACCATTGCCGCCAAGACGAGGATGCCCGCCAGGGCCCAGCCCAGGCGACGACCCGTTGACGACGACGACGGCGCGGTGTGCTCCGTGTATGTGCTACTGCCCATTGACGAACCTCTTCGCTTCTCACTGACCCGCCAACGCGCGTTGACGCGATCACGAGTCTTGCGGAGGTCTAGGCGCCGTCTAGTACTTCTGGGTCATCAGCGGTGCGATGAGGCACCGACTCGTTGCCAGCCAGCAACGGAGGTTGGCGAGCGAGGGAGGAGTGGAGCGGGAGACGGGATTCGAACCCGCGACATTCTGCTTGGGAAGCAGACACTCTGCCAGCTGAGTTACTCCCGCCCGACAGCGCGGCGCCGATTCTAACCGGAGGACAGGAGCCGATAAGCGGTAGATAAGAGCCGCTGACCATCATGTCGCTGTGGCCAATCGACGGCGCGCGATTCAGGAGTCACGCGACCGCTGGAGTCGCGTCTGGCCAGGACTCGTCGACGAGCTACGCGAGGCGCGCCTCATGGCGGGTCTAACGCAGGCTGCCATTGCCGCGGCATTGGGTGTTTCGCGCGATCGGGTCGCGCGCGTCGAACTGCGCCACGTACGGAATGTTGGCGTCGAATACCTGGTAAGCCATGCGGCAGCGGTAGGGCTCAAGGCGTCGATCAAGTTCTACCCGACAGGCGGGGCCATCCGCGACGAAGCACAGGCCTCGTACATCGCCCGATTCGTGGAGCGGATCGGCCACGCGTGGCGAGTCAAGCTCGATGTTCCGATCCCGCTGCCCGGCGATCTGCGCGCAGTAGATGTATTGCTCCAGAACAGCACGTGCCGGATCGTCGTCGAGGTCATCACGCGCCTGCGCGACCTCCAGGCACAGCTGCGAGCGGCCCAGCTGAAACAGCGCGATCTAGGTGTGGTGACCGAAGAC
>CAYZEJ010000035.1:4399-19116 GCA_964477545.1 uncultured Anaerolineaceae bacterium | reverse complement strand
CACCGACAACGCCGGCGGCATCGCCCAGTTCTCCAAGTCGGAAGCCGGCGCGCGCGAGATCACCGACCGACTGGATGCGGTGGGCAACACCACCAAGGCGCTGACCAAGGGCTACGCCATCGCCTCTGCATCGCTGGCCGCGTTCCTGCTTTTCAGCGCATACATCGACAAGGTCAACCTGATCCTCCAGCGTCAGATCGACGCCGGCATCCGCGAGGCGGGCACCCTGCTCGAGTCAGTCAACCTGGCCAACGTGGACGTCTTCGTCGCCGCGTTGATCGGTGCCATGCTCGTGTACTTCTTCAGCTCGCTCGCCATCCGCGCAGTCGGCACCACGGCCCAGGCGATCATCGTCGAGGTCCGGCGCCAGTTCCGCGAGATGCCCGGGATCATGGATTACACGCAGCGGCCCGATTACGCGCGCGTCGTAGACATCACCACCGCGGCAGCCCTGCGCCAGATGGTGCTCCCGGGCGTCGTCGCGGTCGCGACCCCGATCATCGTCGGCGTCCTGCTCGGCCACGAGGCTATCGCCGGCATGCTGATGGTTGGCACGATCGCAGGCGTGATGCTGGCCACCGTGCTCAACAACGGCGGTGGCGCATGGGACAACGCCAAGAAGTACATCGAGGCAGGCCACCTGAAGGACGACGACGGCAACGTGATCGGCAAAGGCACGCCGGCACACGCCGCGGCCGTCGTGGGTGACACGGTCGGCGATCCGTTCAAGGACACGGCCGGACCTTCGCTCCACGTCCTGGTCAAGCTCCTTGCGACGATCACGCTCGTGCTGGCGCCGCTGTTCATCCGGTAGGCCGCTCTCGAGGCCGTGACCGAGCCCAAGCGGGCGGTTTCAGTCAGATGTTCGAAATTTCGCACCGGCGGATGCGGCCCTGGCGCTCAGGGCGACGGATTCGGCCGATTTCTCACTCAGATGAACGCGCGAGCGAGCATGTGACTGGAATTCCGCGTCTTCGGGCGTCCGCGTGTACGCGAATTCGTACATTTGACGGTAACTCCGGCGCCTCGGTCGGCCTCCGCTGATGGAGACGCTCTTTCAGGCCATCGTCATTGGCCTCATCCAGGGACTGACCGAGTTCCTGCCCATCTCGTCTTCGGCGCACCTCATCCTGGTGCCCAAGGTCCTCGGCTGGAACGACCCGTTCATCAATAGCCCCGCTTTCCAGGTGATGCTGCACATGGGCACGCTTGCCGCTCTCCTCCTTTATTTCTGGCGTGATCTGTGGCGCTACTTCGTCGCTTTTCTGGCCGTGCTGCGAGATCGTCGGATTGGAACTGATCCCGACAGACGCCTCGCGGTCCTGCTCGCGGTGAGCGTGGTCCCCGCCGCTCTCATCGGCGTCCTGTTTGAAGACTTCATCGACACGTTCTTCCGCGGGGAGCCACTGGTCATCTGCGCGCTCCTCGTCGTTGGCGCGGTCATCCTGTTCGTAGCCGAGCGAGCCGCGCGACACACCCGGAAGATGAGCGACCTCCGCATCTCGGAGGCACTGGGCATCGGGCTTGCCCAGGCACTCGCGCTGTTCCCGGGGATCAGCCGATCCGGCATCACCATCTCGGCCGGCCTGTTCCTGGGCCTCGAACGAGCGGCCGCGGCGCGCTTCGCGTTCCTTATGGGTACCCCGATCATCGCCGGCGCCGGTCTGTGGAAGATCCGCCAGCTCGTGAGTGGCGGCGCCGGCGCATTCGAACCGGCGGTCCTGGCTGCCGGAGTGATTGCCTCTGCCGTCGCCGGCCTGGCCGCGATCTGGTTCCTGCTCCGTTATCTCCAGAACCACAGCACGGACGTGTTCGGCCTGTACCGGCTCGGGGCCGCCGCCGTTTTCGCGGGTTTGCTGCTGCTGCGCTGACAGGCGGACGGGGCGCGACAATCGGGGGGACATGGAAGTGATCAAGCGACTGCGCCAGCAGCAGATCCGGGACCTGATCTCGACGCGCACAGTGCGCACGCAACACGAGCTCGCCGCCGCGCTGCGTGAACGTGGCTATCGCGCGACCCAGGCCACCATCAGCCGCGACGTAAGCGAAATGGGCCTCATCAAGCAGACCCGCGAGGGGACGCGCGGCTACGCCATCCCACCGCGGGTCGAGCAGCCCGAGACCACCGGCGAGGAGCGGCTGGCGATGATCCTGCGCGATCTGCCGGTCGACATTCGTGTGGCGGGCCTGCTGATAGTCGTCAAGGCGGTCCCCGGATCAGCTCACGCGGTGGCGGCTGCGCTTGATCGCGCCGGGTGGCCTGAGGTCGCGGGATCGATCGCCGGAGATGACACGGTGTTCATTGCCTGTGTGGATCGAGCCGGGGTCGACCGGATACGCCGCCGCCTTCTGCGCCTGGCCAGCCTGTCCAGCACCTAGGCGCGATGCACCGCGGCACGGGGCGGCGCGCTCGGGTGGTGCGCGCTGTCATCAGTACCAGTTGCCCCCTTTACCCAGGTACCTGGTCGAAGCGCGGAAGTTAGGGTCGGCCTGGTCAGGTCCCGGGTGGTTGGACCGGTACTTCAGTACTGGTCCTCCCCGCCGCTCGGCCTATTCGCGTTCCGAAATCAAGGCCCATGATGCGGCTCTTGCTGGTCGACGAGCGACCGGTACGGAGGGAACGGGGATCAGATGAGCATCTCCTACGGGGTCAGCTGGACAGACGACCGACCGATCCGTCGCTTCGCGACGATCCTGTTGGTCGCGGCTGTCTGTCTGGGCGGCCTGCTGGTCGCACTCCAGGCACGGACGTACGGCTCGCTGCCGGTAATCGTTCGCAGCACCGCCGACTCAGTGGCCGCTGCCAGAGATCAGGTCCTTGCCGCAGGTGGCTCGATCGATCTCGAACTGGGAATCATCAACGGCTTCCGCGCAACCGTTCCCGCAGCTGCGCTTGCCGGGCTCGCCGCATCAGAGTTCATCTGGTCCATCACCGACGACAGCAGAGTCACCATGCAGTCAGATCCGGGCTACGACCCGAAGGACGATGGCGCCCCCTACCTGGCGGCTCAGGCCATCGGAGCTCCCATGCTCTGGCACACCGGTATCACCGGCCGCGGCGTCGACGTGGCAATGATCGACACCGGCGTGGTGCCCGTACCCGAGCTCGCAGGCCGGATAGTCAACGGCCCAGACCTGTCGGCCGAATCGCAGTCAGACAACCTGCGATACCTGGACTCGTATGGGCATGGCACGCACATGGCCGGGTTGATCCTGGGCCGCGATGCGGCACTTGCGCCTGGCGAGCTGCCGACCAGCTCATCGTTCACCGGCGTGGCGCCCGAAGCTCGGCTCGTCAGCATCAAGGTCGCCAACTACAACGGGACGACAGACGTTTCGCAGGTGCTCGCCGCGATCGACTGGGTGGTCCAGCATCGGACGAGCGGCGATCTCAACATCCGCGTCCTGAACCTGTCGTTCGGAACGGATGGCACGCAGGACTACCGACTCGACCCGCTGACCTACGCGGTCGAGGTCGCATGGCGGGCAGGCATCGTGGTCGTCGCCGCCGGGGGTAATACCGGCTTCGGGTCGGCCCACCTGAACAACCCAGCCTATGACCCGTTTGTCATCGCCGTCGGCGCGGATGACACGCGTGGCAACGCGGCTCCGGGCAATGACCGCGTCCCCGACTTCTCGAGCCGCGGCCTGGGTCGCAAGGTCGACTTCGTCGCACCCGGTAAGTCGGTCATCAGCCTGCGCGCCGCCGGTTCGTACATCGACCAGAACAGCCCGCTCGGTCGTGTCGGTGAGCGCTTCTTCCGCGGCAGCGGCACCTCGCAGGCCGCCGCGGTCACCAGCGGCGCCGTCGCGCTGCTGCTCCAGCAACGGCCGGGTCTCTCGCCCGACCAGGTCAAGTACCTCCTGCGCGAGGGCGCGGCGCCGATGCCGTCCGAGCCAACCGTGGCCGATGGCGAGGGCCTGCTGCGCATCGATCGGGCGGCCTCCAAGCCCACGCCCACCGGCACCGCTCATATCCAGACCTGGGAACCGGCGACCGGGCTCGGCTCGCTCGACGCCTCACGCGGCAACGCGAAGATCCATGAGAACGGATCGGCCCTGACGGGCGAGCGCGACATCTTCGGGCAGGACTTCGCGACCGCAGATTGGGCGCCCCGCAGCGCCGACGGAACGTCCTGGTCGGAAGGGTTCTGGATGGGTCGCAAGCTGACCGGCCAGGGATGGTGCGAGAGCACGTGGAACGGCTCCTCGTGGACCGGCTCCAGTTGGACCGGCTCCAGTTGGACGGGTTCCTCATGGACCGGCTCTTCATGGACAGGGTCGAGCTGGACCGGCTCCAGTTGGACCGGCTCAAGCTGGACAGGGTCCTCGTGGACGGGTTCCAGTTGGACCGGCTCCTCGTGGACCTCCAACTTCTGGTCAGGAGCTGGCTGGGGCAACTGATATGAGCGACAGACCGCCGCCCAAGCAATGAGCCAATCGACGGCAGGAATCACTCTCACGGAGGAGCGGCAGCGGCAGCCGCTCCTTCGGCGTTTCCTGGCATCTTCGCCAGAGTCGAAGATCGCTGCGTTCGTTGCCGTTCTTTGGTTTGTTGCCATGGTCAGCTGGGGGCTGATCCTGCCAACGGTCCACGCGCTGAACGCGCCAATAACACTGACCTGGCCCGTGCTCGCGCTGCTCTTCTTCCTCGCCGAGCGCTTTGTCGTGGATCTCGAGGTCCGTGAGCAGACCCACTCGTTCTCACTCAGCGAGATCGCCCTGGTGGTGGGCCTGGTCTTCGCAGCGCCAGTGGACCTCCTCGTCGGCCAGATGCTCGGTGCCGGGCTGGCGCTCAGCCTGCGACCCGGTCAGAGCCCCATCAAGCTGCTGTTCAACGTCGCCAACTTTGCCCTCTCGACGGCCGTCGCCCTGATCGCCTTCCGGCTCGTCGTCGGCGGCTCCGACCCGCTCTCGGTCACCGGCTGGATCGCTGCCTTCGGCGCGGTTATCGCCTCGGGCCTCGTCGCAGCTGGCAACGTCGCGCTGGTCATCTGGATGTCCCAACACGAACGCCCAAACCTTGCGTCGCTCTTCGGTTTCGGCTCCATCTACACCCTCGTGGCCCCCGGCATCGCCCTCATTGCCGCGACGGTTCTATGGCATGCGCCGGAGGCCTCGTGGCTGCTGGTCGCGCTGACCGCGATGAGCTTCGTCTTTCTGCGCCTGCACGGTCGCGAGCTGAGCCGCCACAGGAGCCTTTCGCGCCTGCACGAGTCAACTCGGCGCATCCAGGAGTCGTTCAGCCTCGACGATGTCGCCGGAGCGCTGCTCATCACCTCGCGCGACATGTTCGAGGGCGACACGGCCGAGCTGTTGCTGTTCCCCGAGTCGGGCGACCAGGCCCGGTTGGTGCACATGTCAGACGCCGATGAGAAGCCTGTCTGGACCAAATACCGACTGGACCCCCGCGAGGGTGTTTGGGCGCGCGTCTCTTCTGAAGGCCGCGGCCTGATCGTGCGCGATTCCGCGGCGGCGTCTGGGGGAGTGGCACGACTCGCCGAGCTCGGCCGGCGTAATTTCTATCGCGCCCCTGACGGCACCGCCGAGCGCATCCTTGAACACTTCCGCGAGCGCGGCATCAGTGGCGCGATCGTCGCCCCGGTGCGCGTGGACGACGTGGTGGTCGGAACTCTCCTGGTCGCCAATCGCCGCGGCTCGTCACGGGCCTGGTCCAAGGATGACCTCACGATGCTCGAGACCCTCGCCAATCACGCAGGCGTCGCGCTGCATAACAGCCAGCAGGCCGACGAGCTCGCTGCCCAGCGTGACGAGCTGGAGCGCCGCGCAACCCATGACGCCCTCACCGGTCTGGCCAACCGGGTCCTTTTCAAGCAACGGCTGGCCGAGGCGATCGAAGCGGCGGCGCCCGCTGGCGGGGCCGTTCTGCTGATGGATCTCGACCGATTCAAGGAAGTCAACGACACGCTCGGTCATCACAACGGTGACCAGTTGCTCCGGGAAGTGGCCGAACGTCTCGCGGCCCAGTTCAAGGACGACGCGCTGGTCGCGCGGCTCGGCGGCGACGAGTTCGCCGTCCTGCTTCCGCGCGGAGAGCTGGCCGATGTCGTCGAAGCAGCCGAGCGCATCCTCGCCGCCTTCCAGGCGCCGTTCGACGTCCAGAACGTCTCCGTTCAGGTCGAGAACAGCGTCGGCATCTGCAGATTCCCCGCCAGTGGCGACGATGCCGACACGCTTCTGCGCAGGGCTGACGTTGCGATGTACCAGGCCAAGGCCACCCACACGCGCTACGCCATCTATGAGCCACGGCACGATCCGTACAGCGAGGCTCGACTGGCCCTCTTGGGAGAGTTGCGCCGCGCGATCGAATCACGCGAGCTGACCTGCGCCTATCAGCCCCAGGCCAACGCGAAGACGGGCCAAATCGAAGGTGTCGAGGCACTCGTGCGCTGGCGGCACCCGCAGCGCGGCGAGCTGCCTCCCGAAGAGTTCGTTGGTCTGGCCGAGCACTCAGAAGTGATTCACGCGCTGACCCGCTTCGTACTGGATACAGCGATCGCGCAGGGCGCTGCATGGCGCCGAGATGGCCTTGAGGTGCGCGTGGCCGTCAACCTGTCTGCACGCAGCCTGCATGACGCGTCGCTCGCCGACGACATCGCGCGCATGCTGAGCGACCACGGACTCGAACCATCGGCGCTGGAGCTGGAGATCACCGAGACGAGCATCGAGGCTGATCCAGCCGGTACCGAGGGTTTGCTGGAGCGGCTACACGCGATGGGTATCGGGATAGCGATTGACGACTTCGGCACCGGGTACTCGGCGTTCTCCTATCTCCAACGGTTGCCTGTCGACGAGATCAAGATCGATCGATCCTTCGTGATCGGGATGGAGGGCGACCGGCGCAAGCAGCAGATCGTTCGTTCGACCATCCAGCTCGGCCATAACCTCGGCCTGCGGGTAGTCGCCGAAGGCGTCGAGAACGAACAGACTCTTCGGCGCCTGGCGCGCCTCGGCTGCGACGTCGTGCAGGGCTATTTCGTGGCGCGTCCAATGAGCGCGGACATGATTGGTGGCCTGCTCCGCCGGCCGCTGCGCGCCCGGCCTGCAACAGCTCGCCGACGGGCTACCGCGACAGCTTCCGCCTCGTCTGCACCGATCCGCATGCGCAGGCCTGCCTGACGACGTTTGACCCCTGAATGGGCCACTCCTACAATCCGCAGGACCCAAACTCCTGGCGCGCCCGGATCAGAGGGCCCCGCGCCGGGGGTCTTTCCTTTAGAGGGACGAATCCCGCCATGAACAACAAGCCCGCATACCTGTCCAAGGATGGCCTCGAGAAGCTCCGCGAGGAGCTTGAGGAGATGGTCAACACGCGCCGCGCCGAGGTGGCTGCGCGCATCCATGAGGCCAAAGAGCACGGCGACATCACCGAGAACGCCGAGTACGAGGACGCCAAGAACGAACAGGCGTTCGTGGAGGGGCGGATCCAGGCGCTGTCGGCGCTGATCAAGAACGCGGTGGTCATCAACGAGACCCACTCCACCACGCACGTCCAGATCGGCTCGACCGTCACCATCCAGTCGGACGACGGCAAGGAGAAGTTCATGATCGTCGGCTCGGCCGAGGCGGCGCCGGCACAGGGGCGGATCTCGAACGAGTCGCCCGTCGGTCGCGCGCTGCTCGGACGCAAGAAGGGCGACACGGTCGTCGTCAGCGTCCCCGCGGGGGACTCGAGCTACAAGATCCTCAGCATCTCCTGAGTACCAAGCGACCTATGTCGCGCGCAGTCAGGCAGCCGGCCAGCGAGTCGAAGCAGGGTCCGACCTACTGGGCGGACGAGATCGCTTCCGCGGTCAGCGGACGCCAGGTCATCAACGACTCCAAGACGCCGTCAGGCACCGTCCACGTGGGCTCATTGCGTGGCGTTGTGCTGCACGACGCCGTGCGCCGCGCGGTTGCCGAGCACGGTCTCGAGGTCGAGTTCCGGTATGGCGTCGAGGATCTCGACCCGATGGACGCCCAATCGCTGCTGACGCCCGACGCCGTCGACAAGTACATGGGCATGCCCCTGTCGCACGTCCCGGCGCCTGCCGGCAGCCCCCATCCCAACTACGCCCGCCACTTCGCGACGCTGTTCGTCGAAACGTTCGCCGAGCTTGGCATCCATCCGAAGCTGTACTGGATGAGCGAGCAGTACGGCTCCGGCGCCATGGATCCGTACATATCCCGGGCGCTCGATGGCGCGGACGTGATCCTCGACATCTACCGCACGGTCAGCACAGTCAATCACCCGACGGGCTGGCTGCCGGTCAGCGTGATCTGCGAGAACTGCGGCCGAATCGGCACTACCCAGGCGCGCGACTGGAACGGCACGGACGTTGCCTACGAGTGCCGGCCGAACGCAGTCGAGTGGGCTCGCGGCTGCGGCTTCAGCGGCCGCGTTTCACCATTTGGCGGTCGGGCGAAGCTGGTCTGGAACGTGGACTGGGCAGCACGATGGGGCCTGACGGGAGCCACGATCGAGGGTTGCGGCAAGGATCTCGCTACCGCCGGCGGCTCGAGAGACAGGGCCGATGCGATCAGCCGCCGCGTCTTCGAGCGCGAGCCACCACTCAACATTCCGTACGAGTTCCTGAACATTGGCGGGCGCAAGATGAGCACGTCGCGAGGGGAGGGAGCCGCGGCTCACGAGATCGCGGCGCTTCTGCCACCGACTCTCCTGCGCTTCCTTTTCCTGCGCTACAGACCCAATCACGCGATCAATTTCGACCCGACCGGCGACACGATTCCGCGGCTGTTCGACGAGTACGACCGGATTGCCGACGCAGTGGCAGGCAAGCCACGACGGGGCGAGCTGCCCCCGGATCCGGAGCGGATCTTCGCGTTGAGTCTTGCCGATCCGGCAGCTGATCCCTATGCGGAGGCAGCCCGATACCGGCCGCCCTTCGGCCATCTGGCCTTGCTGCTCCAGGTGCCCGGGCCCGATGTCCTCGAGCGGTTGGCGACCGAGAAGGGCGCACCGCTCGACGAGCGCGAGCAGGAGGTTGCCCTCGAACGCATCCGCGCGGCCGAAGCGTGGCTCGAATCATTCGCACCCCTCGAAGCAAGGCTCGCGATCCAGTACGACGCGCTGCCGGCCGGCGTCGTGGAGCTCATGCCGGCACAGCGGAGTTACCTTTCCGCCCTGGCGAATGCTGCAGAACGGATTGACCCAGCGGGCGGCGAAGCGTGGCAGTCGCTCATATTCGAGACTTCGAAGCAGTTGGACACTCGGGCAGGGGAGGCGTTCGGGGCCATCTATCGGGCGTTTCTCGATCGGGCTAACGGTCCGCGTGCTGGGTGGCTGCTGGCGTCGCTCGATCGCGCGTTTGTCATTCGTCGGTTGAGGGAGGCCGCGTCGTGAGCGTCGGGATCCAACGATTGCGCGACGACCCGGACACGATCCGCCAGGGCGCAATCGACAAGGGCTATCAGGCCGAAGCAGACCTCGTGGATCACGTCCTCGAGCTCGACACGAGGAGGCGAGATCTACAGCGCGGACAGGAATCACTGCGCGCCGAGCTGAACTCGATATCCAAGGAGATAGGAGTCGCCGTCAAGTCCGGCACCGATCAAAGCGCGGATGAGATCAAGCGGCTTAAGGAGCGCGCAGCCGTCGTTGGCGACCAGATTTCAGCCGGAGCTCCCGAGCTCGACAACCTGGAGAGCCGGATCGACCAGCTGATGTTGCAGACCCCGAATCCGGCCGACGCCGACGTACCCGTTGGCCCGCCCGAGGCGACAACGACGCTGCGCGAATGGGGCGAGCCGCTGGCACACGACGCGGGCGGTTGGGAGCGCAAGCCACATTGGGAGATAGGGGAGAGGCTCGGGTTGATCGACCTGGCCGCCGGAGCGAAGGTCACAGGCAGCGGCTTTCCGCTCTACCGCGGCGCCGGCGCGCGACTCCAGCGGTCACTGATAAGCATGTTCATGGACATGCACTCGACCGAGCACGGCATGACCGAGATCTGGCCGCCTGCGTTGATCAACGCCGACTCGGCGCGCGGCACGGGTCAGATTCCGGATAAGGAAGAGCAGATGTACGTCGTCACGCGCGACGATCTGTACCTCAACCCCACGGCCGAGGTCGCGGTGACGAACATCCACCGCGACGAGATCATCGACGCGGCCAGGCTGCCGATCCGCTACGTCGCCTACTCGCCCAGCTTCAGGCGTGAGGCTGGCGCAGCCGGCCGACAGACACGCGGCATCCTGAGGGTGCACCAGTTCGACAAGGTAGAGATGGTCGCTTTCACCCGACCGCAGGACTCAGCGGCAGAGCTGGAGTGGATGACCGAGCGCGCCGAGATCGCCCTCCAGCGGCTCGGGCTGGCCTATCGGGTCCGCCTGCTGTCGACGGGCGACATGGGCTTCACACAGGCCAAGACGTACGACCTCGAAGTCTGGGCGCCCGGGGTGGGGGAGTGGCTGGAGGTGTCGTCGGTGTCCAACTTCCGTGATTTCCAGGCGCGGCGGATGAACATCCGCTGGCGACCGGCGGCTGGCGAGAAGCCGGAAATCCTGCACACGCTCAACGGCTCGAGCTTCGGCCTCACGCGAACGGTCGCCGCATTGCTCGAGGTCTACCAGCAGCCAGACGGCTCGGTCGCGTTGCCCGAGCCCCTCGCCTCGAAGGTCGGCCCGCTCAGCTAGACCTGCAGAGTTGCCTAGCAGCGAGACCCACCCGTGCTCATAATCACTTCAGCAAGCGCCTGACCAGGCGTGCCTGCAGTAGGAGAACGATCACCCCATGGATACTTCAACCATCATCATCGTCGTCGTGATTGTCCTGATCGTGCTCTTCGTTCTGGGTTACTTCGGGCGCGGCAGACTGCGGTAGAACCCGGCTCTCAACGACTCAGGACTCGCTCGCCCTCGAAGGTCGGCCCGCTCAGCTAGTCGCAGGACGGCCCGGGTATCCTCGTTCGTGGAGAGGTGGCCGAGCGGTTTATGGCGGCGGTCTTGAAAACCGTTGACCGAAAGGTCCGGGGGTTCGAATCCCTCCCTCTCCGCCAGCCAGTCTGAGCGTGAAATGGCCATATGGCTGCGTCCACGGCGCCCATGATGGCCGACCACATCATCCTTGGCCGCGACGGCTACGTCAGCCCTGCGCGACCGAGGCGTCGTCTTCGACCGCCGCTAACTAACCCATTGACGACGACTCACGCAAGACCAAGGGCGTCCGTTCTCCACCTCGGAGAGGTGGCGCCCTTTTCGCCTGTCTCGTCGGCGCGCTGTGCGCATTTCCGGGTTCGATTCCCGTCCTGGCCTCCAAAAGTACGTCACGCTCTTGCAGGGGTACCGGGCAAAGGGGCCTTGACACATTCAGTCAACACGTTTGATCATGTGCCTTGCGAGAGCAGACAGGGATAAAACCCTGTTCTGTGCAACCGGGAGAGAGCCGGGCGGTCCGTTCCACATGGAGGGCCACCGGCTCTTTTCTATTCCCGTCGAAAGACAATCGAGGCGGAAGACCTCTCGCCACGCCGAGCCAGGCCCGCCGAGGTTAGAGAGTTCTCACCACCGGCTCATCTGCGCCTCACCCCGTCTCCGTAGCGTCGTCCATGCCGGCGCACCAGCACCGGCGATGAAGCAAACGGAGGCGCAAGCCATGCCACACCATCTGCTGCGACTTGCTGGCGCAGTCGCGCTGGGATTCTCACTATTCGTCCTCTCGCCACCCACCGCGGCGCTCGCCGAGGAGAGGTCGTGTCGCGGAACGATCGGAGCTCGGACCGTGGACAACCTGCGCGTGCCTGCCGGCGCGACGTGCACGCTGAACGGCACCTACGTCAAGGGCACCATCAAGGTTGGGAACAATGCGGTTCTGAAGGCATACGGTGTCCGGGTCGTCGGCAATGTTCAGGCCGAAGGGGCACGCAAAGTCATCGTAGCGAACGGTTCGCGGGTCGGTGGAAGCGTCCAGGTCGTCCAGGGCGGTATTGCCACTGTCAGCGGCAGCCGGATCAACGGCAACATCCTGTTCGATGACAATAACGGCCGAAATTCGGCGCTCGGGAATGTAGTCGGCGCGGATATACAGGCCTTCCAGAACACCGGCGGCGTCCGCATCTTCGACAATCGCGTCAATGGCAACCTCCAGTGCAAGGCAAACTACCCGCGCCCGGTCGGCGATGACAACATCGTCCAGGGCAACAAGGAGGACCAGTGCCGGCGGTTCTGACCTGAACACGCGGCCGATCCCGTCCCTCTTTAACAGCGGCTCTCATCCGGCGGATGCGGGCCGCTTCACCGCGTCCGGGCGAGGCCCCGGCGGGCTCCGTTGACCACCTTTTCGCCGGAGTCCGCAGAAGTCCACGCACCGGGTGATGCCCAGCCGTCCGTTGCGAGCGCCGATCGAGGCTTGTTCGGAGCGCTCGGCCGGCGGGTGCGGGCGATCCTCTCGAGCTACCGGCTGCGACTGCTTGCCTGGTTCGTGCTCCTGCTCGGGCTTGGGACCGCGGCAACGGTGGTCGTCGTTAGCGAGGTGCTCCTATCGGGCACGGAGGAGCGCATTCGGGGAGACCTCGTGCAGGAGTCGGAGGAGTTCCGCCAGCTCGCGGGCGGCACGGATCCCGACACCGGCCAGCCGTTCGGCGAAGACGTGGACCGCATCTTCGACGTCTTCCTCGACCGCAACGTGCCGGCGCGCAACGAGGTCATCCTGACCTTCATAGACGGCCAGCTTTTCCGTCGGAGCAGTCCCGTACCGCGCTACGAGTTGGGAAACGATCCCGACTTCGTGGCTGCCGTGGGGACGATCACCGAGCCGACCAGCGGGAGCTTCGCAAGCCCGGTCGGCGCGGTCGACTACCTTGCACTGCCCGTCACGCTGGAGGGTGAGACGAGCGGTGTATTCGCAGTTGCCGCGTTCAGGGACCTGGAGCGCGCCGAGCAGGACGACATACTGCGCGCCGTGGCGACGGTCGGCGTGGTGCTGCTGGTCATCGGCTCGCTCCTCGCGTGGCGCCTCGCTGACCGCGTCCTGGCGCCGGTGCGCCGGACGGCGGCGACGGCGAGGTCGATCTCCGAGACCGACCTGCGCCAGCGAGTCGAGGTCCAGGGCCACGACGAGGTGGCAGAGCTGGCCCAGACATTCAACGAGATGCTCGACCGTGTATCGAATGCCTTCGACGAGCAGCGGCGCTTCATGGACGATGTCGGCCACGAGCTGCGCACACCTCTGACGGTCGCCCAGGGCCATCTAGAGCTGCTCGACGAGGGTACTCCCGAGGAACGCCAGCAGACGCTGGCGCTCGTGCTCGACGAGGTCGAGAGGATGACCCGCCTGGTTAATGACCTCGTCCTCCTGGCGGCGGCAACAAGGCCCGATTTCGCGCGTCGGACAGAGATCGACGTAGGGGATCTCGCGACAAGCATCCATGCCAAGGCACGCGTACTCGGCGACCGCGACTGGAGGCTCGACGTGCGCAGCACGGGCATGCTGTTTGCCGATCGCCAGCGACTGACCCAGGCAGTCCTGCAGCTGGTCCAGAACGCTGTCCGCCATACCCAGCCCACGGACCCCATCACGATCGGTGCCGACGTCGATCCCGCTCAGGTCCGCCTCTGGGTGACGGACACGGGCCCGGGCATCGCCCAAGACGAGCAGCAGGCCATCTTCAGGCGCTTCTACCGCGGAGCCGGCGGGCGGGCGGCCGACTCCGGTACCGGGCTGGGGCTTTCGATCGTGCGCGCCATCGCCGAGGCGCACGGTGGCACGGTGACAATCTCCAGCACGCCGGGTAGCGGGGCGACGTTCACCCTGGTGCTTCCTCGGTGGGAGCCGCGAGCGCGTGGTTCAGACAAGCCACGGGAGGCAGGCGAATGAATCGGATCCTGATCGCCGAGGACGAGTCGCGCATCGCCTCGTTCATCGAGAAAGGCCTCCGTGCGCGCGGCCTCACCACGTCGGTCGCGACGACCGGCGACGAGGCGCTTGACCTGGCGCTGAGCGGGGAGTTCGACCTGCTCATTCTCGATCTGGGCCTACCGGGCAGGGACGGCTTCGACGTCCTGCGCTCGTTGCGTGAACACGACCAGAGGACGCCCGTCATTGTGCTGACCGCACGCGATAGTGTGCGCGACACGGTGGCCGCGCTAGAGGGCGGCGCAGACGACTATGTCACGAAACCCTTCCGCTTCGAGGAGCTCGTAGCGCGGATCCGGGCGCGATTGCGTGAGGAGAAGGCGCCCGAACAGACGGTGCTCCGGGTAGGAAGCGCGGCGCTCGACCTCATCGGCCGGAGGCTGGAGGTCGACGGCAAGACCCACGACCTGACGGCGCGTGAGTTCGGCCTGGCCGAGTTGTTCTTCCGCCATCCTGGCCAGGTCCTGAGCCGCCAACAGATACTCGACCGCATCTGGGGATATGACTTCGAACCAGAGTCGAACATAGTCGAGGTGTACGTGCGTTACCTGCGCATCAAGCTCGGCGCCGAGTGGATCACCACCGTGCGAGGCATGGGCTACCGTCTCGAGCCGCCCGCTGGGGCGGAGGACGGTTCGCAGAAGCCATAAAGAAACCCGGGACCAGGTTGGCCCCGGGTTGTCGCTTCGGCTGCTGAAGTGCTAGCCAGTGGTGCGGCCGCCTGTGTTCGAGTTTTCACCGTCGCCGGTGTTGTTGCCGCCCGACGTGCCATCGTCGCCACGGGTGTTGTCACCGTCGCCGGTGTTGTTGCCGCCCGACGTGCCATCGTCGCCACGGGTGTTGT
>CAYZEJ010000035.1:0-4299 GCA_964477545.1 uncultured Anaerolineaceae bacterium | reverse complement strand
CACCGTCGCCGGTGTTGTTGCCGCCGTCGTCGGAGTCATCCGCGTCGTCGAACGCCTCGGACTCGTCGTCGTCCAGCTTGCGAGCGACGAGCTCATCGTCATCGCTCTCAGACTTGATTGGCTGGGCCGGCGCGGCCGGTAGGGCCGGCTCGACTTTCGGCGCGGCGTGCAGTTCGACCGCATCCACGTCGACCGCCCAGCCATTGCGGCCGACTAGGCCCGCCACTGCGGCGACTCCGACCAGGCCCGCGAGACCAAGGATTGCAACTCGTCTCATGGCCGTGATTCGTGTCATCTATCGATCTCCTTATTGCCTCTGGACTTACCTGTCGCGGCTCTGTCCACGACTCCCTCTACGCTAGGCAGAGGTCCTGAGGTGGCGATTAACCGGGAGTGAGAGTTCATTCATCTGTGCACCGCCACGGCTGTCGCGATATCCCTAACGGAATCGTCTTCGCAGCCGTCGGCGAGCCGCGCTGCGCGCGTCTGGCAGCATCTCCTCCAGCGCTTCGACCAGCTGGACGACGGACGGCCTCGCCACAGGGTCCTTGGCCAGGCCGCTCTGGATGACCGAAACGATCTGCTGCGGCGTCCGTGCGCTGAACGGAGCCGGCGCGCGGGTCAACTGGGGGTATCGATCGTTAGGCGACGCTGCGCTCGCCTCGAATGGCAGGCGGCCCTCGATAGCCTCGTAGAGCGTCACGCAGAGTCCCCACACGTCGCTTGCCGGGCCCACGTCCGCCATGGTCTCCCCGAGGCATTGCTCGGGGGCCATGTACGCATCGGTGCCGATCGGCGACGTGAGGCGCCGCGCGTCCTGTGATAGCCGGGCAATGCCCAGGTCGATCAGCTTGGGCGTCGCTCCCATGATCAGGTTGCGCGGCTTGACGTCGAGGTGGACGTAGCCCATCCCGTGCATGTACGCGAGAGCCGAGCCGACCTCGATGCCAAGCGGGACCAACTGCTCCGGCGCGAGTGGTCCGAACCGCCGCAGGAGCGTCGATAGGCGTGGGCCGTCGAGCGATTCGAGCACGAGGTGCGGGCGGGCGCCATCGAGCACCGAACTGAACGACCGCACTATCGATGGGTGGCCAAGCGCCGTCAGCGTCCGAGCCTCGCGCTGGAGGCCTGCTATCGCGACCGGATCGCCGACCTGGTTCGGCCGTACTAGCTTGGCTACGACCAGTGTGTGTAGCCGGTCGTCCCAGGCGAGCCACGCCTCCGACCGGTTACCGCCGCCGAGCAGCTCAACCGCGCTCAGGCCGGTCGCGATCGCATCGCCCTCGGCGAAATTCCATGACGCCAGTCCCGGTCCGGCTTCGGCCAATTGCACATGCACGCATCGAACGCTCAGGCCGCGAGATGAGAGCGCGATTGGCCGGAGGTTAGAAGACGTTCACATTTGCCGGACAGAACACCTAGCGGGGCAAGGACGAGCGCCACAAGCGGCCGGCGTTGGCGCCGAGGACGCCCTCGACGGTAGCCTCGCTCAGGTCCGATGCGAGCAGGGCGTTGGTGAGCGCTGGCAGCCCCTCCACGTCGATCAGCATCTTCAGCGCGCCGTCCATGTCCGAGCCGATCGCGAGGTGATCCTCGCCCGCTGATTCGATCGCCAGCCGGATCGTAGCGACAGCATCCGACAGATTGTTCCCGCCGAGCAGCTGCGTCGAGAGCACGATCCCAATCAGGCCACCAGCGGCACCGATCTCGCGCGCGAGCGATGCCGGGATGTTCCGCGTCGCGGGCGAATACCGCCGCCAACGCGAACGGCTGCCAGCAATGTCGGTCAGCCCGGTGTGGCTCAGGACAAACGGACGCCCAAGCAGTGGCAAGGCATCAGAGATCCCGCCCAGGGACATGTGCGCCAGATCGACGATGATCGACTGCGCCTCCAGCTCGGAGATCACCTCCCGCCCGTGGTCGGTCAGCCCGCCGCGTGATCGGCCGGTCGACGATCCAACGAGCGCGTTGTCCATGACGTGAGCCAAAGCGAACATCCGAACGCCCAGTTCGCGCAGCCGCGCGACGTTCGCCACAGAGCCGTCCAGCACGTGCCCGCCCTGGACGCCGATGAGCACTCCGACCGGGCCGCCCTCTACCAGGCACGCTTCCAGATCAGCCAGCGATCGCACGACCACCAGGCCACCACCGGACTCCAAGCACCATCCGTTGATCCGCCCGATCACCCACTCGGCGATGGCCAAGTTCGAGCCGACCGCGGACGCTGGCAGCCCCAGCGATCGGAAATGCCAGCGCGACAGCGAACCCTTTAGATCGGGCCACGCCGTCGCTACCGTCAGCCCAACGACGTTGACACCAGCGCCACGCAATCGAGGGAGGTCGACATGCCCACCGCCACCCGGAACGAACGACTCGCGGAACAGGGCGCTGCCCACCACCAGGTCGACAATCGGTGCCCGCTGGTGGATCTCTAGCGCCCCAGCACTGGCCCGCAATCGGCCGGGTAAGGCAGTCCGATTGACCGCTCGATCAACGATCCGCGATAGGACGCCCAGCTAGTAGCTCCGGCGCCGGACGAAGGCGCGGGCCAAGAGCCCGAAAACGAGCCCAGCCAGGAAGCCGCCGATGTGTGCCGCGTAGGCGACACCGCCGGTCTGCTCCGTGACCGCGATCTGGCCGATTCCGCCGATGAACTGGAGGACGGCCCACAACCCGATGACCACAACCGCGGGCACCCAGAAGGCGGAGTAGAACGCATAAACCATGACGCGGTTGGACGGGAACAGAACGAGGTATGCGGCGAGCACGCCCGATATGGCGCCCGACGCACCGAGTGACGGGATGAGCGAGGTTGGCTCGATGAAGACCTGCGCGAGTGAGCCGATGACACCGGCGATCAGGTAGAAGACCACGAACAGGACCGAGCCCACGGTGTGCTCGACGTTGTCCCCGAAGATCCACAGGAACAGCATGTTGCCGCCGAGGTGTAGCCACCCTCCGTGCATGAACATGCTTGACAGAAGGGTGAGCTGGATCGGCGACGGCCCGGGTTCAAGCACGAAGGCGGTCTCGCCACCGATCGTGACCGGGCCAAGAATGTCCATGCCCGTCGTGATCTCGCGCGGGACGGCCGCCCAGCCGTAGGTGAACGCCTCGTTCGGAAGTTGGAGCAGGACGAAGACGATGACGTTGATCGCGATGAGCGTCAGCGTCACGACCGCGAAGCCGCGGCCGGGGATGTTCTGATCGGCGACAGGCAGCACGCCGCGCCCTCTTCTCTAGCTCTCGGCCCCTGCCGTCACGGCCGCGACTGGCTGCTCGCTGCGCACCTGGTCGAGCCGGCGCTGGATGAAGTCGAGCCCGATGTCCCGCCCGGTCCACAGGTTGAAGGCCGCCGCGGTCTGGTGGATGAGCATCGTGTCGCCGTTCATGGCCTCTGTCGCGCCCGCAGCACGCGCGTCGCGCAGTAGCTTGGTCTCGGCCGGCTGGTACATCAGGTCGAGCACCAGCAGCTCCGGCACCAACAGCTCCGCCGGGATGGGTGACAGCTCGCCGGCGTTGCTCGCCGCGGACGCATTGATGAGCACCTTGGTCTTGGCCAGTTCGGCCTCGATGACCGACTCATGCCATGTCATCGCGCGCAGCTCCATGTGGGCGGCGGTCCGGCCGAAGTGACGGACGAGGCCCTCTGCCCGATGCAGATGCCGGTTGAACACCACGACCCGCTGGAAGCCGGCGGTAATCAGCGCGTAGACCGCGGCGCGGGCACCTCCGCCGGCACCGATGATGACGGCTGCTTTGGGCATCTTCTGGCGGCCGATCAGCGCGTCGAGCGCCGCCCGAAAACCGGTGACATCGGTGTTGTGTCCGATCAGCCGGCTGCCTTCCCGCGTGATGGTGTCGACTGCGCCGGTGGCCTGGGCCTCCTCGGTCAGTCGGTCCATCATCGAAACCACCCGCTCCTTGTGCGGGAAGCTGATGTTCGCGCCGAGGTAGTCGTCGCCGCGAAGTTCCTCGATGGTGTCGGGAAGGTTGATCAGCGGGACGTCGAGCGGCTCGTAGCGCGCGTCGATACCGAGCTCGTCGAACGCAGCCTGCTGTAGTTCGCCCGACAGCGAGTGGGCGACTGGATGGCCAATGAGAACGACCCGCTTGGGCAAGACAAACACCCCGTTGAAGGCCCGCTTGGGGCCGTTTGGAAGGGGTCCGATGCTATCATCGGCCTTCGGTTTGGGAGAGGTCGCATAGAGGCCTAGTGCGGCGGTTTGCTAAACCGCTAAGTGGGGTAACCTGCTTCGAGGGTTCGAATCCCTCCCTCTCCGCCACGCCCGTGCGCCC
>CAYZEJ010000034.1:0-19710 GCA_964477545.1 uncultured Anaerolineaceae bacterium | reverse complement strand
CATCCTGCGTGCCAAGGCCGAGGAGCAGTCGGTCCATATCGGCTCGGACGTGCTCGAGTTCATCGCCCGCAAGGTGATCAGCAACATCCGCGAGCTCGAGGGCGCGCTCAACCGGATCGTGGCCTACGCCAACATGGGCGGCATGCCGATCACGATCGAGCTCGCGCAGGCGGTTCTGTCGAACGTTCTCTACAACCCCAAGCGCCGGCTGGTCACCCCGGAGCGCATCGTCAACGCGGTATCCGAGTACTACAGCGTCGAGCTCGAGCAGCTCAAGGGCCAGAAGCGCGATCGGGCGATCGTGATGCCGCGCCAGATCGCCATGTACCTGATGCGCGCCGAGACGGACGTGTCGCTCCTGCGCATCGGCCAGGAGCTTGGCGGGCGCGACCACTCCACTGTCCTCCATGCCTGCGACAAGATCGACAGGGAGACGCAGGAAAACGAGGAGTTGCGGCGCGATCTGGCCGCCGTACGCGAGCTGATTTACTCCGACTGAGGAACTCTCTCAGGCCGCCGCGGCCTAACAAATGCGTATCGGTGGTCGGCGACCGTCAGGCGTGGGTGGACAAGTGGCCCGATTGTGTGGACTACTCGAGCCGATTGTGGAAACTCGCTTTTGAGCTTGCGCACCGCCTGTCCACCACGGGACCTCGAATCGTCCACCGGCTGAAGCGGCTTTCGAGGCACTTTTCGAGGGGAAATAGGCCCTTTTCCCCGGTGTCAACACCATGATGATGACTACGGAATGAGAAGATAAGAAAAGACACCGATCATCTAACCGGTCGAATCTGTGGACCGGATCCCCCATTGCCGCCACCGCCCAAGAGATCGATTTTGAAGGGAGCCCGAGGGACGTGAAGCTTTCCCTGATGCAGGAGAACCTCGCCCGCGGGCTGCAGGTGGTCAGCCGAGCAGTGAGCAGTCGCAGCACCCTGCCGGTGCTCGCCAACGTGCTCGTGCGCACAGAGGATGCGGGCCTCAAGCTGACCGCGACCAACCTCGAGATCGGTATCACGGCCTGGGTTGCGGGCAAGATCGACAGCGAGGGGACGCTGACCGTGCCGGCGCGGCTGTTCAACGACCTGGTCGCAGGCCTGCCCGCGGCCGAACGCATCGACCTCGAGGTGGACGGGACCACCCTGCGCATCAAGGCCGGCCGCTACCAGACTCAGCTGCGCGGCATCGACGCCGAGGAGTTCCCGGTCATCCCGTCTCCAGGTGAACGGCCCACGACTCGCGTCAGCCAGAAGGAGCTCCGCCGGGCACTTTCCCAGGTTGTCTTCGCGGCGGCCAGTGACGAGGCACGCCCGATCCTGACCGGAGTCCTGACCCGGTTGTCGGGCGACAAGCTGACCCTGGCGGCCGCGGACAACTACCGCATCGCCGTGCGCGGCATGCCGATCCTGGATCCGGTCGAGGACACGAGCCTGGTCGTGCCGGCTCGTTCCTATGCTGAGCTGATGCGCGTCCTGACCGACACGGACGATCCGGTCGAGATCATGCTCGCGAGCAGCAAGAGCCAGATCCTGTTCCACGTTGAAGGCGTCGACATCGTCAGCCGGCTGATCGATGGCCAGTTCCCGAATTACCAGCAGGTGCTGCCCAGCTCCCATTCCACCCGTGCCGTGGTGGAGCGCGACGAGCTGCTCAAGGCGGTGCGCATCTCGGCTCTTATCGCGAGCTCGGCTGCCAACGTCATCCGCATGCGCCTCGGCGACGAGGGCTCGGGGACGATCACCATCGCCGCCGCGGCTGACGTGGGCGAGGCACAGACCGAGGTGGAGGCCGCGATCGAAGGCGACGCCGTTCAGATCTCGTTCAACGCACGGTACCTCCAGGACGTGCTCCAGGGCCTTGACCACGACCAGTTGGCGCTCGAGTTCTCTGGTCCGCTATCGCCGGGAGTGCTGCGGCCGACGACCGACGAGGACTACGTCCACGTCATCATGCCCGTCCGCACTCCCTCCTGAGCGAGGCCAATCCGTCCATGGTCGAGCCGCTGACCGACGCGGCTGCGACAGGCGCCAGAACCGACCGGACGCTAGTTCGCCGCCTGGGGCTGGTGACGTTTCGCTCGTACGCCGCTCTCGACGTTGAGTTCGGGGCAGGACCGCAGGTCGTCGTCGGGCCCAACGCGGCGGGCAAGACCAACCTCGTCGAGAGCCTGGTTGTGCTCGGGACGGGCCACTCGCACCGTGCCTCACTCGATGGTGAACTCATCGGCTGGGGAGCCGACTTCGCTCGTCTCGAGGCGGATATCGAGGCGGAGAATGACGCAAAGATCGAGCTCGTCATCGCGCGCACCTCTGCCGGCGGCGGCCGCAAGAGGGCCATGGTCAACGGCGTCGCACGACGGCCCGGTGCGCTCGCAGCCGCCTTGCCGGTTGTGCTCTTCGCGCCCGAGGACATGCTCCTCATCGTCGGCTCGCCGAGCAGCCGGCGGGTCGCTGTCGACAGCCTTGTTGCGCAGACAGTCCCTGAGGCGGCCGCCACCATGGCCAACTACTCGCGCGCCCTTACGCAGCGCAACAACCTGCTGCGCGCCATCCGCGACAACGCGGCCGCGCCAGATGAGCTGCGCTTCTGGAACAACGTGATGGTCGACGACGGCAGCCAGATCGTCGAATGGCGACGCGAGGCCCTAGCCGCCCTGGCCGGCGCGCTCGCTGCTGCGCACGCCGAGATCGCACCGGACGAGGCTGCGCTCGAGCTGACCTACCTGTCGAACGTCGTCCGCGGGCCGGACGAGTCGACGCGCGATGCTGTGCGTCGCCGCCTGGCCGAGACGGCCGAAAAGGAGCAGTGGAACGGCCAGACCCTGGTCGGCCCGCACCGCGATGACATCTCGTTCGTATCCGAGGCGCGGGACCTGTCGGGGTTCGCCTCCCGCGGCCAGCAGCGGACGGCGATCCTGGCGTTCAAGCTCGCCACTCTCGAGGTCCTGCACAGCGCCCACGGACGGCCGCCGCTCCTGTTGCTCGACGACGTCTTCAGCGAGCTGGACCCTCAGCGACGTGCCCATCTCGTACGTCGCATCGGCGAGCTACCCCAGGCATTCGTCACGACCACGACGACCGACGACCTTGATCCGGCCCTGGTGGCGGCCGCGACCGTCTGGCAGGTCACGCCCGGCCATCTCGAACGTGCCTGAGTCAGACGTCCGCCATCGTCGGCCGATGAGACGCGTGGGCGACGTCCTGCCCGGCGTGGCGGCCGGGCTCGGGATCGATCGCGAGCTGCGCTTCGCGCGCCAGATGTCCGCCTGGCACAGGATCGTGGAGGAGCGCGTGCCCGCTGCCAGCGGAGCGTCGGTCCTGCTCTCGCTCCAGCCGCCGGCGCTGGTCGTCAGCGCCACCAGCCCGATCGTCGCTCAGGAGCTGCGCCTCCGCCAGGCCGACCTGCTCGATGCCTTCGCACAGGTACCCGACGGCCAGAAACTGATCGAGCTGCGCGTCGTGATCAGGTCGGTCCGCCAGTCCGGCTAGACTCGGGCGCATGTCGTCCCGGCTCGCGCTCAAGTACGGGGTGGTGTCCGAAGAGGACAGGCTCTCCAACTCGTCCGACGCGGTGCTCGTCACGGAACCCACCACGGGCTCCAAGGCCCGGACCAAGGGCAGCCTGTACATGGTCGTCACGTCGCGCACGCTCGGCGGCAAGACGCGCGACGCCTGCCGTCTCGTGGCCGACACGATCAGGCGCGAGTACTACTACGACGAGTCGGCCGGCATCGCGATCGTGCTCGAGAAGGCCATCCGTGCCTCCAACCGGCGACTGCGCCACTCGCGCGAGGGCGGCGGGCTGGCGCAGAGCTCCATCGGAGTGGCCGTGGCAGTCGTGCGCGGCAACGAGCTCTACGTGGCGACTTGCGGCGACGCGGACAGCTACCTCATCCGCTCGGCGAGGCTGCTCATGCCGGAACACGAGCCGGGCGAGGGCCTGCCGGCTCCGGACAGCGTCCGCATCGATGTCTGGCGGGGCGACTTCTCCGTTGGCGACTCGCTCGTCCTGTGCTCACGCAACCTGGTCGAGGTCGTCGGCACTGAAGAGCTTAAGAACGCAGTCGTCACGCTCCATCCCCAGTCGGCGGTGGAGCACCTGCACCATCTGTTCGTGGCCGCCGGCGGCGAAGGCTCGGACGCCGTGCTGGCGATCGAGGCGACCGAGGTTGCACTCAACCGGGTCGAGCACAAGCTCGTGCCGGTGAGCCCATCCGAGCCGCTGGCCGGCGCGCCGCTGCGCTCGCCCATCCCTCTGGCGGACCAGATCAGCGGAGCTAAAACGGTCATCTCCGACCGTGCCGTGGCAGCGCGCCTGGCCTTCCGGGAGGGGATCTCACGCGCTGTCGGCGGCGTGCTCGACCTCATGCCGCACCGGCGGACGACTTACCGCCGGATCGGCGGGACCGCAGCGACCAAGCGCGAGACCCAGCGCCGCGCAGCGATCGCAATCCTCGCCTTCATCGCCGTGGTGGCCGTGCTCGGTGTCGCGGTCGTGGTGCTCGACCCGTTCCGCCAGGAGGCGCCGCCCATCTCAAACGTGACCGAGGGCGAGGCTGCTCTGCGTGACGCCGAGCTGAAAGCCAACCAGGTGTTCGGATCGGCGGACCTCATCAACGCCAATCCAGCCCAGGCTCAGCAGCTCCTCCACGACGCGTGGGCGGCGCTCGGCCGCGCCGAATCGTCGGGCGTGGTGAACCAGGACGCCATCGACGAGCAGCGCGCGCGTGTGGAAGCCGGCCTCAACGAGCTGTACGGGACGGTCCGCGTCGTTCCCACGGCCGTCTACGCGACGCAGGCGTCGGCGCCGCTCACAGGGCTCGTGCGCGGCCCGGATGACGCCGCCTACGCGATAGCCGGCTCAACCGTGCTACGTCTCGTTCTCGAGACCGGATCGATCGCCACGATCGCGGAAGTGGGCTCCGGCGTCGGCGTCGGGCTGTCGGTGCCCAAGCTGCTGGCGCACGGTGGGCCGGACCTGCTGATCTTCGACGCCGGCGGCGTCCTCTGGCGCTGGCGTCCTTCCGGAACGCTACTCCAGCTCAGCGTCGCCGGCGACCAGGTCTGGGGCGACAACGTGGTCGACATCCAAACATTCCTGATCAACGAGGACCAGGGCCTCTACCGGCTGTACGTTCCCTTTCCGCCGAGCGGCCAGATCCTGCGCTACGACCCGACTGCCGACGGGGGAGGGTTCTCGGCGCCCAACCCGTATTTCGTGAGCGAGGGCGAGAACGTGGCGGCCTTCCACCAGCTGCTCGTCGACGGCGACGTGTACGCGGTCACAAGCGAGCAGGTGCTGCGCTACTTCAATGGCCGGCGTTCGGGTGCGTTCGAGCTGGCAGAACCACCCGATGCGGACGACCTCCGCCCGGACCACGACTACCGCCTGATTGCGGCGACGGGCACGCGCGGCGTCGGTGAGCTCTTCGTCTGGGACGCGGCCAACGCGCGAATCCTGGCGTTCGACAAGACGGACGGCACCTACATCGAGCAATTCGTGGCCGCTAACGGTGCGCCGCCACTCTCTGATCTGACGGGCATGTACGTCATCGAGCCAGGCTCGGTGTCCCTGCCGCCGACCTTGATCTACACGCGACCGGACGGCGTCTACAAGCTCACGCTCTCGGCTGAAGAGGCGACACCGACCGCGCCGCCCCAGACGCCGTCACCGATCGACGAGGAGACGTCTTCCCCCACGCCGGGAGCGTCCGAGACCCCTGCGCCGGAGAGTCCTGAGCCTACGCAACGGCCCCGCAGGACCCCGCGGCGTGCTGCCGCGCTCTGACCTGACCGCCCGGGCCGGGGACTAGAATTCGATCATGTCCGCCGGGGGCGACCACAACGGGGCCGAACACAACGGCACTCTCAACGAGATGGTCGTCGAGAGCGTCCGCGTCCACATGATGTCCTCGCAGCACGTCGTGATCCTGCGCGACACGGTCCGCGAGCGTTACCTGCCGATCTGGATCGGTCCCTGGGAAGCCAACGCGATTGCCATGCGTCTTCAGGGCGTGACTCCCGAGCGCCCGATGACCCACGACCTCTTCTTCCAGACGCTCTCGGAGCTCGGCGTCGAGGTCAAGCAGATCATCGTCTCCGACCTGGCCGAGGACACGTTTCGGGCCCGCCTGCGACTCCAGATGGACGGTCGCGAGGTTGACCTCGACGCGCGACCGAGCGACGCAATCGCCCTCGCAGTTCGTTGCGGAGTGCCGATCTTCGCCACCGATTCGGTGCTCGATCGCGCGGGCGTGGTCCCCGAGAGCGCGGAGGAAGAGAAGCTGTCGGTATTCAGGGAGTTCGTGAACTCGCTCAACGTCGACCTGCCAGACGAGCCCGGAGAGCGTCGCCGGCTCGACTAATCCTTCTCCGCAGACGCCTGCGGCGCTGCTGCGCGCGAAGCGTGTGACCAGCGCCCAGAGGCGCGTGTCACACGTCGCTTGCGATCGCCTAGCCGAGGACCGGCTCGCCTCGCTCCATCGCCTGTGTGCGGTTCCGCCACAGGCTGATGCGCAGCCGCCAGAAGTCGCGCATGGCTCGTAGCACCACCTTGGGGTTGGCCCCGGACGCAGACCCTGCCGTCCGTGGGTAATGCGGCACACCCGTCTCTGCCAGCCGGCGGCCGCGTTGCTTAAGCTTGATCAACAGCTCCGCGGACAGGAACGCGCCACCTGACTCGAGCCGGATGCCCTCGAGCGATGCGCGCCGGAACACCTTGCAGGCGCAGTCGACGTCCTTGACGCCCAGCCGATAAAAGAACCGCAGCGCGAGGCGATAGGCGCGTGCGTAGGCCAGGCGGATGAACGGGTCGGCGCGCTTGATTCGGTATCCGACGACGACGTCGGGCTTGTCTGCCTGCGCGAGCCGGTCAAGCAGCCGTCCGAGATCCTCGATCTTGAACTGGCGATCGCCATCGGTGAAGCACACCAGGTCATAGCGCGAAGCCTCGAAGCCGCTGCGCAGGGCGGCACCGTAGCCCTTGTTAACCTCGTGGTGAACGACGCGAACCTGCGGGTGGGCGGCGGCGAGAGTGTCGGCAATACGCGGAGTCTCATCCCTGCTGCCGTCGTCGACCGCGATGATCTCGAATTCGTCGGCCAGGGTGGGCAGCACGGCCAGTGCCTCCGCGACCATGCCCTCGATGTTCTCCGCCTCGTTGTGCGCCGGGAAGAAGAACGACAAGGCCGGAACGCGTGACCGGACGGCCTTCTTGTCAGGGTCGTCGGTCACGGGCGGATTATGGGGCCGGACTCGGAAATGGCCTGCATCCCCTCGACGCGATAGACCGGTCCGCCGACGACCCCGGTCAGCGGGGTCAGCACGTAGCGCCGCTCGAACTGGGGCAGGTCGAACGGGAGGCGAATCAGGAAGACGGGTCGCACTCCGAGGTACGAGTCGATGACGGTGGCCACGCTGATCAGGTTCTCCTGGACGATCGTCGAATCGTCGATGACGGTCACGTCGGGTCGCAGATGCTCCACGTACTGGCCGTACCAGAGCGTTGTGGAGTAGCTCCACCACGACACGACGACTGCGTCGTCCGGGAGGTGGGCAACCACTGAGGTCAGCCAGATCCGGCCTGTTTCCTGGCCCCAGCTGGCGTCAAGGAGGCGGACGCGCGGAGGGACCGCCGCGAGCGACGGCGTGATCAGGACGAGCGCGGCGGCTCCCGCCAGCACGATGCCGGACAGACGGCTCGGCCGGCTGGGCGGGCCGGGTGCGTTGGGCTGGCCGGGTGCGTTGGGCGGGCTCGGCGCCGTACTCGACCCGTCAACCTCGGCAGTAGTCGAGCTCCGACTGGAACGTGACCACAGCGCGGCGATCACGTCGAGGATCGCCCCAGCACCGAAGCCGCCGAAGATCGCTGTGGTCAGCAGCGGCACCAGGTAGTAGCGGCCGATATCTGCGTTGATGTACCCCAGCGCGAAGAACCAGTTGATCAGGAACCACGCGCCCAGAAGAAGCGTCAGCGCCGGACGGCGCCAGGCGCTCACGAAGACGCCCGCGACTGCCAGGAACGCGAACAGGCCGAGCTGGCCGACCGTCTCATCCCCGACCGTGCGCAGCGCATCGAAAAGGTCGGGCAGCGCCCGGAACGTTCCCCGGAACTGCTCCGCGAAGACGAGGTATCGGAAGCCGTCCCAGGTCTCTGGGTTGGCGTAGTCGAGCGGCGGGTTCATGGCCGAGCGGATCGGCAGGTATGCGTACAGCGCGGCCGTGGTCACGGCCAGGCCGACTGCGCACGTCGCGATGAGACGCGGCCGGCGCAGGATGCCCGGCTGCACGGCCAGCACGAAGATCGCGATGCCCGGTGCGAGGAGGTACGTCAGCGCGTGGTTAGCGAGCGAGACGCCGAACATGACCGCGGCCGCGA
Organism: uncultured Anaerolineaceae bacterium; assembly: GCA_964477545.1. GTDB lineage: Bacteria > Chloroflexota > Limnocylindria > Limnocylindrales > CSP1-4 > JALYGJ01. The sequence continues at coordinate 11,334 of CAYZEJ010000034.1, read as the reverse complement.
ACAGCCATCGATCTGCGCGAGCGCCGGCAGCCACTCGGTCCTGCCACACGACGAGCAGCAGGATCAGGATCGCGGCGAGCGTCAGGTGGAGCGCGTGCGGGTCGGCGCGCAGGCCGATCGCCCAGGTCTGGCTGCTGATAGCCAGACAGACCCCGGTGGCGACACCGACCACGAGCCTGCCTGTTACCCGCGTCACTATCGCCCCGACCACGCCCATGCCGATCGCGACGACGATGGCCGACAGCAGGTTGGCGCGCAGCGCCTCGTTGCCGAACGGCTGGAGCACCACCGAAGCGAGCCACGCAAGCAGCGTGTAGGCCGGGTAGCCGGTCGGGTGGGCAATGCCCAGGACCGGGCCAATCGCCTGGAATTCGGCCGTGTCCCAGAAGCCGACGTCGGGCATCACGGTGCGCCAGTACAGGAGGAAGGCAGGGATTCCGACCAGGAGGCTGGCCAAGAACGAGCGATTCGAGGCGGCGCGGGCAAGCGCCGGACGGAGCTGCGCGCCCCAACGGGCGCGGCGGCTCACCAGCCCAGAGTCACTCCCCAGTAGATGCCCCATGCGTTGATGATGATCGAAGCAGCGACGAGTGCTATCGCGAGCCTGCTGCGCGCACCCAGCCAGGCGATCGCGAGGGTGACCAAAACCAGCGCGAAAGGCGCCAGGTCGTTGCTGAAGCGGTAGCCGAACTGCACCCAGCCCTGGCTGAAGTGCATCAGGTTGATGATCGCGATCGCCCCCACTGCGAGCACCGAGCCGAGGACGATCCGCCGTCGCCAGCCGACCACGACCATCGGAATCGCGAGCAGGTATGCGGGGCTCGTCAGCAGCACGCTCATGCCGATCTGGTCGGGCTTGAGGATCGGGCAGTCCGGATTCAGGATCTGGAGGCCGCATTCGGGCTGGAAGACCGGCAGCCAGCCGAGCATGATCAGCGCATTCAGCGGGACGTGGCCGACGTCCTCGATGCCCAGGGATCGGTCGATCTCGAGACCGGCGCAGAAATCGGCCGGGTAGAGGCAGTGCTCGGGCGGCAGGTAGCCGACGTACTCGGTCCGATAGAGGTAGTCGTAGGCCGGGTTGAATACGTGCCCGGTTGCAGCCACGTTGTAGGCGAGGAGCAACGAGAGCGGAATGGCCGCGCCGAGACCTGCGGCGAGGCCGCGCCTCAAGTACGAGCCTCCGCCACCGACGAAAAGGAAGAATGGCGCCCCGAAAATGACCGGCAGCCGGGCCAGGGCAGCCAGCCCGAACACGAAGCCGGCCATGAACTGCACCGGGTCGATGTTGTCGCGCAGCCTGCGGTACCAGGCGAGGAAGAGGCTGCTCTGCTCGATCGTTTCCGATAGGGCGCTGCGCGGCCCGTTCGTCGCTCGATTGAATTGCTGCACGCGCCGCCTGGCTCTGAACTGGCGCTCGGCATCGAGCGCCAGCGTTATACCGAGCAGGACGAACGTGACGGCGATGACGTGCGCGAGGAACCAGGTCGTCGACAGCATCGCCGCGTACCAGTGGACCGTGCCGAACGCGAAGAAGAGCGTGGCCAGGAATGCCGCACCGCGGCTGTCGGTCAAACGCGTGGTCATGCGCCAGGCGAGCCCAACGTTGAGCGCGCCGATCACGACCCCCACGAGCTGGGCGTTCGTGGCCAGGCCGAACAGGCCCACGAACGGCATCAGCACGAGCGCTGGGAGCGGCGGGAACGGCAGCAGGGCGTAGCTCGGCGTGCCCGGAGCAGAGGGCAGGGGCATCACGTCCTGGAAGTAGCCGTTGGTGAACGCGCCGTCGAGGACGGGGAATGCGATCACGAAGCGGCCGTGCCAGAAGGCATCCGCCTGCCACACGAAGTGGTTGTAGAAGCCGCTCCGCGACGGGTTCGAGAAGGCATAGATGCCAAGCGCGAGCGTGACGAAGAACAGGCCGATCTGGGCGGCGTCGGCACGCTCCAGAGCCAATCGGAGGCGCGCAAAAACATCGTTGGCCACAAGCCCCATTCCGGCCGAGCGAGGGAAGGGCGTTGCTATACTGCGCTGCACTTCGTCACCTTCTGGAGGTCGGGTCGGTTGTGACAGCGCCCCAGGCGGATGGGGCCGACCGGATATCTGGAGCCGCGAAGAGACTGCTCCGACCGAGTACGGCCTTACCCGCGCTCGCGATTGTGCTGCTCGTCGGGCTGCTCATTCGATTAACTCTCGCATACGTCCTCTTTCCGAGGTCCGGCTTCGAGTCGGACATCGGCACGTTCACCGCATGGGCGCTCGACCTCGCCGAGCGCGGTTCCGGAAGTTTCTACGCGACGGCGGGGTTTGCCGACTACCCACCTGGGTACCTATATGTACTGTGGCTAATCGGGGGATTGGGCCACTTTCTGGCGCCGATTGCCAATACGGACCCGATATCTGCCACCGGCGCGCTGATCAAGCTGCCGGCCATCGTGGCCGACGTAATGGTCGGTTTCGTGCTCTACCTGGTTGCCCGATCGTGGCGCGCTCCGCGCCCTGACGCCCAGCGAGTGGCGCTCTTCGCGGCCGCGTTCTACCTGTTCAACCCGGTTACCTGGTACGACTCCGCGATATGGGGCCAGACCGACGCGTTCGGCGCCCTGATCACGCTGGTCACGATCGCGGCGCTCGTGCGCGGCAACTCGGAGGGTGCCTCCGCTCTGGCGGTCCTCGCCGCGTTGATCAAGCCGCAGTTCGGCATCGTCCTGCTGCCCATCGTCGGCATCGTGCTTCTCCGGCGACACCTCTTCCGTCCCGGCTCAGGCCCGCGCCACCCAGTTCTCGCGCCGGCTCGCCTGCGCGCATGGTTCGAATCGGAGCACGGGCTGTGGCGACTCGTCTCATCGGGGGTCGTAAGCATGATCGTGCTGTTTGCCCTGCTCATTCCGTTCTCGCTCGACATCTTCTCGTTCATCGGCCAGATGCTGAAGACCGCGGCCGGCTACCCGTTCCTGAGCGTCAACGCCTATAACCCGTGGGCTTTGATCGGCTCGGACGGCAACATGGGCATCGCCTTCGGCGGAGCGTGGTCGTGGAACCCCGACACGGTGCCCTTGCTCGGGCCGCTGCCGGGCGTCCTCATCGGCGGGCTGTTCCTCGCGGTCGGTTTCGCGATTGGCGTGGCTCGCGCCGCGTGGCGTGACGACAGGCGCAGCATCGTGCTCGTCGCGCTTTTCCTGGCACTGGCCTTCTTCATGCTGCCCACGCGTGTCCACGAGCGCTACATGTTCCCGATCTTCGGGCTCCTGCCACTGCTCGCGGCGGTAGACCGGCGCTGGTTGTGGGCCGCCGTCTGTCTATCGGCCGCCGCGTTCATCAACCTCCACGGAGTACTGACGACCGACATCTACGCCACCCCGAACCTCGAGACACTTCCCTTGGGCGACCTTTTCCGACAGACCCCGGGAGTGCTGGCCAGCATCGCGTTGCACATCGCCGGCTTTGGTTTCATCTGTTGGCAGCTGCGGCCGGGTGCGGCGGACGAGCGGGATCCGTATGCCGCCCCTGCGTCGCGCATCGAGGCACGACTTGCCAGCCGACCCGAGGCTGCGCCGGGCTGGGCGGCACCGATCCCGGGCCTTGTGCCCGCGGCAGCCGGCGCTGGAGCTTCGTTCCTGAGCACCGCAGAGCCTGCCGCTTCCACGCCACAATTCGAGGACGAGCCTGCGCGAGAACCGCTGCTCGCCGGAACGCGACGCTGGTTGCGCGGTGTGATCGGCCACACGTCGATCCGGCGCGACCGCGGTGCTCTGCTCGTTGGTGAATCGGGCGGCAGGCTCGATCGGCGAGATCTCATGTTCATCGTGCTCGTCTTCGTGAGCTCGATGCTGCTGCGCACCTACCGCCTCGAAGTTCCCTACTCGATGCACTTCGACGAGGTCTACCACGCGCGTACCGCGGTCGAGTTCCTCCAGGACTGGCGCTACGACCTGCCGCACTCGATCTACGAGTACACCCACCCACACATGGCCAAGTACGTCATGGCGGCCGGGATCGCCGCGCTTGGCAACAACCGAGTTACGGACGTGAGGGATCTGGGCACAGAGGTCAAGGCCGCCGCGATCGAGGAGAGATGGGATCCTCCCGACGACCCCAACAAACGAAACGGCGACCGGCTGTACGTAGTGACCCCAACGGACGTGCGCGCGTACGACCTGGCGACACGCGCTCAGGTAGCCACGATCGGCGGGTCCTTCGATTCGATCGCGATCGATGGTGGCGGCCACGTCCTGTACCTGGCCGACCGCGCCGGCACGATCTCCAAGGTCGACACGACACAGATCGACGTCTACTCCGCGGCGGCACCGGGCCAGCCGAGCGTCGAGCCGGTGACACAGCTGAGTGGACTCGAAGGCGAGGTGACACGGCTGACCGTGGCCTCCAACCGCGTGGTGGCGCTTACGAATGGCGGGTCAGTGGTCGCGATCGACCTCGTCACCGGTATCGAGGTGGCGCGGACGACATATCCGGATCCAACCGCGGTGGCGGGAGTCACGGCCAGGTCCATGGTCATCGTCGATCCGGCCGCGATAACTGACGCGGTGGCCCTGGCCGAGACGCTCAGTGGGGTGCTGGATCGCGACGAATTCGGGCTCCAGAGCGCGATCGAGAGCGCCACCTCGCCAGTGCCCGTGGCCGGGTTCATCTCCAAGCTCAACCGCGAGGAGCTCACCGAGATGATCGGCGCCGGCGAGCTACCTGGGGTATCGATCGAGGACGGCTCGGGCCTGGCGATCTCGCTCAGCACCGGATTCGTCCTGATCGACGTCGACACATTCCGCGAGCTGGCGTTCTTCGGGACGTTCGAGCCGGTGACCGATATGACGCTCGTGACGGGCGGCCCGGACCACCCGACGCTATACGGGACATCGAGCAACAAGCTCATCAGGGTGCCCCTGCCCAACGACGACGCTGCCCGCATCGCCGAGACCATGGAGATGCCGAACACCGTTGAACAGGTGTTCTGGAACGCTGCAACGACGAACGTACACGTCTTTGGCCGTACGCAGGACGGTGCCGCGCCGACCGTCTATGTGGTCGAGCCGCGCTCGAACTCCGTCTTCGCCGACGCGCGACTCCAGAGCGAGCCGCAGGCCATCGTGCTCGACGTCCAGTCCGAGCGACCTGCCGAGGATCGCGACGATCTCCTCTCAATCGATAGCTCGGGCCAGGTAGCGACCGTCGAAGTCGGGAACAACCAGTTCGCCTATAGGTTCCCGGGAGTGCTGCTGGGCGCGCTCATGGCGGTCTGCATCTATCTGCTCGCGCGCTTCCTGTTCAACCGCCGCGGCATCGCCCTGCTGGTCTCGTTGCTCGTGCTTGCCGATGGCATGTTCTTTGCCAACGCTCGCATCGCCATGAATGACGTGTACGTCGCGTTCTTCATCGTCGCCGCGTTCACGCTGTTCGTGCCGCTATGGCTGGGACGTTGGCGAGGCCGGCTGCAGATTGCCGGAGGCCTGGCCGCGGTGGGCGTCCTGCTCGGTCTAGCCCTGGCGTCGAAGTGGGTGGGCGCCTACGCCATCGGTTGCGTGGGCCTGCTGATCCTGTTCCGGTCCGCGCTCGGGCGAACCATCGCGCTGCTGGCCATGATCGCTATCACGGCGGTCCTCGGGTACATCGCGATAACGCCCAACCCCACCGTGGCCAGCCCGCAGCTGAACTACCCGTTCCTGGCGCTAATGCTGGGCCTGACGGCTCTGCTCGCCGTGGCCATGGCCCTCCGGCCGATACGAATGACGCGCGAGGAGCTGCGCCTGGCGATCATCGCGCCGATCGTCCCGGGAGTGGCTCTGGTCCTGTTCGGCCTTTATCGATTGGTCGCAGGCCCACCGCCGACCCTTGGCCAGACGCTCAGGCCCACGAGCCTGATCACCTTCGGCATTGCTGGCATCGCACTCGGCGTTCTCACGCTGGGCGTGGCCTGGCTGGCCGGCAGGTATGGCTACGGCCCGCTCTCGCGAGAGCAGGAGACACCGATCGATGGCGAGCCTTCAGCGCCGCCGGCGCCGCGCGGCTGGCTGAGACCGGGCTCCGGCGTCCTCGGGCTGCCCTGGCTGCTCGGACTTGGCGCGATCACCGTCATCCCGCTGATCGTGTACATGCTCCACTACATCCCGTGGATCGACATGGGCAACCAGTGGTTTACAGGGAGCCCGGCCGGCCACACGGGCCAGACGTTCATCGATCTTCAGGTGTCGATGTACGACTACCACAACTTCCTGCGCGCCACCCATGCGGCCTCGTCGCCATGGTGGGCGTGGCCGTTCGACCTGAAGCCGGTCTGGTTCGAGCAGAGCGACTACGCCGGCTCGACGACTGCCGTCATCTACGACACGGGCAACCTGGTCCTCTTCTGGCTCGCGATCCCGGCAGTGCTGTGGGCCGCGTACATGGCCTGGAAGCGGCGCAGCCTCCCACTCACGTTCGTGGCGATCGCGATCGCCAGCCTGTGGCTGCCGTGGGCCCGCATCGATCGCGCGACCTTCCAGTACCACATCTTCACGACGCTGCCCTTCTCGTTCATGGCTCTCGCCTACTTCCTCGCGGAGCTGTGGCACGGCCCATCGCGGCGGACATGGGCGCTGGCGAGGGTTGCCGCGGCACTGGCCGTGATCGGCCCGCCCCTGCTCTGGCTGCTGCGGCTGCCGCTATGCGGCATCGCGCGAACAGAGCAGGTGAATTCCGGCACCGAGGTCTGCGCGTCACTGTCACGCCAACTGGTCTTGACTGACATCCAGGTGTTCGGCCTGGTGATCGCGATCGGCGGACTCATCGCCGCCGGCGTGCTCTTCTTCAGCATGCGGTCCGCTGCGGTCGTGTCGGCCGGCCGCTCTCTGTTGCTGCCTGTGTGCTTCTCTATCGCCCTGTTCGGGGTGGCGATCATCGTGGTCGGGGCGGGCCTGCCCGGTACGTCGGTGTTCCAGGCCAACGTCCAGGCCGAGTGGCCCGCGCTCGTGGCACTCTTCCTGCTCCTGATCCCTGCCTACTTGGTCTTGCGCGCGAAGGATCCGCGGCGCTTCGTGCTGGGCGCGCTCGGCGCGGCCGTGATCTGGTTCGTCACGTTCTACCCGAACATCGCCAGCCTGCCGGTGCCCACCGCGCTGTCGCAGATTCACCTGGGCCTGCTCCCGACGTGGAACTGGGGCTTCCAGTTCGGGGTGAATCTCGACGAACCCAATCGGGCGACCCCGGATGTGTTCGCGGTTGCGCTGCTCGCACTGGCCACTGCCGCGCTGTGCGCCGCGGCGGTCTACGCGGCGCGGAGCTGGCGACAGTCGCGGGTCGAGGACGCCTCGGTCAGCCCTTTGCCCGAAGCGGGCTGAGGGGTTCCTCTTCGACTGTGCCTGCGGGGCTGGGCCCGGGACCGACGGCGGTGACATCGCGCACTGGTTGCGCCAAAGGCTCGCGCGACATGAGCGCAAGGTTGGGACTGACGTGAGGCGGCAGGGGGCCGTGCGCCGCAACGCGCCGGATCACGAACCGGTAGTAATCCTCGACCTTGGCACAGATGTTCTCCCAGCCGTACTGAACGACTCTCTCGCGGCCTGAGGCACCCATGCGCGCCCGCATCTCTGTGTCGCTCAGGACCTGCACCAGTGCCTCCGCCAGCGCCTTGACGTCCTTGGGTGGGACCAGGAGTGCCTGCTCGCCCCGCCGCACTACGCCCTTGTATCCGTGGATGTCGCTGCACACGATGGCTTTGCCCGCGGCCATCGCCTCCAGTAGGACGATGCCGAAGCTCTCCTGGCCGGTGGCCGGCGACACGAAGACATCGGCCGTGGCGAAGTAGCGCGCCTTGTCATCGTCGCTGATCCGCCCGAGGAGCTCGACGTCGCCCAGCCGTCGCGTGGCGATGTAGCGCCGGATCTCCCTCTCCTGGGGGCCGGTGCCGGCCAGCAGCAGGCGGCACTTGATGCCGCGCTTGCGCACCTGGCGATAGGCCTTCAGGAGGTACATCGCGCCCTTGCGGTTCTCGAACCGGCCGACAAACAGGATGTTCAGGGTGCCGTCGCGGAAGCGAGCGATGGGTTGGGCGTGTGCCAGTCGGCCGACGTCGACGCCATTGGGGATGACCTTGTAATCGCCCGGGAAGTAGCGGTCGATGAAGTGCCGGGCGACGGCGCTCACGGCGATACGGCCGTGCAGCCGCCGGGCAAACCTGGCCAGCGCACGCTTGCCGAACTCGTACGCCGGGCTCCAGCCGGCGAATGCGTGGAACGTGGCGACGTTGATGCTGAGTGACTCGCGCAGCAGCACGAGCGACAGGAACGGCACGAACGGCTCGTGGAAGTGGAGTACGTCGAACTGTTCGCGCTCGAGCATCTCCCGGACCTGTTTGCGGTAGCGCGGCGAGAACGTGAGCGTGCCCACTGAGCCGTTCGCGGGGACCGAGAAGCCGTAACCGAGTCGGATGATGTCGCCTTCGCTGTGGCGCTGCGGACCGTGAACGCTGCTGATGATGCGTACGTCGTGGCCGCGCGCGATGAGGTTCTCGTAGAGATAACGAACGTGGGCGTTCACGCCGCCGGGCAGCGGGTAGATGTACGGCGTGACGAGGCCGATCTTCATCGTTGGGCCTCGTCCGCGTGGAGTCTTGTCGGCCTCTGGCGCCCGCCTGGATAGCCCAGGTCGCGACCGGTGCCGTCGCGCAGGACGACGCCGCGCAGGTCGTCTCGGACAGCGGTGGCGCGCTTGCCCATCTGGCGACGGAACGTGGCGAACTGGCCGGGCCAGGTGTACTTGCTGCCCTGCCAGCTCGTCGTATTCTTCTCGATCGCGCGCCGGAGATCAGCCGCGCCGGCGCCTTCGAAGGTGGTGAATGCCTGGCCGACGTCTTCGGCACGGTGCGCGTCGCTGCTGCCCAGCGCGGCTACGCCAACGTCTGCCACGAACTGCGGCACACGCGCCCCCCATCGTGTTCCTGCCGTCGTTGGGTTGAACGCCTCGATGCCGTCCGGATGCACGTCCTGGTCCGGATCGTCGAGGAGTCGCCGGATCGAGCGACCGCTCGTGCAGGTCAATGGGTAGGGAACGAGTGGGTGTGCCACGATGGCCAGGCCGCCCTGTTCGTGAATTTGTGCGATCGCCGAGCGCAGCGAGCCCCAAGGGCGAATGCGCTTCTCGATGAACAGCGCCAGGACGTGACCGCCACGGGTCGAGATCTCCTCACCGACGATCACCTGGACGCGCATGCCGCGGGCCTCGGCCATGGCATGAGCGGCATGAGCCGCGTCGACGCGTTCGTGGTCGGTGATCGCGATCACATCAAGACCTGCGGCCTCGGCACGCTCGAGGATCTGCGCCACGCTGGACACACCGTCTGACGCGAGCGTGTGGATGTGCAGGTCGGCCCGGCCAACTTTGGGCTGCGCGTTGTCGCTCATGACCTGATGTCGTCCCAGATCGGGAAGAACGCCGTCCACCACTGTTCGGGCGCGTCCGCTACGGCGCGCTCGAAAGCACGCGCCTCGGCAGCCAGGAATGCGGCAAGGCGTTCGCGCCGTGAACCCTCCGTCGGCATCGGGATCTCTTCGATCCGCGCGCGATACCCGTTCGCTCCGAACCTGCGCGTAGCGACGAGCCAGGCGGGCGCGCCGCTCTCGAGCGCGAGCATGGCCGGACCCACGGGAAGTCGCGCCGGGGCGCCGAACAGCTCCACGGGGGTCCCTGATCCCCCGACCGGCCGATCCGCGACCAGCCCGATCGTCTCGCCGTGTGCCAGGCTCGCGCGCAGTTCCGCGCCGGCGCGCTCTACGGGGATCACGTTGAGGCCGGTCTGCCGTCGCGACTGCTCGAAATAGGACTGGAGATCGGGATCGCCGATCGTCTCCATCGGTGCCGTGATCCGCCGCCCGAGCTTCTTCGTTGCCCACAGGGCCGGGATCTCGATGGATCCGAAATGAAGGCCGACGATGATCAACGGGCCGGATTCACCAAAGGCTCTCGCAGCATGCGCGGGCACATCAGGCTGGACCCGGGCGAGTCGATCTTCTGACGCGTACGCGGGCAGGATCGCGCCCTCCAGGTAGCCGCGGACGTAATGACCGTAGGCATCGCGTACCAGGCGCTCGAGCGAACGCCCGTCTCGGGCGGCTGCGGCCACTCGTTCGCCGCCCATGCCCCGCTCGGCGAGATAAGCGACCACCCTGTGCAGATTGGCGCGTACCAGGCGCCGCCGGGCGGGCTGAACCCAGTACAGGACGCGTCCGCCGGCGTGGGCCAGACGGTGCAGCGGCCCTTCCGGAAGTCGCTGTAGGACCGCGGCCACGACTCGGAGCGCCCGCGCAGCCAGCCAGCCGCGAATTGATCTCCTCCGCAGCACTGAGGCGCTGCTGCGCGCGAACCGGTCGGGTGGCCTCCCGCCGCGCTCCGACCGTAGCTTGCGGTCAGCTAGTTCGACGGCTGTCATTGAGCGTGCGCCATCGCGTCGACTCTGGCCGCGAGCTCGTCCTTTTCGGCCTGGGTCTGCGGCCAGATCGGCTTGAAGCTGTACCACTGCTCGGGAGCCGTGGCGATCATGTGCTCTACCGCCGTCGCAATCTGTTGGGTGGCGCGCTGCAACGTGGCCGGATCCGAATCGGCAACCTCGATCGGGTCGTAGTGGGCCGGCTCGTAGGTGCCGTCATCGAGTCGGCGACAGACCACGGGCACGATGGCAGCGTTCGTCCTGGCGGCGAGCATGGCTGGTCCGGCGGGCAGAGTCGTCCACTCTCCGAACAGGCGCACCGGGATGTCGTCGGCTCGGTAGCCCCAGTCGACCACGAGGCCGAGGATCGCCGGCTCTCGCAGGGCCTGGAAGACACGGCGCAGGTTGCGCCACGGGATGACCTGGATATTCCACCGCCGGCGTTGAGCGTTCATCTCCTCGAACAGTTCCGGATAGGCCGAATCGTCGGCCAGGCCGTAGGTGGGAAGTCCACGCAATGCGAAGCCTGCGGCGAGCAGGTCGATGCTGCCGATATGCGCCGAGACCGCGATAAGTCCCCGGCCATCGGCCCGAAGACGCTCGAAGAGTCCGACGAAGGACTCTCCGCCGCCCTCCCTGTCGCCTGACTGAACCAGGCGGAGTGGCTCGTCTGCCGGGAGGCTGGGCAGCCGCATCAGCTCGATGATGAAACGCGAGTAGGTGCCGTATATGCGTCGCGCCAGGTGGCGGACGCGCCGGTCGGAGGCCGGCAGGCCGAGGACGTGCGAGGCGTTGGAAAGAATGATTCGCCGCTTCTTCGGCCAGGCGAAATAGCTGCCAACGAAAACGGCCCGGCCGAGGGGCAGGCTGACCCTTACAGGCACGCGCGAGATGGCCGCGGCGGCCGCCCGATAGCCGCGCAC
>CAYZEJ010000033.1:0-19882 GCA_964477545.1 uncultured Anaerolineaceae bacterium | reverse complement strand
ACCGCGTTGCCGCCGTACGTGCCGCCGTGCGACGAGGGCGGGAACGCGTCGATCAATGAGCGCCGGGCCATGATCCCGGATAACGGCAGCCCTGAGGCAATGCCCTTGGCCATCACGACGATGTCGGGCACGGCGCCGGTCCACTCGGAGGCAAAGAATCGGCCGGTTCGGGCGTAGCCGGTCTGGATCTCGTCGGCTATGAGCAGGATCCCGTGTCGGTCGGCCACCTCGCGCAGCGCTGGCAGGAAGGTGTCGGGTGGGATGACGTAGCCGCCCTCACCGAGGATCGGCTCGACCAGAAACGCACAGACGTCGTCGGGATAGCAGGTGGTGGCGAAGAGCTCCTCGATCGCGGATAGCGTCTGTGCGAGCGCCGCCTCGGGCCCGCCGTAACGCAGCGGATCGGGGAACGGCACAAAGTGCACGCCGCCCAACAGTGGCTCGTAGTGACCGCGGTACTTGACCGAGCTCGTGGTGAGCGACATGGTCGCGTGGGTGCGGCCATGGAACCCGCCGCGGAACGCGATCACCAACGGCCGCCGGGTCGCGATCTTGGCGAGCTTGACCGATGCCTCGATCGCCTCGGCACCGCTGTTTGACAGGAACAGGCCAACGGGCTCGCCGATGTCACCCGGGAAGTAGCGCGGGAGCCGCTCGTGCAGCTCGAGCCCGGGCTTGTGATAGACGATGTTCTGCTGGGCATGGATGACCTTGGCGGCCTGGTCGGCAATGGCCGCGACGACGCGCGGGTGAGCGTGGCCGGTGTTGACGACGCCGATGCCCGACGTGTAGTCGAGGTATCGCTCGCCGTCGGCCGTGACCAGCCACGACCCTTCGCCGCGCTCGACGATCAGGTTCGTGTAGCGCGCCGAGAGCGCGGGTACTCCAGCCGTGCGCGCCGCCCATTCCTCGGCGGGGTCAGCGGTCAACAGGTCGGTCACAGTGGGATCCATCATGCGCGGAAGCTAATTCGTTCCAGGCGACTTAGCAGGTGACGCTCGTCTCGTCCGGGGCGAGGATCTCCTCGAGCTGGCTGCCCGGGGTGAAGGTATAGGCGTCCGCGGTCGGGTCGAGCTCGGGTGGGTCGACCGTGATGACAGTGAACGCGGTCAGGCCGTAGATCACGTCACCTTCGTAGGTCTCGATCGCTCCCCACAGAGCGCCCGTCTGGAGATCGCCGGTCGGTCCTTCGACCGGGATGGCCGACTGGTACAGGATCATGAGCTCGCCGCAACGCGTCGCGGCGACTGGTGGAGGCGCGAGCTGCTCAGCGAGAAACGGGTAGTCGTCGCAGGCGCCTTCATCGGCGGCTGAATTGGTGATGTAGAGGAACGGGTCTCCCTGTTGGAGGGATGTCCCCGGGCAGAGCGGCCCGGCCATTACGCTCGACCCGAAGAACAGCGCCACGAACATTCCATCGTGCTGATACCACCAGACGTCCGCTTCGTTCGGGAAGAAGTGCGCGTCATCACCCTGGTAGCCGGCCTCCGGTGCGATCTCCAGCGGATCACGGCTGGTGACGTTCAGCTTGTAGATGTTCGAGAGTGTTGCGGCCAGGGGGCTGTCGGGCACCAGAACAGCGTCGGGACCAGGTGTCGGTGCCGCCGGTGTCGGTGCCGCCGGTGTCGGTGTCACGGGTACGGGAGTGGGAGCGGCTGGGGTAGGCGTTGCCGCAACGGGCGTTGCCGCAACGGGCGTCGCCGCAACGGGCGTCGCCGCCGGCCCGGAGCAGGCCAGCACCGCTAGCGCCGCGACGAATGCGATCCCGAGGCCGAGATGAGCACGCACCGGACGACCCTCCTTCGCTCGCCGATCTCCCCAGCGGCCACTTTGGGGTCTCACATCGTCCACTGTCAACAAACCGATGTACGCTCCGTGAGGCCATGTCGAGATTCGCGCGGACTGTCCATATTGCGGCGCCGTCGACTGGCGTATGGGCAGTGATGATGGATATTGAAGCCTGGCCGACGTGGGCGTCGCAGTTCAAGAGCCTCACGCTGCTCGATCCTGGTCCACTCGCCTTGGGCAGCCGCGTACGAGTCAGGCCCAACTGGCTTCCCGCGTCGGTCTGGCAAGTCACCGAGTTCGAAGAGGGCCGATTCTTTACGTGGGGCGTCGAATCTCCTCCCTGGAGCGCGCGTCACCGGCGGCCATGTGCTGACCCCCAGCGATGAGGGCACCGATGCGGAGTTCTGGCTGGAGGCGACTGGAGTGCTGGGGGCGTTGCTGTCGCCGGTATTACGTCGAACCGTGTTCAGCCGTAACACTCGGAACGCGACCCAGGGTCTGAAGCGCCACGTAGAGGAGCTCTAGACGCGCGGCGCCGACTTCAGGATGCCGAAGCTGGCGCCCTCCGGGTCCATCAGGATCGCGAACCGGCCGCCAGGGAAGTCCTGAGGTTCGACCAGCTCGCGTGAGCCCAGGTCGATGGCCTTCCGGAAGGTCGCGTCAACGTCATCGACGCTGATCCTCCACCCGGGTTAACGGCGTGTGAGCGCACCCTTTCGATATTGTTCCCGCGTGGCAGACATGGCCTGGCAGCGCGGCGAATTCGAGATCTCGACCGATCCGGCGCGGGTCGACATGGCAACCGTCCACGAATTCCTGAGCAGCCAGGCCTATTGGTCTCCGGGCGTGCCGCTGGATGTCATGCGCCGGGCGATCGAGGGCTCGATCGTGTTCGGCCTATACCGCAGCAACGAGCAGATCGGTTTTGCCCGAGTAGTGTCCGATAAGGCCACGTTCGCCTGGGTGGGCGATGTCTTCGTGCTGGACGCATTCCGCGGTCAGGGCCTGGGCAAGTGGCTGATGCACTGCATCGTCGAACACCCGGAACTCCAGGGCCTGCGCCGCTGGATGCTTGCCACCCGGGACGCGCACGGCCTCTACGAGCAGGTCGGCTTCACCGAGCTCCACGACGCCACGCGGTTCATGGAGCGCTGGGACCCGGAGATCTACAAGCGAAACGCCCTGACCTAGCGGAGCGTCCAGGTTCCACACCCGCTGGTGGTGAAGCCCGCGTCGGAACGCTTAATCGTCACGATGGATTGACCACTGTCACGGAAGTCGTTGGCGATGATGTCGTCGATTTCGCCGCTGAATCCCCGCAGGCGTGCCCAATAACAGCCGTCGTTCTCGCCGCTTCGGTATGTCCCCGGTTGAACGTCCGTGTCCACTATGTAGGTGCCTTCATCGAACTCGGTGTCGCTCTCGGTCACCCGTGACAGGTCGCTCGTCCAGTCGCCGCAGTCATCAGATTCGAACGCCGCATCGCGCCGACCAATAGTGACCACCATCGGTCCGGAGCCGAACTCGTTGGCGATGATGTCTTCTGTCTCGCCAGAGAAGCTGCTTGAGCGCGCCCAATAACAGTCGAACGTGTAGCCCGTCGTCCGGTATGTGCCCGGCGGAATCTCCGCACCTACCTCCCAGACACCGTCGTAAAAAGTCACGAACTCTTCGGTCGGCTCTGGTGTCGGAGTCGGCGTAGGGGTTGGGCTCGGTGTCGGGCTTGGAGATGGCGTCGGGCTTGGAGTCGGCGTCGAAGTGGCCAGCACAGTGGGCTCTACGGTCGGCGTTGACTCGGGCGTTGGACGAGCACTGGGGGTCGTCTCGGGACTCGGCGGGACGCTCGGCGCCAGCGTGGCAACAGCTACATTCGAAGCTACCGTTCCATGAGTGGGTGTCGCGGTTACGGAAGCGACCGCACCTGGCCGCCGTGGACCTGCCAAGGCGCCAATGACCACGAGTAAGACGACGGCTATCCCGCCAAGGAGCGCAGCCTTCTTGCGCGTACTCCACGATTTCCAACCTGTCGCGGTTGCTCCGATCGGTTCGCTTGGCGCTGTCTCAGCGAACTGCAGACCACACCATGGGCAATGAGAACTGCCCGAGGCGACTGGTTGCTGACACCGCACACATGGCGAAAAGCCAGGCATCGACGGCTGCGTAAGTTGTTCAGACACCTAAGCCCTCCCGCGAGTGTTCAAGCGTCTGCCCGGGGGCAAGAGTACGCGGTACAGCAAACCGCGCTTACTTGGTCAGCTTGTACCTGAGCGTGTGCAGCGTTCCGTCGTTCAGCGTGACGCGCAGCTCTCTGCAGACTCCGGACAGTCGCTTGTTGGTCCCCCACGAGAAGCTGTACTGGCTCGAGCTCGCGAGGTCCTTCCTGCCGTCGTTGTCCGAGTCGACCTCGGTCTCGATGTACAGGTCGTGGTTGATCCAACTGGTCGAGCTGGTGGGGAAGACGGGCTGGGACTCGCCGTTCTCGAAGGAGGGCTCAGTGGGGGCGGGCGCGGCCGCTGTGGGAGCGGCAAAGACGGCTGCCATGATCGCGGCAAGCCCGAATGCCAACCATCGTCGGCGGATCGCACCCCCCGATCCACGCGTCGCCATTTCCTGGTTCTCCTCGCAGCTTGACCGGCTGCGAGACTATGTCACCACTTACCGGGGTGTCAATATCGCCGATGTATCAGTTCGGGCGCGGGGCTCATGTCAAGAGTCGGCTGGCAGTAGCCTGAATTGCCGTCCGGCGCTGGTCCGAACGCTTCGGAAGTGACGTTCGTCGAGCGTGAGTACAGTCAACACCGCGTGCCGCTCGGCCAGTACCACGATCGACGCATCCGCGAGTCCCAGCGCGATGTCCTGGTATCGCTCGACAAGCTCGAGCGCGGCAGCAACGTCATCGCGGCCGAATGGCTCGAGTTGATAGGCACCGTCAGCGACCTCCTGGAGCAGCGCGATCTCGGCGTGCGGCCCTACCCGCACCGAAAGGAAGTAGTCGAGCTCGGCCAGAACGAACGGGGATAGCAGAAACGGTGGATCGGCCGCTTTGAGCGCTCGAGATGCCGCCTTGTAGCCACGCTGATTCGAGTCGATCGCGGCCAGCAGGCCGCTGGAATCGATAAGGATCAACTCTCGCCGAAGCCGGCCAACAGTTCGTCGAAGCGCTCGGCCAGGTCCATCTGGCTGCTCGCGAACAGAGGTATTCGTGGCTTCCGAGGCTCGTCTCGAGCGATTGCCATCGCCACGCCCTCCCGAAT
The DNA here is from genome assembly GCA_964477545.1 of uncultured Anaerolineaceae bacterium. Taxonomy (GTDB): domain Bacteria; phylum Chloroflexota; class Limnocylindria; order Limnocylindrales; family CSP1-4; genus JALYGJ01. The sequence goes on along the minus strand of CAYZEJ010000033.1, from coordinate 14,840 downwards.
GAGTTCCGCCTCACTGATCCGGCGACGGTGTGCAGCCCGCGCAAGCGCGTCCTTCAGCTGAGCGGGTAGATAGACCGTCGTCTTATTCATGCCATACATTCTGCCATATGTCACAGATCCCGGACGAACGCCGCCAACTCACGCACGAACTCGGCGCGGTATTGCCGAAGCGGGTAGCGCAATACCAGAAGTCGCGGCTTCTTGACGCCCGCGAGCTCTACCGCTTCCTCAACGGCGCCTGCGATGTCGCGCTTGATCACGATGACGTGCTTGGGCCGGATCTCGCCGATCAGCTCGGCCAGGCGCGGAATGCCCTCCTCGACTGTCTGCCTGCGCTCCCTGGCGTCCATCTGATTGACCGGCCGATCCGCCAGGTCGACCAACCAGCAGCCCTTGGTGGCGAACAACCGCAGGAAAGCTTCGCCCAAAGGCACGCGGTCGCTGCCGAGCGCCTCTGCGAATGCTGCCTGCGTAGCCCGGTACAGGTTCGAGTTCGCCCGATAGAAATGCGTCCCCTGCGCCGGCGACGATTCGCCCACGAACAGCGTCTTGGTACGCCTTGGCCGGTAAGCGGCACGCAGCTCGTCGATGCCACTATCCAGGTCTGCGAGCACCGTGCGGGTGGCTGACATTTCCCCAGCGTATCCAGACGGCCTTACCGCTCGATTACCTGCCCGTTATTTCCCCATTTGCCCCTAACATCAGCACAGGGATAAACGAGGGATAGGAGAGGGTTCAATGTCGATTATCGAAGGGCCGCGGACGCCGGTCGCTATCGGGCTGCGCGTCGCGATCGTCGTTCTTACCTTGGCCACGGCCTACATCCACTACACGCTGGGCAGCATGATGTTCCTGGTCAACGCGGTCGGTTACGTCGTGCTCGCAGCGGCCATGGTCACGCCGCTGCCGCTCTTTGCGCGCTACCGGTGGTGGATCCGAGGCGCACTCCTGGGCTGGACAGTGGTCACCATCCTGGGCTGGGTCATGTTCGGCGCCCGGTTCGATCTGGCCTACTTCAGCAAGGCGATCGAAGTCGTTCTCATCGTCCTGCTCGTCGTCGAGATGTTCATGTACGACGGCGGCCCGATCAACGTGGTTCGCAAGGGCATCGCGTGGCTGATTTCCATCGCGCGCTATCCATTCAACCGCGGGACCGAGGCTTGACGCCCGTTCGTGTCCGCAGTCGCCGAAGTGGGTCGGTCGTCCTTGCCGCAATCGCGCTCATCGCGGTTGCTGTTCTGTCGGGCTGCAGGACCGCCGGCACCGGCATCGGCACCCCGCCGCCGGGCGCGATCGTCGTGAGCGCGAACTATTCCGTGTTCGAGCAGTCATCTGTGCAGGCACCGGCCAACCAGGCGTTCACCATCTGGTTCGAGAACCGTGAGAACGTGCCGCACAACGTTCACGTAGTGACCAGCGCCGGCGCGAACGTTGCGCTAGGCCAGATTTTCAACGGGCCCGCGGCTCAACCGCTGGACGTGCCCATGATCGCGGCGGGCACATACAAGCTGCTGTGCGACGTGCACCCGGACATGCTGGCCGAGCTCGTCGCGAACTAGCACGCGTCGTCGCGCTATCGTGACCGGTGCTCACGTAGGTAAGGGGCAGTCCGATTGATCTGCGCTAATTGTTCGACCGAGAACGTGGCCGGTGCCAAGTTCTGCATGGAGTGCGCCGCGCCACTCGCCGCAGGCTGCCCGAACTGCGGGTTCGTCAACCTTCCCAACGCGAAGTTCTGCTCTGAGTGCGCTACGCCGCTGACGGCACGCGCGGCCCCGGCCAGCGCCGCCGGTGGAACCGAGCCAACCACGGCAACGCCCCAGAGCCCCGACAGCGGCGCCCAGCGCCGAGTGGTGAGCATCCTGTTCGCGGACCTCGTCGGGTTCACACCGTTCGCCGAGGAACGCGACGCCGAAGACGTGCGCGAGACGCTCACTCGCTACTTCGACCTCGCGCGCGAGGTCATCGAGCGCTACGGCGGCACGGTCGAGAAGTTCATCGGCGATGCGGTGATGGCCGTGTGGGGCGCACCGACGGCCCAGGAGGATGACGCCGAACGAGCGGTCCGCGCCGCGCTTGACCTGGTCGACCAGGTGCGCAGCCTCGGTCCCAACATCCAAGCCCGTGCAGGCGTCCTGACGGGTGAGGCGGCAGTGACCCTTGGCGCCACCAACCAGGGCATGGTCGCTGGGGACCTGGTCAATACGGCGGCGCGCCTCCAGGGAGTGGCCGAGGCCGGAACGGTGCTCGTGGGCGAGTCGACCCAGCGTGCGACGAGCGAGTCGATCGTCTTCGAGAAGATCGGCGACCAGCAGCTCAAGGGCAAGTCGGCACCCGTCGCGGCATGGCGTGCCGTGCGCGTCGTGGCCGAGCGGGGCGGGCGTGGCCGGCGCGAATCCCTCGAGGCGCCGTTCGTCGGACGCGACGACGAGATGCGCCTGCTCAAGGAGCTCTTCCACGCCACCAATCGTGAGCGCAAGCCGCGCCTGGTCAGCGTCATCGGCCCGGGCGGCATCGGCAAGAGCCGCTTGGCGTGGGAGTTCCTGAAGTACATCGACGGGCTCCAGGAGACCGTCTGGTGGCACGACGGCCGCTCGCCCGCGTACGGGCATGGAATCACCTTCTGGGCGCTGGGCGAGATGGTCCGCGGCCGGTGTGGGTTGCTCGAATCGGACGACGAGGCGACGACCCGGGCGAAGGTCGCCGCGTCGGTGCGCGACAACGTACCTGACGAGGCGGAGCGGCCGAACATCGAGCGTGCCCTGCTGGCTCTGCTCGGCGTCGAATCGGGCGTCGATTCCCAGCAGCTGTTCGGTGCCTGGCGCACATTCTTCGAGCGCCTGGCCGACGTCAACCCGGTGGTGATGGTCTTCGAGGACCTCCATTTTGCCGACACCGGGCTCCTCGATTTCATCGATCACGTCCAGGAGTGGAGCCGCCACTCGCCGATCACGATCGTCACCCTGGCCCGGCCGGAGCTGCTCGACAAGCGGCCCAACTGGGGCGCCGGCAAGCGCAGCTTCAGCTCGATCTACCTCGAGCCACTGACGGCCGGGCAGATGCGCGAGCTGCTCAGCGGACTCGTGCCCGGACTGCCCGAAAAGGCGACGGCCCAGATCGTGGCGCGCGCCGATGGCATTCCGCTGTACGCGGTCGAGACGGTGCGCATGCTGCTTGCCGACGGCCGGCTGGCGCTCATCGAGGGGGCCTACCGGCCAACCGGCGATCTTGATGACATCGCCGTTCCGGAGACGCTCACCGCGCTCATCGCCGCGCGCCTCGACGGGCTCGATGCCGCCGATCGGAGCGTGATCGCCGACGCCGCGGTGCTCGGCCAGAGCTTCTCGCCCGAGGCGCTGGCGGCACTGTCAGGGGTTGCGGCAGGAGAGCTCGAGAGCCGGCTGGCCGGCCTGGTCCGGCGTGAGCTGCTCCATCGAGAGGTCGACCCGCGCTCGCCCGAACGGGGCCAGTACGTCTTCGTCCAGGCACTAATTCGGGAAGTGGCCTACAACACGCTTTCCCGGAAGGACCGCAAGGTGCGCCACCTCGCCGCCGCGCGGCACCTGGAGGGCCTCGCCACCGACGAGGTGGCGGGTGGCCTGGCCAGCCACTACGTCGCGGCCTACCAGCTCGCCGGCGAGGGGCCGGAAGCGGACGTACTGGCCACCCAGGCTCGCCTGGCCCTGCGGGGAGCGGCCGAACGTGCCGCCGCCCTCGGCTCGCACGAGCAGGCGATCACCTTCTTCGAGCAGGCGCTCGAGGTGACGACCGATACGGCAGACAGGGCCGAGCTGCACGAGCGCGCCCTCGCCTCGGCACGTCATGGGCTGGCGACGTCGCTCATCGTCCATCATGCCGAGGGCGCGCTGGCCGCGCGGCGCGAGCTGGGCGACCGTGTGCAGATCGCCAGCGCGATCGCCGCGCTGGGCATGGCCATCAGCTTTTCGCTCAGCGATCCGAACCGGGCGCTCGAGCTGCTGCTGCCGGCGTGGGAAGAGTTCGCCGATCTCGAACAGACACCAGTCGGAGTCAAGCTGATGGGGGCGATCGCGAACGCCTACGGCAAGCTCGATCGGCCGGTCGAGGAGCTCGTCTGGCTGGACCGGCTGATGCCGGTCGCGGAGCGGCTTGACCGTCTCGATGATCTCGTTGGCGCACTCCTCGGCCGAGGCACGTCGCTTGTCGCTGTCGATCGGCCGCGCGAAGGTCTGCTGATCCTGCGCGGCGCCCACGCCCTCGCGCTGGCCAATGGATACCGCGACCGCGAGCGCGGTGGTCGCACGCTTCTGTCGTTCTGGGAACAATGGTCCGAACCGGCGGCCGGGCTGGACCTGGCGCGCGAAGGCCTCGAGATTGCGCGCCAGATCGGCTCGAACGCGTACGGCTTCATGATGGTCGGCAATGGCGTCGTGTGTGCCCTGCGCGTGGGCGACTGGGACTGGTCGGCAGCGCTGCTCGACGAGTGGATGCCGGCCGACGATCAGGTCGCCAGCCAGTTCGCGGAGATCCTGGTCGACCGCGCAATCATGACCGGGCTGCGCGGCGGTGACCCATCCTCAGACATCGAGCGGGCGACGGCCATGCGTGCCGGTATCACGGATCCGCAGTACGAGTCATACGAGGCCTGGGCCCGAGCCTGGGCGGCGTTCTCCGCAGGGCGCTTCGACGATGCGCGCCGTGAAGGCCTGCGCGCAGCCGAGCGGACCTCGTACTTCCACCCGCTGGCCGTGCCGCTCGCAGCGCGCGCGGCGCTGTGGGCAGGCGATCCGGCCGCGGCGCACGACGCCCTCGACCGTCTGGGCCGGACGATGTTCCGCGGCCAGGCGCTGGCGCTCGACAAGGCGTCGATCGAGGCCGGCATCGCGGCGCTCGAGGGGCGCACGGCAGAGTCGCTGACGCTCTACCGCGACACGCTGCGCGGGTGGCGCGCGCTGGAGCTGGCCTGGGACGAGGCATTGACCGTGGTCGACATGGTCACGTTCCTCGGGCCCGACGACGCGGAGGTGCGCACCGCGGCCGAATGGGCGCGTACGACGCTGACCCGGCTGGGCGCGCAGCCCTACCTAGAACGCCTGGAGGCGGCGCTCTCAAGATCGGCCGCGGCGCCCGCGCCCGCCTCGAAACGCGCACAAGCACAGCAGGAGCCCGCGGTCCGTTGATCTGCCCTAACTGTTCGACCGAGAACGTTGCCGGCTCGAAGTTTTGCCGTGAGTGCGCGACGCCGTTCGCGGCCGCGTGCGCCAGCTGTGGCTTCGTGAACCTGCCGAACTCGAAGTTCTGCTCGGAGTGCGCAACGCCGCTGGCGGCCAGTGCGCGCTCGACCAACGGTCCCGCCGCCGCGACGACCGTGGCACAGACGGAGGCGACGGCCGAGCGCCGGCTGGTCAGCATCCTCTTCGCCGATCTCGTCGGGTTTACTCCGTTCGCCGAGGAGCGCGACTCAGAGGACGTGCGCGAAACGCTGACGAAGTACTTCGACGTTGCGCGCGAGGTCATCGAGCGCTACGGCGGCACGGTCGAGAAGTTCATCGGCGACGCCGTAATGGCCGTGTGGGGCGCTCCGATTGCCCGCGAAGACGATGCGGAGCGCGCCGTGCGCGCCGGGCTGGAGCTCGTCGACGCGGTCACGGGACTCGGAAGCGGGATCCAGGCTCGCGCGGGCGTGCTCACTGGTGAGGCCGCGGTCACGCTCGGGGCAACCAACCAGGGCATGGTCGCCGGCGACATCGTCAACACGGCCAGCCGTCTCCAGAGCGTCGCACCGCCCGGCACCGTCTTGGTCGGAGAAGTGACTCACCGCGCTGCCTCCGCGGCGATCGCGTTCGAAGAAGCAGGTGACCAGCTGCTGAAAGGCAAGCAGGCTCCCGTCAAGGCGTGGCGTGCGCTGCGGGTAGTGGCGGAGCGTGGCGGGCGCAATCGGACGGAAACGCTCGAGGCGCCGTTTGTCGGCCGTGCAGAGGAGCTCCGTCTCCTGAAAGACCTCTTCCATTCGACGGGCCGTGAAAAGCGTCTGCGAGTGGTGTCGGTGATCGGCCCAGCCGGCATCGGCAAGAGCCGCTTGGCGTGGGAGTTATCGAAATACATCGACGGCCTGATCGACGACATCTATTGGCATCGAGGTCGATCGCCGGCGTACGGCGAGGGGATCAGCTTTTGGGCACTGGGCGAGATGGTGCGCGAGCGTGCCGGCCTCCGGGAGCTCGACGACGAAGCCACCACACGCACGAAGGTCAAGGAGACCGTCAGTGAGTGGGTCACCGACGCCGAGGAGCGCGAGTGGATCGAACGATCGCTGCTGACGCTGCTCGGAGTAGAGGGCGGCATGGCAGCGGATCAGCTTTTCGGTGCCTGGCGCACCTTCTTCGAGCGAGTCGCCGAACGCGGCCCGGTGGCGCTCGTGTTCGAGGACATGCACTTCGCCGACGCCGGGCTCCTGGATTTCGTCGACCACCTGCTCGACTTCAGCCGCGGGCTGCCGATCTACGTGGTTACGCTCGCTCGACCTGACCTGATCGAGCGACGGCCGGACTGGGGCGCGGGCAAGCGCAACTTCGTCTCGATGTACCTTGAGCCGCTGCCGGAGGCGGAGATGCGCGAGCTGCTCGCCGGCCTGGTCCCGGGCCTGCCCGCCACGGCGGTTTCGACCATCGTGGCCCGGGCCGACGGTATTCCGCTGTACGCGGTGGAGACGGTGCGCACCCTCGTCGCGGAGGGCCGGCTTGTCGAGGAGGGCGGGGTCTACGCCCCGAAGGGCGACCTCACGACGCTCGCTGTTCCCGAGACGCTCACCGCGTTGATCGCGTCGCGCCTCGACACGCTCGATGAGACGGACCGGCGCATCGTCCACGACGCGGCAGTGCTGGGCCAGAGCTTCACCGTTGCCGCTCTCGCGTCTGTGGCCGGCGTTCCAGAGGGTGAGCTCGAGCCCCGACTGGCGAGCTTGGTGCGCCGTGAGCTCCTGCGACGTGAGAGGGACGCGCGATCCCCGGAGCGAGGCCAGTACGCATTCGTGCAGGCACTGATCCGGGAGGTGGCCTACAACACGCTGTCCAAGAAGGACCGCAAGAAGCTGCACCTGGCCGCGGCGCGCTATTTCGAATCGCTTGGCAACGACGAGATCGCCGGTGCCCTGGCGAGCCATTACCTCGCGGCGCATGCGAACGCGGCCGAAGGTGACGAGGCGGACGCGCTCGCGGGTCAGGCTCGAATCGCACTGAAGGCCGCGGCGACTCGCGCCTCATCACTGGGCAGCTTCGACCAGGCGGTGAGCTTCCTCGAGCAGGCCCTCACGGTCACGGACGACCCAGCCGAACAGGTCGATCTTCTGCACCAGGCAGCAGAGGCGTCTCGAATCGCAGGCCGGTTCGAGCGGGCTGAGGAAATGCTCCGCAGGGCTGTCGAGCTCGCGCGACAGGTCGGCGACAGAGAACGGATTGTGCGGGCGACCAGCGCGCTCGGCGCGATCCTGATCGCAGAATTTCGCACCGATGAAGCGCTCGAGTTAATTCAGCCTGCGATAACCGAGTTCGCCGATACCGATGAATCCGTGACGGTCGAGCTACGCCTCAGTCTTGCGAGAGTCCACAACGCCAACGCCGACTTCCGAATGTCGCTCGAGCTTCTCGAAGGCGTTCTCGAGACTGCTGAGAAGCGCGGGCTGGTACAGGTAATTGCCTTGGCGTTGCTCATCAGAGGAAACGCGCTGTGGGGCATCGGGCGGCGCCGGGAAGCGTTCGGCGCGGCCGCGGTTGCCAAGGAGCTGGCTGCCGAGCACGGTTTGACCGACCTTCTCCTGCGGATAATGGGGAACCTCGCAAACGCCCATTTGGAGACAGACCTGCGTGCGGCTCTCGACAGCTGGCGCGAGGCCCTCGCCCTCGCGCGGAAGGTCGGGCATCGCGGCAACCTAATAGGGGGTGTCGGTAACTTCGGCTACTCAGCCTTCCTGGGCGGCGAATGGGATGAGGCCCTTGCCGAGATGGATGTCTTACTGGCCGAGGACATTGCTCCAAACCACCGGCTCATCATGCTCAACAATGCGCTGATCATTCGCGTAAGTCGCGGAGAATCGATCTCCGAAGGACTGGCCGAGATGGAGCGCCTGGGCAAGGACATGAGCGGCAGGTGGCGCATGTTCGTCGCTGACCCAGAAGCGAACGCAGCGTTGGCCAAGGGCGACCTGAAGAAGGCGCGCGACTCGTTCTTCGACATTGCCGATGATGACCCCGGACAGGGCAGCGAGTATTTCTATCGGGCGGCGGTCACGGCTCTTTGGATGGGGGATGGACGAGATGCCGCCGACCTCACCGCACGGCTGGAGGCGCTGGGCGGTTTCGGACCAATCGAGGATGCGCGACGCGCGACCTTGCACGCTGGATTGGCCGCGCTCGACCGACGGATCAAGGAGGGCCTTGCGCTATACCGCGATGGACTACGCGGCTGGCGCGCGACACACGCTGTCTGGGACGAGGCGCTTACGGGGATCAGCATGGCCACGCTCCTGGATCCCGCCGAACCTGACGTCGCGGCCGCCGTGGAATCGACGCGAGCGATCCTGGAGCGCCTGGGCGCCCGCCCTTATCTCGAGCGTCTGGACGCGGCGGCTGCTTCGTCGGCCCGACCGGCGCCGGCGGCAGTCTCGCCCGCCCAGCCAGAGCAGGAGCCCGCGGTCCGGTGAGTCGCTTAAAGGGCTAGCCCCTCAGGCCGACCTGGGCTCAGGGCGTCTCGACCACGACTCCGTGCCGGTGGAGATCCTCATCGAATGAATAGAGCGGAGTTGCGCCCGCCCAGGTCGCCGTCGCCGCGATGAACGCATCGGGGATCGGGCTGCCCGGCAGCGAGCGAGCGCGGACGAGTGCCCCGAGAGTGTCTGACCGGGGCAGCCCCAGCGGCGTCACGTTCTCGCGCGTCATCAGCTGTATGAGCACGTCGACGATGTCTGCTCGCTCGACGCCGTACTGCGTGCGGAGAACGTGGGCAGTCTCGATCAGCGCGACAAGCGGGATGCCGATCTCAACCTGGCCATCCATCAGGGCGCGCGCACGTTTTGCCTGCGCAGGCGGCGTCCCCACCAGGTAACGGACGATGACCGACGTATCTGCCGAGATCACATTGGCCGGTCTGGATCAGGAGTCGACCGAGCTGCATCGCGGAGCGCAGACCAGCGCTCGTCGGCGGGTATCAGCTGCGTCTTGTTCCGGAGAGCACCGGCCAGCGAGCGGCGATGCGGGCTGGGGACGAATTCGATTACCATGCGCCCGTCCTCGATTCGCTGGACGGCCTGATCGCCGGCATAAACCCCGAGCTCTTCGCGAATCTGCTTCTCGATGGTCACCTGGCCGCGGTCCCCGACTTTGCTCGCCATATTCATACCTCACCGCTAAATACCTATCAAACCAACGAAGTATGCCTTCGTTTCGATGCTCGGTCAAGCTGCCTGTTACGGTCGGGTGAGTCACACGCTGATTGAGCGACCGCGGTCGCAACCCGGGGGATGCATGTACCAGCCGAATAGCCAGACGCATCGCGGTCTGTTCGCCGCGGGCGCGCTGCTGGTCGTGATCGCAATGGTGGTCGGAGCATGCGGCGGATCGCCCGCCCCAGCGGGACCAGCTACCCCAGGGCCGCTGTCCTCCAGCGCTCCCATTTCGACTGGGCCCGGTGCTACTGATTCACTGAGCGTTGGTCCGATAACCGGCCTGCTACCGACGATCGATCTGGCGGGCGACTTCAACCTGGCGTTGACCGCATCAGAGGATGCCGACCGCGCTCGAGCCAGAGACCAGGCCGGGTTTGCCAGGGAAATCGGACCTGGCTGGGAGGCCCTCTCCACGGCCGCCGACGAGGCCACCGATGCCGCAGCTCTGGCGATGGCGGCCGAATTCGCGATCGACATCCCGGGAGCGAGGCGCAATGCCCACTTTGCGTCGGTCGTCGCGCCAGACCGCGTCGATCCGTCCCAGCCGGCCTCCGCCGCGGCCGCGCTCGCGCTACTCGGGGCCGCGCTCGCAGCGAGCCAGGCGCTCGGTCTGGGTAGCCTGCCCGACGCGACAGTGAGTGAAAGCACTACCACGACCAGGGGCGATTCTGTCGCCACTGTGACTGTCAATGGCACGGGAAGCGCGACCGTAACCGGCAGCCGGGTCGTGGCCGACTTCTCGTTCGATCTGGCCGGCACTGTCAGCAGCATCGCCACGGGCGCCACAGCACACATGACCGGGTCGGCGACGGCGCACATCGAGATCGACGGCTGTCCCGATGCGAACGGCTCGAGCAAGGGCAAGGTGACCCTGTCGTCCACGGAGAGCGCGTCGGAAGGTGTGGGCTGGACGCGCGACCTATCGGGCGACTTCGACATCGCGGTCGACGACGAAGCGAACATCTCCCAGCTCACCGTTGATGCCCAGGCGCAGGAGTCAGTCGAGCCGAGCAACCAAGACGGAGAAGAAAGCGACGGTCACGAGCTGGGGATCGAAACTCACGTCGAGTTCTCGGCCGGTCCGGGCTTCTCCGGCATGACTCACAACGCGGACGCGTTGACCCTCGAGATCACAGACGAGGAGAACGCGGAGAGGGCCGACCTCACACCGCTGTTCACGAGCGCACTGACCTCGGTCGTGGCCGGCGCGCACATCCTCGGTCAGGCGGCCGAGAGGTACTGGCGCGACGGGAAGTGCATCGAGGTCATCGTGGCCCCGGCAGGCGGGGATGTGGACGCCAACTCGACGACCGACGTCGTCGTCAAGGTCAAGCACCGCATCGAAGGAAACGAGCTGACCAAGCCGGTCGAGGCCACGCTCGCGGGCGTGAAAACCATCGATCCAGAGGGCCAGAAGCAGCCCGCACCTGCGACTTTCATCTACACCGCTGGCCCCCAGCCCGACGACAAGGGCGACGTCGAGTTCAAGTCAGTCTCCAACCGCGGCATCGGCAAGAAGTCTGTGACGTTCACGGTCAAGTCGACAGGCTGGACGACCACCGCAACGGACCCGTTGGGCACGACCACCGGCACCAAGTGCGACGGCGTGGGCGGCGACTGGGTTATCGAGGGTACTCAGCTCCTCGGCGCGTTGACGATAAAGATCAAGGTCGTCGTGTCCATCGACGCCACGACGCTCGAGGGCACCTTCGACTTCCACAAGGATCAGACCGGCCTCGGCACCCTGACGACCCACCAGTCGAATGGCGCGGCCAGGATTGTCCTCAACGCGGATGGCTCGGTCACCATGACGCTCGATGCGGCGCAGATCTTTCTGCACACCACCAACAGCTTCGGCGGTTCCGGGAGCGCCACGATCCAGGGCGACGAATTCACCTATCCCTGGACGCCCGCCCCAGCCGGGGCCTGCTCCTAGTCCCGAGCGGGCCCAACCGCAAGAGGCCGCCGTACGTCTACGGAGCCCGGTATCGCCCGCATCATTACGCGAGCGTGAGGGGCGCGTTCAGTCCTTGAGTTGAGCCCGATTCGAGCGCTTTGGAATGTCCGCTGCCGGGACTATCGAACAAATGCGTGGGATCCATCGATGCGGCCGATACACGGCGTCCTAGTGAAGGCCGACCGACGCCTGTGCGACCGCTATCGCATCGAACCTGCTTAGCTAATGATGCGAGCGATTGAGTGACGCCCAGCCGAGGGCGCATCGGTCAGACTTCGGATTGTGGCGGGGGATCCTCGGGTGATCCCGCATCCGCGGATGGTGATTCGGTCTGGGGTGCATCGGGCTGAGCCGGCACGAGGTCGATCGTGCGCACCTGGCGCGTGCCACCGCCCTCGGTCCGCACCAGCGCCGACGGGATTACCCCAACGCTCAGTCGCTCGATCACCGCGATCTCACCTGAATAGATGCCTGAGGCCTCGATACGCACTCGGTCGCCGACGCTGAACCCTGCGCGGCCTGCGCCGGCGGTCAGGTTGATCGTGGCGAGGTTCGGCCGCTCGTAGTTCGGGTCAGGCTGTGGGGCCGGCGCGCGTTTGGTCGCCGTCTTGGCTGGAGGGTATGTGATCTTGCGCTTCGGTCTGGGCATCAGCGCGCCTCAGACGAGTCGGCAGCGGGCAACACGGCCGCGATCAGTAGCTGCGGCGCGAGCGTGTCGGCTCCTTAGGTGGCTTGGGCTCGTGGCCCGGTCGGGGCGGGTTTGGGCGAGTGCCCGGGGCCATATCGGGTCGCTTCTCCTCGGGACCCCTTGCGCGTGCCTCGGCGACGGACTTCGCGAATTCCTTGGCCGTGGCGGGGGGCATGCTGGCCTGCCAGGCCGCCTCTATGCGCGCCACCGCCTCGTGCTCAACCTTGCGCCGTTCGCGCTCCGCCTTCGAGTGCTTGGCCATATCCCATCCTCGCTACTGCTGGGTACGGCCGAAACGCGCACCATCAGGCCACAGTATCGCTCAGCAGGCGCTCAGCTACCGCGAACCGTCCGCATCGCGTCGATGAATAGCCGCACCAGGTGAGGGTCGAACTGCTTCCCTGCGAAGCGATCCAGCTCCTCCAGCGCCCATTCTTCCGTCTGCGCCTCCTTGTACGGACGGCGGTTGGTGATCGCGTCGAACGTGTCGGCGATGCGCACGATGCGCGCCTCGAGCGGGATCCCGCCCGTGCGCAGGCCATCCGGGTAGCCGGAGCCATCCCAGTTCTCGTGGTGTGACCGCGCGATGGTTCGGGCGATCTCGAATCCGTCGCCGTGGGCGAGGATCTCGGCGCCCCAGATCGTGTGCTTGCGCATGATCTTCCACTCGGCGGCGGTGAGGGGCCCAGGCTTCACGAGGATCTTGTCCGGGACGTGGAGCTTGCCCACGTCGTGGAGCATCGCGGACCAGCCGACGTGGGAGGCGCGCATTTCTTCCATCCCGCTGCTCGTGGCCAGGATCTGGCTCAGCGTCTGAACTCGCACGACATGGTCGGCCGTATCCATGTCTTTCGCCTCGGCTCCGCGGGCGAGGGCAATCATGGCCTCGTGCTCGCGGCTTGCAATGGTTACGGTGGCGCTGTACAGCCCGTCCCTTGCGATGCGGGTGCGGTCGAACAGCAGGCCCGTGAGCGTGCCGACACCGACGAAGAAGAGGCTGCGGATCATGGTTGAACCGAGCGACTCGGTCCCGGGGAGTCCGAGCATGATCGGCAGCCGACCAAGGAGGAAGGCGAGCCCGATGCCGGCGATGAAACCGCCTCGCCCGCCATAGAGATAGGCCGCGAGCAGAATGGGCGCGTAGCCGAGGTGATTGAGCGGCTGGGGCGAGCCACCAGCGAGGCGGACGACGACGAACGCCAACACGGCCATGCCCGCGATCGCTCCGACCTTGAGCCACTTCGGCATGAGCTCGAAGGCCTCGAGGGGGGCGACCAGTTTGTGGGTCGCCGCGACCATCACTGCATTCATAACTGAGAGGTTTACAGGACCTGAGTACCGGTCGGTCACTAACCAAAGGTCCCAACACGTGCCGTGAACGCGACTTGTCCCATCTGGACGAAATACGTCCACGCTCGAGCTCGACCGCCCTGCTGCGTCACACCTGGGTCAAATTTGGTCCGGCCGATACAAAGCAGGCTGCCTAGGTGAGATCGTGGTCACATTCGGTCTATTTGAGACAAACCAGATTGCCGCCAGCGACTTCGCAGGGTTCCCATGGCCAAGAAATTCAGGCAGCGCATTCAGGCACAGCATCAAACTGGTGCAGCCAACCGTTGACCGCACGATTCACAAGATCTAGGCTATCTTCATGAGAATCACGAAAATCTCACAGGGCGGTCAGGTCCAGGTCCCGGCTGCAGTTCGCAAGCGCTGGGGAACCCGCAACGTGATCATCGACGACGCGGGCGCATACATCCGGATCAGCCCCATACCGGACGACCCCATATCCGCAGTGGCGGGTTCGCTCGCCGGACCTGGCCCCACAGTGAACGAGATGATGCGTCAGTACCGCGAAGAGGAAGCCGAGATAGAAGAGCGGAAGTGGGGCTATCTGAGGCGTAAGCCCTGACCGTTCTGGACGCCTCCGCCCTCGTCTCCTTGTTGCTTGACGAGCCAGGCAGGCCAATCGTCGAACGTCTCCTACGCCAGCGGCCCAACGCGGCAATGTCGGCGGTCAACCTGGCTGAAGCCGTCGATGCTCTGGTTCGCGTGCACGCCATCGAGGCTGAGGTCGTTCGCGACAAGATCGACCTGCTGATGGTCGCCGGGCTTGAGGTCGAGCCAGTTTGGCTCCGCGTCACCTGGCTCGCGACCTCGTTACGGGCAGGCAATTACCACCGCAGTCGCGCAGCCGTCTCGCTCGCGGACTGCGTCTGTATCGCAACGGCGATCACCCTCGAGACCGACCTGGCCACGACCGATCGGGCCCTCGCATCGGTTGCGCGAAACGCCGGTGTGGCCGTCATTGCCCTTCCCGACTCGAGCGGGACCTTGCCCTAGCGGCTCTTGAAGCGGGCGGCCTCCTCTGACCCACCCGTCGCGTCCCCGGCCGAGTACGAGTGGGCACCTGCGCCGGCAAGCTTGCCGCCGTCGACGATCAGATACTCCTCGCGAATCGGCCGACCTTCCAACCAGCACTCGAGGATCTCGCGCGCGCCGGCTGCGTAGCGCGCCTGCGCTGACAGGCTGGTGCCAGATGTATGCGGCGTCATGCCGTGCCAGGGCATCGTGCGCCATGGGTGATCGCGCGGGGCGGGCTGCGGAAACCAGACGTCGCCCGCGTAGCCCGCCAGTCGGCCGGACTCCAGCGCGCGGACAATCGCGTCGCGGTCCGCAATCTTGCCCCGCGCGGTGTTCACCAGGTACGCGCCGCGCTTCATCTTGCCGATCAGCTCGTCGTTGAACATGTGCTCGGTCTCGGGGTGCAGCGGCGT
>CAYZEJ010000032.1:0-20411 GCA_964477545.1 uncultured Anaerolineaceae bacterium | reverse complement strand
CCGCGCCGGCGAGGATGACAAGCAGCCCGCTGGTGACCTGGGCAGCCGCGCGCTGGGAGTCGTTCAGATCATCGAGGAGTGGCGCCGCTGGATTCGTTTGGGTAAGGGTCACGTCGCGTCACGTGTCCTCCCGCGTCGTGACACCTGCTCGTCACACGCGGAATTCGGAACCACTCACATTTGATGAGGCAGATTTACCTTGGCGATTCGCAAGGTTGACTTTGGCGCTCACCAGTTTTACCGGCCCGGCCACCGCAGCAACCCGAGCGCGGCGCCGAGCAAGACGAGCGCACCCACCGCCGCGGTGAGAACGAATGCGATCCCGACGACTTCGAGCGCTTCCAGGTTCAACGCCGGGGCGGCGACGATGAACCCAGCGCCCGCGTTTAGCAGGAAGAGTCGCGCGGCACCGGCTCGCCCGAGCACGGCTCGCTGACGCGCGTGCTGTACGGGCGTGCCCGGCCCAATCGCCGGTACGAGATGCGACCACGCCCCGATCAGGACCTGCCCGGCCCAACCGATCGCCAGCGGAACCACCATCGGGTCCAGATTCCACGCCGCCGGGGAGCTGCCGCGTAGCACGATCTGGGCCGCGGCAATAAGTGAGGCAGCGACGAACCAAAAGATCGCGGCAACCAACGACCAGCTCGTGAACAGGTGCCACGACGGATCGGTTGACCATCGTGCGCGGCTGCGCAGGACGGTCGCGCCATGCCAGGCCAGGGCGAGCGCGCCGGTCACGGTCACTGCGGCACCAAGCGCTGCCACAACGTCTGCCGACAGGACGAAGCCCGCGGCCACCAGTGGCGGCCCGGAGGCGAGCGCTGCGAAGCAAACGATGGACGCGCGAGTGCGCGCGATGCGTGCACCGACGACGGTCGGTAACAGGTGGAGCAGCGAACTGGCGATCACCAGCGAGATGAATCCGAACAGATTCAGCCATGCGTGCGCCGGTTTAAGCACGCCCCACGCCTGTTCGACTGGCGGCCAACCGAGCAACAAAGCCGTGGCAAGCGCCACCCCGAGAAAGACATTCGCCAGCGCCAGCCCGTAGATCGCGCCCATGAAGAAGCGCCGTCGGCCGATCGCCACGCGCAGCGGCAGAATGGTCGATGCGGCTGTCGCAGCCACGCCCAGGAGATACACCAGCCCACCCAGGCCGGCGACCGTTGACCCGGTTGGCGACAAACCCGCTGGCCAGAAGCCTCGGCCGGCCACGAGCAACGCCGCGCCGGCCGCGACGCCGAGGATTCCCACCAGCCGGACCGGCGCATGTGCGGGCGGCGCCCCCGAAACGGCCACACTGAAGAACGGCATGACGCCCGCGATGGCCGTCGATGCGGCTCCCGCGAGAAGAAGATGGAGCGGTAGCCACGATCCGAGGCGGGCAACAGCAGGGATCAGCAAGCTAAGGACAGCAAGCGCCATGAAGCCGCCGGCAAGGCCGATCGCAACCATGGTCACGCGCCGATCGGACCCACCGCGCATCCGCAACGCGGCCGAGCGGCTGGTCAGCCTGATTGGCTGGCCGTTAATGGAACTCACACCAACGAACTTACCGTTTCCGACCGTCGATCGTCGTGGGCCATTTGGCCCGATTTGCGCGCGATCGCCGGCCGCGCGCTGGCATCCCGCTCGCCGCGATCTCGTGCACTCGTAAGTGTACAATCGTCAACATGCAGGTTGACGTTCTTTTCGGTGAATCCAAGGTCCGCCGAGACCTACTGGCCCGCTTCTTTGCCCGTCCAGGGCTGGAACGCCACGTACGGGAGCTGGCTCGCGAAACGGGGTGGTCACCGACAATCATCGGTCGCGAGCTCAACAGCCTCGAGCGCGCCGGGATCCTGCGCTCGGAGCGGGTCGGCAACCTTCGCCGATACAGCGTTGACACCGATTCTCCCGTAGCGAGTGAGATCCGGTCGCTAGTCCAGAAGACGATCGGAGTGGAGGCTCGCCTTCGTCTCGTCCGGCCAATGGACCCGCGGCCCGCTCCTTGACAAATCGGTGGGGCGACTCGAACTCAGTTGTGCGACCGGAGATGAACTACCCCGTTGCGCGGTGGGTTAGGCTGAGCACCGGCGCGCTTACTGTTGCGTGCCTTTGAGCGACGCCTCTTTCCGACGTCGCCGAGAAGGAGACGAGCGATGCATGCCTACGCGCGCCCCCGGTTTCCCCGAACGCTGGTGCTGTTCCTGATCGTTGGGCTTGTGGCCGTAGGGTGTGGCGGAGGCCCCACCCCAACGACGCAGCCCCAGCCGAGCACCCCCGCTGCAACTCCCACGAGCGTGGCGCCGACCGAAGTCGCGCCAACCAGCACACCCGGCGGCGACGTCACGATGATCTCGAGCCAACTGGTCCCGGTCGCCGAGGCCGAGAAGATGCAGAACACCATCCTCGCCAACTTCTCAGGCGATGTGACGTTCGTCGGGGCCGAGGCTGGGCCGTTCAACGACCAGATTCGCGCCCAGGAAGAGGTCGGCACCGGTGACATCAGCCTGATCGGCGGCCTTCACGGTGATTTCGGGAGCTTCGCTGCCGACGGCCTGCTGATGGACCTCAGCGACGTCGCCGCAGAACTTGGCGACGTCAACACCGAGTATCTCGAGCTCGGCAAGCTCGGCGGCGCTGAGCAGCGCTACATCCCATGGATGCAGAACTCGTACATCATGGCCGCTCGCCAGGAAGCGATGGAGTACCTGCCCGACGGCGCCGACATCAACGCGCTGACCTGGGAGCAGGTCTCGGAGTGGGGCGCCGCGGTCGCGACCGCCACAGGAGAGAAGAAGCTAGGCTTCCCGGCGGGCCCGGACGGGCTGTGGCACCGCTTCTTCCAGGGCTTTGCCTATCCGTCGTTCACGGGCGCGCTCAACACCAAGTTCGCGAGCACCGAGGCGCAGGCGATGTGGACCTGGCTCGACGAAACCTGGTCGACCTCGGTCAACCCGCAGTCAACGACGTACGGGTTCATGCAAGAGCCACTCCAGTCGGGTGACGTGTGGATCGCCTGGGATCATGCCGCGCGGCTGATCGAGGCCCTGCGCGCCATGCCCGACGACATCGTCGCCTTCCCGGCGCCGGCGGGTCCGTCCGGGCGCGGGTTCATGCCTGTGCTGGCCGGCCTGGCCATCCCGAACTCCGCGCCCAACCCGGAAGGGGCGAAGGAGCTCATCAAATACCTGCTGTCGCCCGAGACGCAGGCGACGACCCTGAGCGAGGTCGCCTTCTTCCCGGTGATCACGACCGAGCTGCCGGGCGAGCTGGAGCCGGGAACGTTGGCCGAGCAGCAGGCGATCACGGCGATGACCAGCGCGAGCGACGCGCTGCCGTCTTTGCTGCCGATCGGCCTTGGTGACCAGGGATCGGCATACAACCAGGTATTCCGCGATGCTTTCCAGCAGATCGTGCTGGAAGGTGGCGATCCCGCGACCGTTCTGGTGCAACGGCTACCCGATCTCCAAGCGACGTTGGATACGTCCGGCGCCAGGTGCTGGACGCCGGATCCCCCCAGCGAAGGCCCCTGCCAGGCGCAGTAGCCCGAACCAGAAACGGCGCCCGAGGTCGCTACAGCCTCGGGCGCCGGCCCTCCTTGTCGATGGGTAGATGACGAAGCGGCTCGGCTGGGCGCCGTACGCCCTGTTGTTGCCTACGCTCCTATACCTCGTGCTTTTCTTCGCGACGCCCATGTTCCAGGCTTTCGTGCTGGCACTCCAGGATCCCGCCGGCAATTTCAGCATGACGTCGATCGAGCGCATGCTCCGCGACGTCAACTTTCGCAACGCGGTGTTCACCACGCTGGCACTGGTCGTGCTCGTACTGCCCGTCCAGCTCTTCCTGGCAATGGCGATGGCGCTCGTGGTGAATGCACGCCTCAAGGGCTCCGGGCTGTGGCTGTACGTCTACGCGCTGCCCTTGGGCATAAGCGAACTGTCGGCCGGCATCGTCTGGGTCAGCATCTTCACCCAGCGCGGCTGGCTGAATAGCGTCCTCCAGGGCCTCGGGGTCATCGACCGCCCGATCATCTGGCAGAGCTCCGAGTCGATGTGGCTGCTGATCGTGCTCGTCGTCATCGCTGAGGCGTGGCGGGCGACCTCGATCATCATGATCATCCTGGTCGCCGGACTCCAGTCGATCCCTGCCGAGTATCTCGAGGCGGCCGAGGTCTACGGCGCGACGACGATGCAGAAGGTGCGCCACGTCGTGTTGCCCATGCTGCGGCCGGCACTCCAGGTCGCCTTGATCCTGCGGACGATCCTCGCATTCCAGGTCTTCGCAACCGTCATCGCGCTCGCCGGGTCGGGTCTCCACGTCCTGGCCGGAGAAGCACGCCTGTGGGCCACTTCGATCGACAACGACAACGTCGCCGCCGCGTACGCCGGCATCATCCTGATGCTCTCGATCGGGAGCACCATCCTCTTCCTGTGGCTCCTGCCGTCGCGCGAGGAGCAGAGCGCATGAGCGCCGTCGCACTGCCCGCAGACGTTCCGCCGGCGCGCCGCCGTATGGGCCGGCAGCGCTTCATCGGCCGGGCCACCACCTACGCCGTCGCGACGCTCATGGCCCTGTTCATCCTCGTTCCGCTGTACCTCATCTTCGTTAGCGCGGTCACGCCGCCCGACAGGGCATTCGACTACCCGCGCGAGCTCATCCCATCCGAGATGTCGCTGGAGACGATCAACTTCTTCATCAACGCCTCGGGCGTCCAGCCCGCGTTCTGGCGGAGCGTGACGGTGGCGTTGATCACGCTCGTCCTGTCGCTCGCCATCGGCGCGCCCGCGGGCTACGCGCTGGCGCGCTACGCGTTTCGGGGGCGCGACGGGTTCCGGCTGACGGTCATCTCCACGCGCGCTTTCCCGATCGTCATCCTGGCCATCCCGCTTGCGGTCACTTACCTGCGCCTGGGCTTGTTCGACTCGGTCCTCGGCGTCGCGCTGATGCACACCGCGCTGGCATTGCCGTTCACGGTGCTGATCACGTCGAGCGTCTTCGCGTCCGTCCCGCGCGAGCTCGAAGAGGCCGCACAGACGCTCGGCTGCACACCGCTGCGAGCGTTCCTGAGCGTCTCGCTGCCACTGTCCCTGCCCGGGCTGGCGGCCGCGGCGATCTTCACCTGGGTCATCTCGTGGAATGACGTCTTCGCCGCCGTGATCCTGACGCTGCGCAACCCGACCCTGCCGGCCAAGATCCTGACCGCGCTGACCCAGTCGCCGATCTACTACCAGTTCGCGGCTGGGTTCGTGATGCTGCTGCCCTCGATCATCGTCATCTTCTTCATCCGCCGCTACCTGCTCGGCCTGTGGGGCAGGGTCGTCAAGTGAGGAGACGACGCCGTGGCTGAGATCAGGCTCGAACGGATCACGAAGATCTTCAAGCAGGTCCGCGCGGTCGACGACGTGACCCTGACCGTCGCCGATGGCGAGTTCGTCGCACTGCTCGGTCCATCCGGCTGTGGCAAGACGACGCTGCTGCGCAGTATCGCCGGCCTCGAGGAGATCGACGCCGGGCGGGTCGCCATCGGCGGCCGAGACGTGACCAACCTGCCGCCGCGCCACCGGCGCATCGCGATGGTCTTCCAGAGCTACGCCGTCTTCCCGCACATGACGGTCTTCGACAACATCGCCTTCGGGCTGAAGATGACCAAGGTGCGCGGGCCTGAGTTGAAGCGGCGAGTCGAGTCGGCGGCCGAGCTGCTGCACATCACCGAGCTGCTCGCGCGCTACCCGGCGCAGACGTCCGGTGGCCAGCGCCAGCGCATCGCCGTCGCGCGGGCGATCGCGATGGAGTCGGGCGTGATCCTGATGGACGAGCCGTTGAGCAACCTCGATGCGCTCCTGCGCCTGGAGATGCGCGCCGAGCTCAAGCGGCTGCTCAAGGAGGTTGGCACGACGACGATCTACGTCACCCATGACCAGGTCGAGGCGCTCAGCATGGGTGACCGGATCGCCGTCATGCGCACGGGCAAGATCGTCCAGGTCGGCGACCCGCTCCAGATCTACGACGCGCCGGTCGACCGGTTCGTAGGCAGCTTTATCGGCAGCCCACCGATGAACTTCCTGGAGGCGCAGCTCGAGCGCGAGGACGGCGGACTGGTGGCGGTCATCGCCGGCGCCGGCCGATTGCCACTCGCCGATCCGCCGAGCGAGCTCGTTGCGCGCGCCGGCCAGCGGGTGGTGGTCGGCATCCGGGCCGAGAACATCGAGGTCCTGCGCAACGGCAGCGAGGTGGCGACCGGTTCGGGCCTCGGGATCCTCTCCGCGCGGACGCTGGTGATCGAGCCGCTCGGCTCGCACAACCTCGTCACGCTCGCCCTTGGTGATGGGCGCGTAAAGGCGACGACGCGGCCGAACGAGACGGTCGAGCCCGACGAGCAGGTGTCGCTGGCCATCGACGCGCGACGTGTCCGCTGGCTCGATCCTCAGACCGGCGAGGCGATCGTCGCGCCCCTACGCAACCCCGAGCCGGCCGAGCTTCCCGCGCGCGTCGAGTAGGAGGAACGCGCCGAACGCGGCGCCGGGCCAAGCGAACCAGTGCCGGATGCGAATGTCGGGTTCGAGCGTCGTCGAGTAGGCCTCCGGCAGCATCCCGTCGTGGAACGCGACCTCCGTCAGGCGGTCGACGGCCGCGACCATGCCCGCTTCGTCGCCGGTAGTTCGCGCGCGGATCCAGGCCTGGACGTCGCCCAGCGTCCACGCCTGTCGGGTATGGACAGAGCCCAGGCCTCCCCTCTGCCCGCCAAAGTAGCCGGGGTTGGCCGACGAGAAGGCGAAGTCCATCGTCTGTCGCCATCGTGGATCGTCGGCCGAGCAGAAGCCGAGCAGCGGTGCCAGCGCCACGGGAAGGTCATTGGCGTCGTGGTAGTGGACGCGGATGCGGTTCGTGTCGGTCGCGTACAGCCATTGATCGCCCTCGACGAGATGGCGATCGAATCCGTCCTTCGCGGCTGCGCCGACCGCGCGGAGCTCGTCCGCGTTGATATCGAGCGCGCCCGCCTCGGCCAGCTCGGCAAGGCGCACGCAGACGTACCAGAGCAGGATCTGCGACCCGGCTACGTATGGCGCGATGGCCGGGTCGTCGGCGGCGTTCTCGGCGGTCCCGATCAAGCCCGTCGCAACGTCGACCTCGGCGATCGTCGCCGCCCAGGCCCGGCTGACTTCGGCGCTCCAGTCGACTCCGTCCGGCAGCTCGGCGCGCGCGCGCCAGTAGTCGGCCAGCTCGAGCATCGGGTACAGCTGCTGGTCGGCCTGGAACGCAAGGTCCTTCGGCCGCCCGTTGGCGTGGTGTGAGCGCAGCCAGCGTCCGCCCGGGCGTTCGCAGCGCCGCCACAGCCAGCGCAGGTGATCGGCCACCAGGTCTGCATCAGCGGGATGGCTCGTCGCGAGTAGGAGCAGCGCCTGGTAATAGGCGTCGCGCGTCCACGAGAGAGGCAGCAGGCGGTGGTCGGCCAGGATGGCGACTTCGTCGGGCGCGGTGGTGATCGCGGCGCAACCGCGGGTGTACGCGAGCGCGCGGTCGATGATCCGGCCGATCCCCGGCGCGAACCCGACTTCGAGCGCCGGCGGCCGGCTCGCGCGTGGTGTGCCGCGCGGTAGATCGTCGAGGACCGTGACGCGGACCACGACTTCGGTCGCCGTCGCCTCGAGGCTCGCCCCGGCCTCGTCGTCGATCACCCAAACGCCGGTGTTGCTCTCCATGGCGACCGTCGCGGGCAGTGTCGAGCGGACCAGGAGGCGCGAGCCCTCTATGGCGAGCGTCGTAGTCGCGCCGGTGGGCACTGGTGGGTCCAGCTCGGTGATCTCGGCCAGCGCCGGCCGGTCGAGCCGGCCGCGAAACCAGACCCGCGTGGGCGCGTCGGCCGCCGCGACCCGCCACGCGATGACGATCGCTCCCGCTTCCGCCCACGCCTCAGCGGCAGCCCAGCGTGGCCGTCCAGGGTCGGACGTGTCCGCTACGTCCGCGACGTCCCCGCGTGTCGCGCGGTCGAGCCAAAGGCACGGAAAGTCGTCGCTCGCCATCCGCGCGCGGTACCCGCGCACTTCATCGGGCGTGCCGCGCGCGCGCTCGTCGAACGGCGGCGTGCCCGACAGCTCCGCGACGCCGTGGTGCGGGTGGTAGAACGTGACCGACAGCAGACTCGGCCGCGACGCCGCCAAGGAGGCGACGAGCCGCCCGTCGCCCACATCGACCGGCTTCGACGACGGCACCCTCAACACAGCAGGTGGCCGGGGCCCTTGCGAACGGCCTCGGCACTCCGGTACCCCGACGGCACCAAGCCGACGAAGAGCGCGACGATCACGCCCCCGCAAACGCGACGAGCATTCGCAGTCGCAACGTCAAGACTCCGCTGCGTCAAACCCCTGTGGGAAACGGTATACCCGGGTACCTAGCGTCCCGCGGGTCTCAGGGCGTGCGGATCTCCCTAACGTACGCGTCCGGACTTATCGATCCGGAGCGAACTCGGCCTGATTTTCTTGCACGCCAGGGCGACCGAGGATTGGCTGGGCGCGGCCTGAAGCCGGTTGTGCACCGCCAAGTGTACAATCGTCAACATGCAGGTTGACATACTGTTCGGTGAGTCCAAGGTCCGCCGAGACCTACTGGCCCGCTTCTTTGCCCGCCCAGGGCTGGAAGGCCACGTCCGCGAGCTGGCCCGAGAGACGGGCTGGTCACCGACGATCATCGGCCGAGAGCTGAACAGTCTCGAACGAGCGGGCATCCTGCGCTCTGAGCGGATCGGCAACCTCCGCCGCTACAGCGTTGACGCCGATTCCCCAGTGGCGAGTGAGATCCGATCGCTGGTGCAGAAGACCATCGGGGTTGAGGCTCGCCTTCGTCTCGCCCTTAAGGGGATCCCGGGGGTCGAGGAGGCATTCCTATACGGCTCGTACGCCCGCGGTACCGAACGCGCCACGAGCGATCTCGACTTGATGGTTGTGGGATCTGTCGACCAGGAGCTACTCAGCGAGCGGATCACGGATGCCGAGCGCGACCTGGGCCGCGACGTGAACCCGACCGTCCACGAACGGGAAGAGTTCGAGCGTTTGAAAGGAGATGGCGACCTATTCGTCGAAGGTGTGCTCCGCGGCCCGCGCATTCACTTGCTGCCGGCCGCGCAGGACTGATCGATGCCAGACAGCCAGCTCGAGCTAAGGCCCGATGATCTTGGTCGCCCGCCCGCGACAGCCGAAGCCTCCGGCGGATTCTCTCCGACGATGCACCTTCATACTGTTGTGGCGCCAGGAGACAGCAAACGATGAGCCACAAACCGCAGATAGTGCGTGATCCCGAGATCCAAGGGGGTACGCCCGTCTTCAACGGAACCCGCGTACCCGTGGCCGTGTTGCTCGACTACCTGGCGGACGGCCAGCCCCTGGAGAACTTTCTGGAGCAGTATCCGAGCGTCAGTCGCGACCAGGCCGTGCAGGCGCTCGAGGAGGTCAAGGGGCTGCTGGTCACTACCTGATGAAGCTGATCCTCGATGAAGACTTGCCTCGCGATCTTCTTGCTCAATTCCAGGAAGGGGTCCACGAGGCAGTTCACGTTGAGGATCTGGGCTGGAAAGGAGTTCGGAACAGCGAACTCCTCAGCCGTGTCTCGGGTCAGTACGACGTTCTGGTGACTGGCGACACCAACATGCGGCACCAGCAGAACCTGGCGCGTTACGACGTGGCGGTGGTGGTGCTGCAACCAAGGCTCAAGGTGCTCGACCAGCTGGTGGAGCTCGTCCCACGGACACTAGCGGCGTTGGCAGACGCGCCCAGGGGCGAGGCCACGGTCATCGGGCCAGACGATCTACCTCAACCCGAGGACCCTGTGGGGTAATCCAATCACTCGCGCGCGGTTCGAGCGGCGATGGCCAGGCTCTCTCCGCCGTGCAGGTAGTCGGGCGTGGCGCCGGTGAAGGTGTAGATCGTCTGGTCGGGATCGCCGACGACCGCGAGGTCGCGCGAGTCGCCGATCCACAGCTCGAGCAGGCGTTCCTGGAGCGGGTTGGTGTCCTGGTACTCGTCGACGCTGATCCAGGTCTTCTGGGTTTGGACGGTCCTGGCGGCGGCGGCGTCCGATTCGAGCAGCTCGACCGTCAGCGCGAGCATGTCCTCGAAGTCGACCCGCCTGTTGCGCTGCTTCTGGCGCTCGTAGTCGGCGTATATGCGCGCGAAGAGGTCGGCCGGGATGGGCGCCCTGTCCGGGGCTTCGTGCTCCCAGCGGTCGGGCGGAATGCGGCGGACCTTGGCCCACTCGATGGCGTCGGCGATGTCCTTGCTGGGCGTGAAGCGGTAGTGGCCTGGGAGGCTTCTGGCCAGGGGGCTGATCAGGGGTAGCTTGGAGCTGAGGACCTGGGGCGGGTCGTCGCCACCGTGGCGGCTGGGCCAGAAGTGGCGCAGCTGGCGGACAGCGTGGGCGTGGAAGGTGCGCGCCATGACCTGCGGGTGGCCCAGGGTGGCCATGCGCTCGACCATCTCGTTGGCGGCCTTGTCGGTGAACGTGACGAGGAGGATCTTGCCGGCCGGGACGACGTCGGTCTCGATGGCATGGGCGGCACGGTGACTGATGACGCGGGTCTTGCCGGTGCCCGCGCCGGCAAGGATAACGAGCGGCCCGCTCGTGGCCTGGGCCGCCGCACTTTGGGCATCGTTCAGGTCATCGAGGAGGTGGCCAGCCGACCTGCTCACTCGGCAACCGCCTCCAGGGCCCAGGCACGCAGTTCATCGGTCGTGCGGAAGCCCATCGACTCAAGTTGGGCGAGCGTGTCGGCGAGACTCTCGATTGCGCCGAGCTGTCTGAGTCTGACGAGTACTGCCACGGTGCCGGTGAGCGGTACCCCGCGCTGGTGAGCGACGCGTCGGGCATCGCGATCATCAAGTACGGCCAGACCGCCCACGAAAGCGGCGAGCTCGATGGTCGCAACCTCGCCGGCGCCCAGGGCGCGGCTCGACTGCCATTGCGGATCGACCTTCTGGGGGACGATCTGGATGGTGTTCCGTTCGGCCGCAAGCCGGATCGCGTCCGCCCCGGGATGCGGCCCAACTGTCGCCTCATCGAAGACCGCGCGCGGGACGAGGAGCTGCCCGAACTGCTCGCCTACGCTCGCAAGTAGTCCAAGCCGCGCGAGCGCGATCAACCCGGCCGTGTCGATCACGAGAGGCCGACTCACTCGTCGAGTGCGCGCAGGTCCCCTGCCAGCTCGTCCCGGTTCTGCCGGAAGACTGCGATACCCCGACTTCCCAGGTGCGTCATGAAGTCCTCGACAGAGGTGCCGGCCAAGCGGGCAGCGCGACCGAGCGACATCCCTGCCTGGTCGAACAAGGTGGTGGCCAGTGTCAGGCGGACATCGGGCTCATGCTCGGCCAATCCGCGCAGCGACAGAAGCAGGGCCTCCGGATCGTCACGGTTGGTGATCAGCACGGGCTGTTCGCGCGCAGCCCGCAGGGCCCGCGTGGGATTGTCCTTGAGGTCCCGAATTCCGACTGATCGCATGTTCCTACATTAGGTGGGAACATCGCTGCAGTCAAACAGCGCACAAGCTGAGGCTCGTACGGGCGCTTACTCCGGAATTATTCCGTGGACGTTAAGCACGCCCTGGGAAGGCCTTGAAGCCCTCGCTGCCCGCGGGTTGGTCACCGGAGAATCAGTCTGCGGAGGGCGTCCGCCAGCCAGGTTTCGTAGGCCTCGGCCGACCAGCCGTGAACGCGGACCAGCTCCGCGTAGATCTCGGGCAGCGTCAGCGCGTCGATCACGGCCATGACCTCCCGCACATCGAGCGATGGCTCCAGTCTTGCGAGCGACGCAGCCAGCCGGCCGATCCCCCGCCGGCGGGCGGCCAGCACTGCCTCCACCTCGACGCGAATGGTCTGGTCCGTCGAGCCCGCCTCCAGGTGGATCGCCACGATGTCCTGCCCGGTCTCCCAGCGGAGGCGGACGGATCGGGCGAACAGGTCCAGCGCCGCCGGTGGACTGGATGCTTCTAGTGCGGCACGGAACGCGGCATCAGCGTCCGGATCGCTGACGAGGCCCTCGCGCAGCTCGTGCAGGATGTTGGCCTTCGAGCTGAAGACCGCGTAAACCGTCTGAACGGCGACGCCAGCCGCGGCGGCGATCTCGCGCAGCGTCGTCGCTCCGTACCCGCGAGTTGAGAACAGGCCGCGAGCCGCCTCCGCGATGCGCCGCTTGGTCACGGCCGCGCGCTCCGCACGCAGGCTCCCGGATGGGCTCTTGACACTCCGCATTCCGGTAGAGTACAACTCTATTTCAGTAGAGCGTCGCTCTATCTACCTGACAAGTGGGAGATCTGCCGTGTCGACCGAAACAAACATCGCCGCAACGCGCCGACTGATCGAGGAGGGCTTCAGCGGCGCCAACCTCGCCGTCTGTGACGAGCTGGTCTCTGTCGACTGCGTCGAGCACCAGCGTGGGCTCAAGCCCGGTATCGAGGGCGCCAAGGAAACGATTCGGACGCTGCACAACTGGTTCAGCGACTTCGAGCTGACGGTCGTCGACCTCGTCGCGAGCGGCGACACCGTCTGGATCCGCAACCGGGCGACCGGAGTCGACACGGGCGGCGTCATGGGCCGGCCGCCGACGGGCCGCTCCTTCGAGATTACCGTCTTCGACGTGCTGCGCTTCGCCGACGGCAGGCTCGTCGAGCACTGGGGCGTGCCGGACCAGCTTGGGCTCCTGATCCAGCTCGGGCTGTTCGGCCGGCCGCAGGCCGCGGCGGTTGCCTGACGCCGTTTGAATTGCGCGCCACGTACGACGTGAAGGTGTCGATGGTCTGGTCGGGATCGCCGACGACCGCGAGGCGAGTAGATCACGTGAGCCGTGTGCTGAGCTACACTTCGCTACATGAGTAGTCAACCGATCCGAATTGGCCAGCAGACGCTCGCCACCCTTCGGGCGCGGAGCAAGCGCCGGGGCGAGCCGTTGTCGCGCATGGCGGAGCGCTATATCGAAGAGGGTCTCCGCGCCGACAGCCACCCGGGCATTTGCTTTCGGGACGGGCCGGCCGGACGTCGGGCGGGACTGGTCGGTGGGCCGGATGCCTGGGAGATCATCGGTGCCCTACGAAGCGTGGAGCGGAAGGGCGATGCGCGAGTGGCAGTGCTGGCCGAACGGCTCGGCTTGAGTGAGTCGCGCGTGCGCACGGCGATCAGGTACTACGGCGAGTACCCGGAAGAGATCGACGCCTGGATCGCGGCCAACGATGCCGAGGCGGTGAGCCTGGAAGCAGTCCTGGAGCGTGAGCGCGAGCTACTTGGTTGAAGCTGCTGCTCGACGAGATGTATTCGGACGCGATCGCGGTCGAGCTGCGCGCACGTGGCCGAGACGCAGCTTCGGTTCGCGAGGTCACTCCTCCCCTTGCGGGCGCCCCGGACGAGGAGGTTCTCAAGGCCGCCGCGGCCCTGGAACGCACCCTCGTAACGGAGAACGTGCGCGATTTCAGGCCCCTTGAATTGACACTGCTTGCCGACGGGGGCCACCACCACGGAATCATCTACACGACTGATCGCCAGTTCCCACGAGGAGATCCGCAGACAATCGGGCATCTTGTGCGTGCGCTCGATGCTCTACTCACTGTGGCACCGGTGATGGATGACCGATCCGCCTTCCTGCCAAGAGCGCCACGCGATCATGTTCGGGCCGACTGAGGCAGCCGGAGTTGTTGGTGTGAGAAGCAACGTGCGGACAAGCGTCCTCCCCGCCGTGACACCTGCATGTCCTGGACTGGTCGACCAGGACCTGGGGCTCTGATCGGGCTCTCCTGAAGTAGAGTTCCGATCGGAATGCAGATGGTCCGAATGGCGATTCTGGTCATGGCCGTGCTCGCCCAGGCGTGCGGGGGCAATGAGCAATCGATTCAGCCGACGACTGTTGAGCCGACAACTACGCAGCCGACCACGACTCAGCAGCCGACCACCCAACCGACCACTACTCAGACAACAACCGCGCAGCCGCCCGATTCGTCGGCTACACCATCGGCGACGGACGAACCGACCTCAACGCAGCCACCGCTGGAGCCTGCCGCGCCGTTGCCTGATCCGGCGCTCCAGTCGATCGACCAGGTGGTCGAAGTCATGTTCGAGCGAGCTCAGGCGGAGCAGGTTGTTGTGTCGATGCTCGACCAGCTGGATATCGGGCTCTACAACGAGGACGGGACGCCGATCCGCACGGGAGCGGAAGCAAGCGACACAGACCTCTACCTATACGAACCCGAGGCTCGCGGTCTGGTCGCGATGGCCCGCAAGAACACGGACGTGGAGAGCTGGATTCCGTTCCGTGACTTCCACGCCGCCCTGGCCAACCTTGGCTTCCAGGGGTCGGCGGAGGAGCTCGCTGGGGCGTATGCGTCGGCCTACGAAGCGGACTTCGACGCACCCATATCCAAGCTTGTCTACGCGCTCGCCGGCGTCGACGTCGACGCACCGCTGCCACCTTTCGCGATGTGGCTGATGTTGGTCGATGGCTTCGTGCCACCCAGCGAGGGGGGCGGCGGCGCCCAACTCGCCCTGACAGGCCCGTTCGCTGGGAGCAGCAGCGCTGGATGGGGAGTGGCACAACCCAACGTGCAGCAGATCTCGCCCCTGCCTCTGGAGGCGGATCCGCTCGTGATCGCGCACCTGATGGCGGTCGTGTCGAGTGCGTCGGTCAACGTCAGCGCCACTCCCGCGAAAGCCCATGAGGGACACGGTGCTTCGGGCTCCCCGGTCACGATCACGGCCAACGTGCGCGCGACCGCCGGTTTCTTCATCTCGCCCTTCAGCCTGCGGCCACTGATCCCCAGCAACCCAACGGGCGGCGCCAACCTGCCGGTGACGTGGACCGTGCATCCGTCGCTCCAGGACCACGGCACGGTCCCGCTGGCGCCCAGCGTCACCGACCCGCTCGGCCAGGCCAGGCTCACGTACACGCCCAACCAGGAGGACGCCAACGGGGAGGGCTATCTCGCGAACGCCATCGGGACCGTCCAGGCATCGGTCGACGGCGCGCAGTTGATCAACCAGGCCTACGGTGTGCCCACGCTCGGCGCGCTGGTGGGTCGTCAGGTCTTTGGGCTGACGCTGCTCGAGGTGGAGTGGCACGAGCCAGAGGCGATGCGGATCTCGCTCGTCAACACGTACGACGTAACTTTGGATCTGATTCTGGCCACCGGCCACGCGTCCGGGACCGATCGGTTCGAGGGCATCCTCGCGCTCCAGGAGGACGGCACCTGGCGCGGTGTCGTCAACGGCTCGGCCAGCGGCAGTCACCAGACACAGGCTTTCGGAGAAAGATGCTCGAGCTCGTGGTCGGCGAGCCAGCTCGTCGAGGTCGTCGGCGCGGAAGCTCCGTTTGCGTTGAACGGCGACTTCTACTTCGAATTTCATCCGGTCACCGCGCCGAGCGGCTCACTCGGCAGCGGCAAATGCCCGCCCACCGTGGGCTCTTACGAGGGCGTCGATTACGCGCCCTACAACGACTACAACGTCAGCCAGGCGGCCGAGCACCAGGGCCTGGTGATCATCCTGCCCCAGCAGCCGGGCGGCACCCGCGACTACCCGGTGCACCTTGCGGGCGTCGTGGACGCCAATTGGCGGGTGGAGATCGAGTTCCTGGAGCCGCAACCCTAGACGGAGCTACTCGCTCAACCGACTCAATATCGCCACCTCCCGCGCCTCCGCGACCAGCGCGAGCATGTCCTCGAAGTCGACCGTAGTCGTTCGGGTACGCTGGCCAGCAGATGAGCGGGGTGACACGGGCGAGCGTCGGCCGGCTGCGGTTCCTGCTCTTGGGCTTGGGACTCGCGTTAGTCGGGTGTAGCGCCGCCCAGGCGCCCTCTCTCTCTGTGGGCACCACGCACGCTCCCGCGGCTCATTGGACGTACGAGGGCGAGGACGGCCCGGATCACTGGGGCGAGCTCAGCGCCGATTACGAGACCTGCGCCAGCGGGCATTCACAGTCGCCAGTCGACGTGGCCAATCCTGACCCAGCCGACCTCGCCAACATCACCTTCAACTACCGGCCGGCGCCGCTGGAGATCGTCAACAACGGCCACACCGTCCAGGTCAACTACCCGGTGGGCAGCTCGATCACGGTGGACGGCACCAACTACGAGCTGCTCCAGTTCCACTTTCACGCGCCAAGCGAGCACCACGTCGACGGCACTTCCGCGGCCGCGGAGCTACACCTGGTTCATCGCGACGCGGACGGCGCCCTCGCGGTGATCGGCGTTCTTCTGACCGAGGGGGCGCCCAGCCCGGCCCTGGCACCGGTCTTCGACAACCTGCCGCCACAGGCCGGTCCCGCCCAACCAGTGCCGGGTGTCCAGGTCGACCCCCACAGGCATGCTGCCGCAGGACCGAACGACCTATCGCTATCCCGGGTCGCTGACCACGCCGCCGTGCACAGAGGGCGTGGCCTGGCTGTTGATGACCGAGCCGCTGGAGGTGTCGGCCGATCAACTGGCGGCCTACACACAGATCTACGAGGGCAACAACCGCCCGGTTCAGCCGCTCAACGATCGGGAGGTTGTTGAGGACACGACGCCCTGAGGCGCCACGAGTTCAATCTCGGCCGGGCTGGTGCGCACCCGCCGCGAGGGGCGTTAGAAGTTTCACCAACGCAGGCGCGCGTGGAGCGGCGTCTACCATTGCACCACCAAGGGCTCGACTGAGCGGATCGCCTGACGATGTCAGGCGCTCTCGGGCGACCGGCTACGCACTCGTTGTGTCGTCGAGTGGAAGGTCGAGCCAACCCTCGCGTAGGGCGCGCGTCGCAAGCTCAGTCCTCGAGACGACCCCTACGCGCTCGAATATCCGGCGCAGGTGAGACTCCACGGTCTTCGAGGCGATGCCGAGATGGGCGGCGATCTCGTCATTCGAACGGCCCTCAACGACCAGCCGGACGACCTCCAGCTCGCGTTGGCTGAGCGGCAGTCGCCGTGTGGGCCGCACGCCGAAATGGATGCCGCCCGCGGCCGCAGCCCGGATGGCCGCCAGCAGGTCGCCGATCGGACCGTTCTTGAGGACGAAGCCTGAAGCACCCAATCGGAGCGCCGCTTCTGCGTACTGCGGATAGTCGTAGGCCGTCAAAACCACGACTGCCGGCCGGCCATCGGGCTTTGCCCGGAGCGCTGTCAATCCACTCTGCGTGCCGAGGCGAACGTCGAGAAGCAGCACATCGGAATCCTCAGCGGACATGATTGTTTCAGCGTCGGTCACGCTGTCGCCGACGGCAACAACCTCCATGTCGGCTTCGACCGACAACAACGACGCAATCCCGTCACGCAGGACAGGATGGTCATCGACGATCGCGACCCGGATCGGACTCACGAGCGCCACTCGAGCGTCACCCTTGTGCCCCCAGTCGGCCAGCGCCGCACGTCAAGCAGTGCGCCGATCTGCTCCGCGCGTTGACGCATGTTGAGCAGCCCGAAGTGTGTGGATGCTGCACCGGCCGCCTCGGTCGTGGTGATGCCTGCTCCAGCGTCGTCGATCGCAAGCGAAGCGCTCGACGGGGTCGTCCAGTAGCGCACGATGATCGGCGGCCGCCCGTGTCGGACGGCGTTGGAGAGCGCCTCCTGGGCGACACGAAAGAACGCCAGCTCGACCTCCGCCGGTGGTCGGACGACGTCCGATCGCTCGAGGCGCACCTCGCCGCCGGCGAGACGGCCCACCCGCTCGACCAGCCACTCGAGCGCCGGCCCGGTGCCGAGATCATCGAGGATCGGCAGGCGCAGGTCGCCGAGGATTGCCCGTAGGCGTTCGGCAACCTCGCGAGCGGTGGCTGCGCTCTGCTTGTCGCCAGAAGCGTCCAGCCGCCAGCCGAGCATCGTGAGCTCCTGGAGCGCATCGTCATGGATGTCCGCCGCGATCCTCGACCGTTCGGCTTCCATGGCCGCCACGATTTGATCCCGCTGCGCGGTAGCCACACTCGCGTTGCGTGCCAGAGGCCGTACCGCGAAGAACTGGGCCGCGAGCACGACGACGATCCACAGCCCTACCGGAATGACCGATCGCGGGTCGCTGGACCCCCAGGTCGCTATCACCGAGATCGCCGGTGTGATGCCAATTACGGCGAGCTCGAGCGCGGCGACGGTTGACTCGCGCCCACGCTCGGACGACGGTAGGGTTTGACGGAGGACCGCCGCGATGATGCACGGCACGGCTGTCGTCGCGGCAAGGAGGACCATCGCCAAGACGCGGAGGGACTCCCGCCCATCGAACATCGTTGGTGTCAGGATGCCGAGGGGTGCCGCCAGGAGCGGGAGCGCCGCTGCGAGCAGCGTGACGCGCGTTCTGTATGGGTGGGGCACTGAATCTGCCACTGCCAGGCCTAGCGTGGCGGCGGCCGCTGCAGCGAGCGTCCACGGCACCAGGTCGTACGAGAAGCCGATCTGGCCGCCCGAGCCGACGAGCAACGGAACTACCGTCGCTACCGACGCGGGAATTGCCATCTCGCGAAACGGCGTTCCCGGCGCCTGGCGCCCCAGCCACCAGCCACCGACGAGGAGCATGGCCACGCCAACCCCCGTCCTCAGCAAGGAGTAGAGCTCGGAACCGGGCATCGACCATGCCACCGCAGAGGCCACCGATAGCACGATGGCGGCGAGCGCGATGAGGGCCGCGATACCGTTAACTGGGCGCTCGAGCATGGGCCGATTGTCCCATCGGCCGACGGTCACTCCCATCAGGGACATCCCCTAATGAGGAGGCGGGAAGTCGTCGATTTCCGCAGGCAGTCCCCGGGCCTAGCGTCGGGTTATGCGCAAAACACTCGTCGTCATCGCGGTTGCTGCAGCAGCACTGATTTTGGGAGCCGCGCGTCCGACGACCGGGGC
The DNA here is from genome assembly GCA_964477545.1 of uncultured Anaerolineaceae bacterium. Lineage (GTDB taxonomy): Bacteria > Chloroflexota > Limnocylindria > Limnocylindrales > CSP1-4 > JALYGJ01. The sequence continues at coordinate 1,603 of CAYZEJ010000032.1, read as the reverse complement.
GCCTCCCGCGGGATTGCCCGCGTGCGAGGTCGCGGAGCGTCCGGCCCCCAACAGCGACTACTCCGAGTGGGACGAGACGTTGCTGGATCCGGGATTGACGCTCGGACGCGGTTACAGGCCGCCTGATCTGCGCCGAGCCACGATCTATGGCCAGACGGTAATCCTGCGTGACTTTGTGATCGGCCCGCTTCGATCACTGCTCGAGGCAGCCGCAAACGCGGGCATACAGATCCGCATCACCAGCTCGTACCGATCGTTCGCCGACCAGGAGAAGGTGTTGGCGGTGAATCCCGATTCGGAGGATGAGGTTGCGCGCGCAGGCCACTCGGAGCACCAGCTGGGTACCGCCGTCGATCTCGGCGAGGACGAAGACTGGCTCCGCTTGAACGCCTCGCGTTTCGGGTTTGTCTTGAGCTACCCGGCCGACCGCAGCCCGCAGTGGACGTGCTACCGCGAAGAGCCCTGGCACTTCCGATATTTCGGGCCCCAACGGGCGCAGCTCATCGAGAAGTCAGGCCTCAGCCCACGCGAATGGCTGTGGGCCGAGCAGGCTGGTACTCAGTAGCTCGAGCAGGCGCTCGGAGTAGGTGCGTGCGAAGAGATCGGCCGGGATGGGCGCCCGATCCGACGCTTCCTGCTCCTAGCGCTCGGGCGGGATCGGCGCACCTTGGCCCTTGTCGGTGAAGGCGACGAGCAGGATCTTGGCAGCTGGGATGACGCCGGTCCCTGTGGCGGAGGCGGCGCGTCGGCTGATGACACGCGTCTTGCCCGTGCCGGCGCCCGCGAGGATGGCGAGGGGCCCCGCAGACCAGATTCCGAGAAACCAAAGCATTGGAGCAACTCTAAAAGTTTTAATGCTCGTGCTAAGCTTCGGACATGCCAGCAGATCGCGTAGTCCGCTTGGTAGACCTTTCGCATTTTCATGGCATGAATGACCAGCAGGTCCCCTGACTCGAGCTCGACGGCTCCAACCTCGAGGGGTACACCTTCTCTATCGGGCCCACAGAAACAAGACCTTGTCGCCCTCGCCTGGGGAGTCTTCCGGGTACTTAGGCGATGGACAGTTCTCGATGATGTATAGCGCGCGCTCGAACGCAATGCCGTGGCGGCTTGCCGATGGAGCGAAACGGATCGCCAAGTCACGACCTTATTCTGTCCGACATAATTAGACTCGTCAACCGTCGCGACGGAACACAGCCGGAGACTACGAACGGGCGCTTATTCCCGACTTATCGGCGGTCGTCTGACGATGCCCGGACCCTGAACAAGTACTGCGCCGAACCAATGAATGAACACGTCGACGATTGGATACGGCTCGCCTGGCCGGATCAACTGCGCTCGATGCGTGCGGCCGTCGCCAGCCAGATCGCAGTCGCTCCCGAAACGCCCGAGCCACGCGAGGCCGCGCGTCTCACGCGCCCCATGCGCTGGTTGCTCGAGCGATGCGCGGGCGAGCGCGATCAACCCGGCCGTTCAGCGTGTCGGAACGGTAGTGCCTCAGTTTGACTATTGAGCACCGTATCGAATCGGCCTAGTGGCTTGATCTAGAGGCATTGGGGCGAAGGCTGGCCGGTCAGCATGACCTCGTAAAGTGCGTTACTTC
>CAYZEJ010000031.1:0-20532 GCA_964477545.1 uncultured Anaerolineaceae bacterium | reverse complement strand
GCGAGAACCTCGAGCGCTTCCGCCGCGGCGAGCCGCTGGCCAACCTCGTCGACCCGACCGCCGGCTACTAGCCGAGGATGCAGGTCGCGATAGTCGGGCTGGCCCGCTCGGGCAAGACGACCGTCTTCAACACGCTGACCCGCGGCGAAGCCGAAACCGGCGGCTTCGGTGGGATGACCGTGAACGTCGGCGTGGTGAAAGTCCCCGACGAGCGGCTGACGAAGCTGACCGAGGTTTTCAAGCCCAAGCGCGAGGTCCCGGCCGACGTGACCTATGTCGACCTGCCGGCGCCACCAACAGCCGCCGAAGGTCGAGCGCCAGCCGATATTCCGGCCGATCAGCTCGCCCAACTACGTACCGCAGACGAGCTGCTGCACGTGGTTCGCGCATTCGAGGATCCTGCCGTGCCACATGCCGACGGGTCGGTGGACCCATGGAGAGACGTCGAGCGCCTGGACTTCGAGTTCGTGCTAGCTGACCTCTCGGTCATGGAGAAACGCATCGAGAAGCTCCAGACGTCCGGCCGGCACGGAACGCCGGCCGAACGGGAGTCGAACGAACGCGAGCTTGCCGTTCTCGAGAGGCTGGCCCCCGCGCTACGCGAGGGGAAGCCGATCCGGGACGTGGAGCTCGGCGAAGACGAGCAGAAACGCATCCGCGGGTTTCGATTCCTGACCGAGAAGCCGGTGCTCGTCCTGCTCAACGTGGGCGAGGCCGACATTCCGCGAACAGCGGAGATCGCGGCCGATTTCGCCGCCCGGTACAAGCACGCGCAATCGCAGGTCGACGCCCTTTCGGCCAAGGTCGAGATGGAGATCGGCCAGCTCGATGAAGGCGACGCGGCTGTTTTCCGCGAAGAGATGGGCCTGACCGAGTCGGGCCTGGAGCGCGTGATCCGACTGAGCTACCGGCTCCTCGGACTCATTTCGTTCTTCACGGCTGGGCCCGATGAAACACGCGCCTGGACGATCCCTGACGGATCAACCGCAGTCGACGCTGCCGCCGCAATCCACACAGATCTTGCGCGCGGTTTCATCCGCGCCGAGGTCGTGACGTACGACGACCTCATCGCGCTGGGTTCAACTGCCGAGGCGCGCAAGCACGGCAAGCTCCGATCCGAAGGGGCCAAATACCCGGTAAAAGATGGCGATTGCCTCGAAGTACTTTTCAACATCTAGCACCTAGGTTGACACCAGATATGACCTCAACTATCCTGCCGACAGGATGGTTGATAACATAGGCGAGTCTCCAATCCCGGGTCTACTCACAGTCGATGTTGCCGCGAAACGATTGTCGATCGCCCCAGATACCGTACGGGAACTCGTAAACAGCCGACAGCTGCACGCGCAGCGAGTGGGCCGCAATTGGCTGATACATGAGGCAGACGTGGAGCGTCGAAAACGCTCCAATCCGGGCCCCGGTCGACGCATGACACCAGCGCGCGCCTGGGGCATCCTCTACCTTGCCTCGGGTTTACATGCTGGCTGGCTACGGGCCCCTGCTCGATATCGACTCAGATCTCTCCTGAGAACGAAAGGGATCGAGGCGCTTCGTACCAAGCTGACTAACAGAGGGTTGCCAGTAAGGTTCCGAGGTCACCCGTCTGAAATCGCGCGGCTTCGACGAGATTCGGCGATCATGCTGACCGGAGTCACCGCCGCGGCGGACCTTCGCCTGGGTCTCGTCGGAGTGCGCGAGGTGGATGCGTACGTCAGAGAAGATCAGCTTGGCGTCATCAGGCAGCGGTATCACCTGAACGAGAGCCGCGATCCCAATGTCACGCTCCGAGTCGTTCCTGACTTGGGGCTTGGATGGGGTGGCACGCGATACGCTCCGCTGTCGGCGATTGCGGTGGATCTGTTAGAGGAAGGCGACGCTCGGTCTCGTCAGGTTGGGGAAGACCTGTTGGGGAAGCTCTCACGCTGACGCCAATACGTGTCACGGCGCGCGACGAAGCGGAACGAGCCCTCTGGCATCTGACAGACGGAGGTTGCGGAGATTCTCCGCGGTCTTCCTTGGGCGCTCATAGGCGGCCAGATGGTGACCATTCTCGAAGCCGAATTCAGTGGATCGGTTGGCCGCACCACCGCTGATGTGGATGCGCTCCTGGACGTGCGAGCGTCACCTAACGCGACGGAGGAGGCGTCGCGAAGACTTTTGAGAGCCGGGTTTGAACCGAACCCGACCATCGGGGGCCTGGCTTATCGTTTCAGCCGGGGAAACGACATCGTTGACGTGTTAGCCCCCGACCATCTCGGTAGGCGTGCCAATCTTCATACGGTGCCACCCAACACTACTCTTGAAGCAATCGGTGGAACCCAAGCTCTAAATCGCGTGCGCGATGTCCTTGTTGACATTGGCGACGCCGTCATGACGGTTCCCGTACCTTCGCTGGCTGGCGCCATCATCATCAAGTCCCGTGTGTCCGCTCGGGCGCGACGATCACGCGCCAAGCACCTCTCGGACCTGGCTCGGCTTATGGTGCTGGTCCGCGATCCTCAGAGTCTTCGCTCCGAGCTGAGTCCCGCCGAGCGGCGTCAATTGGCAGGGCGGCGTGAGCTCAAGTCGGTGGGCAACGCAGTCTGGCACGAGGTTGATGGCGCTGAGGACGGCGTACTCGCCTTTGAGATCGTCACGACGTGACCGCCGGCTTTCGTTTGGCCAGAGGTCAGTCGCGGTAGGGGCGGTCCTCGGTCTCGGTCTCGATCAACATCGTGCGGAAGTCGTCGAGTTCGGCGGGCACGTGGGCACGTTCGTCGACCGGGGTGATGATCGTCTCGCCCTCTTCGGCCGAGACGCGAACCGCGGCGCGCAGGTTGGCCTCTACGTGCACGAAGCCGTGACGTTTCTCGAGCTCTATCGCGATCGCTTCGATGAGCGAGTCCTCTTCGAACGTCTTGATGACGGCCTCACGGGCCTCCAGCACGATCTCCAGGAACTCGTCGTCGGCATACTCGGAATCGTGAGCAAGCAGGACGTTGGTGAAGATCTCGTCGTCGGCCTCGGATATCTCGTAAAAGTGCATCGTCCCGAGTATAGGTGGGGGCCCGGGTCGCCTAACCTTGCCGGCCATGGCTGAAGAAGCGCCGTCCCTGGTCGTCGTTGGAGCGGCGAGTCGCGACCTCGATGCGTCGGACCCGCGGGGCTGGCGGCTGGGCGGAACTGTCACGTACTCGTCGATGGCAGCGGCACGCCTTGGGGCTCCTGTCATGGCTCTTATCGGCGTCGATGCCGAGTCCGCGACTGCGGCCGAGATCGGCGTCCTGCGCGCTGCCGGAGTCGACGTCGAACTGGTCCAACTGTCGAGAGGGCCTGTCTTCGATAACCAGCAGAGGCCGTCCGGACGGGTCCAGGTGGCTCACTCGGTCAGTGATGCGATGCCCGTCGAGGCGTTGCCGACCGCGTGGCGGCGGCCCGCAGCCGTATTGCTTGGCCCCGTGGCAGGCGAGCTGGCGGATGGCTGGGCCAGCGCGTTCCCAGGCCCAACCTTCGTTGCCCTCGCCGTCCAGGGTCTGGTCAGATTCCTGTCGCCGGGCAAACCTGTCCTGGCCTTGCCGCTGCGCCGCGGCGCACTCATTGAGCGCGCCGACGCCATGCTCATCAGCGCCGAGGACGTGGCCGCCGGCGCTCCTCCATTGCTTAACTTGCTGCGCCCTGGCCAGCAGTTACTCGTCACGCATGGCGACCGTGGGGCGCTGCACATCCGCGCACAGCAGACCGGGTTGCGGGCCCGCTACATGCCGCCACTTCCGAGCCGCCAGGCCATGGACACGACTGGTGCCGGCGACACGTTCCTGGGAGCCTGGCTCGCGGCGCGGTTGCTGAGCGGCACCGACGACTGGCGAGCGTTGGCCGTCGCCGCGGCGATGGCGAGCCTGTCCGTGGAGCGTACGAAATTGGAGGACACGCCGACTCTGGCGGAGGTCTGTCGCGCGCTGGTCACGCTGCGCGAAGGACACCGGGATTGACCGGCCGGCGGCGGAATGCGCGCCGCCGCAGCCGCGGCATTCGGCGCTGGAGGTCCGACTCGACGGCATAGAGCGGCTCTTCCCATGCCCTGGCGCGATCCGCCACGGTCAACGCCTGCTGGCACGCGGCCAGCGCGCCGCCGATGTCGCGTTCGACGTGCTCGCGGTAGCGGGCGACATGCAGCCACGCGATCCCCGCTCCCGGGCCGCCGCGCGCCGCGATGTTGAGCCACGCCGTAAATGCCTCGCTGCCCCGGCCAAGGCGCCCGAGCAGCCGCGCGCGCTCGGCCGACAACTGGCGATGCAGGCCGGCCCCACCCTCCAGTCCGCGTGACCATGCGTCTGCCGCCAGGGCAGCCTCGACCACCGCCAGGGCCTCGGCAGGCCGACGCCGGCGGGCGTACCCGCGCGCCAGCCCGAAAAGATCCCCGGGATGGGCAGACGGCCATGACTGCCGTGGCGCGACCTGCTCGGCGAGCACGGCCAGCAATTGCGCCAGCGAGATGACGTCCTGCCGGTTGTGTTCGACGACCGGCGCCAGCAATGAGGCCCGGCGCGATCGCAGGTATCCGAAATACCGCTCGGGAATCAGGTGCCCGGGCAGGTCATCCGTGCGCTCGACGCCGCAAATTGCCTGCTCCACGATCGCCAGGCGAGCCCCACCCAACCGGTGCTTCCAGAGCTGCCGCGCGACTGGCAGGAGGTCAAGGTGGCCGGCATAACCGGGTGGATCCCTGCGGTGCAGTCTGTATCGGGCCGTCAGCAGCGGCCAGTCGAAGCATTTGCCGTTGTACGTGACCAGCCAACCATCGGCCGGCAGCAAGGTTCGCAGGATCTCCAGCAGCGCGCGCTCGTCTGAATGGTCGGGCAGGAGGAGCTGCTGAAGCCGTAGGCGACCGTGCTGCCACACGCCGACGCCCACCAGGAATGGCAGGGTTCCCGCGGCGGTGGCGAGCCCGGTTGTCTCCAGGTCGACGCAAACCAGCGGCGCCGCCGGATCTATCGGGTAGGGGAGGGAAGAGAGCCGGTCGACTTCGATCGGTAGCTCCATCAGCTCCTCGCGAAGCACCACGGATCCGAGTTCGTGCCGAAGGACCTTCCCGCCCACCGCCAGGGCCAGGGGAGCGGCGTGGTCATCGCGCAACCCCGGCCGGGCGGCAGCCGGCTGCGCCCCGGACGACCTGAGTCGTTCAAGCCGTCTACCGAGTAGCGTCCCAACCGCAACCGTGTCCATTTCTCAGGCAGCTTCCGGGCCGCCGGTGACAGCTAGCCTGTCACGCTACCTGCGCCAGGTCCGATTTGCCCGCGGCACCCGCGAGCAACGTGAGCAGTCTCCGAGCGTGCCGCTTGCCCAGGCCGCCCGCCTCGAGCCGTGGCCCGACGCACGCCGGACAGCCTTCCTCGCAGCGGCATGCCTCCACCAGCCCGAGCGCTCCGGCCACCAGCTCCGGGTGGCGTTCGAAGAGTCGCGCCGCAAGCCCAACGCCTCCGGGCACGGAGTCGTACAGGTAGACCAAGGGCTTCTCCGCGTGCGGCGAGCGCACCTGGGCCACCATTCCCAGATCGTGCGGATCGGACATGAGCAGGACGCTCGCAACCGTCTGCAAAGCCCGGCCCGCGCCTGACAGGGCCACGTCCAGCTCGTCTCGACGCCACGAATCGAACTCGGCGCCCAACGCAACCCAATAGGCGGTCGTGTGCAGCTCGAGCTCTGGCAGGTGGATCTTCCCCCAGCCCAGGTTCTCTTGCGTTTCGAGGCGCAGCTTCTTGTAGATCGTGGCGATGCTGCTGACCATGACCTCGCCGTGGGAACGCTCCCCGGCGGCCGCCTGCGCTGCCGCAAACGTCTCCAGTGGCTTCAATGTCACCGCGAGCAGCGCCTGGGTGTAGTAGTCGACGTCGACCGGCGTCACGTACGCCTTGCGCTCGCCCCAGTCCAGCCGATCCACGTGATATTGCCGCGACTCATGGAGGTAGATGGCGTTCTGGTAGACCAGCGTGGGAGCGGCAAAGAGGTCGACTTCGCCGATGACACGCGGGCGCGGAGCCCCGGTCGTGTCGATGATCACGACGTTCTCGGGTGCGCCAACTCGCAGCGACACCTCCGATGCCGGGAAGTTCTCGCTCGCCCAATACCAGCGACCGTCGTCGGCTAGTCGGACGTGGCCCTCCTCCGCGAGGAAGTGCAGCAGGTCGTCCGTCGGCACGCCGCTCAGTGAATCGCCCGACTCGAACGGCAGCTCGAACGCCGCTGACCGCACATGAGCCAGCAGGACATGAAGGTTGGTTGGATCGAGGCGCGCCTCCTCGGGCGAGGAGTCGAACAGGTACTCGGGATGGGTGGCCACGAACTGGTCGACGGCTCCCGCGCCGGCCACGAGGATCGCCACGCTGGGCTCGCGCCGCCGGCCCGATCTGCCCATCTGCTGCCACGTAGCGGCGATGGTGCCGGGGTAGCCGGCGAGGATGGCCGCATCCAGCCGGCCGATATCGATCCCGAGTTCCAGCGCGTTCGTCGAGACAACGCCCAGTACGTCACCGCTGCGCAGTCCTGCCTCGATCGCTCGACGTTCGGTCGGCAGATAGCCGCCGCGATAGCCGCGCACCCGGTTCTTGGGACCGAAACCCTCGCGCAGCGCCTCGCGCAAAGCGGTGAGGAGAAGCTCAACCCCGACGCGCGACTTGCCGAACACGATCGTCTGGCGGCCCGCCCTCAGGAAGGAGAGGGCCGCGCGTTGGGCCAGCCCGAGCGGTCCTGATCGGATGCCCTGGCGCAGGTCGATTGGCGGCGGGTTGAGGATGACGATGTGCTTCTCGCCGGCCGGCGCGCCATTGCGGTCGATCACGCGCACGGGACGCCCGATCAGCGTCTCCGCAAGCGCCTGCGGATTGCCGATGGTCGCCGAGCAGCACACGATCTGCGGCTTACTGCCGTAGTGCTCGCACAGGCGCAGCAGGCGGCGCAGAACGTTGGCCACGTGGCTGCCGAAGATGCCGCGGTAGGTGTGCGCCTCGTCCACGACGATGTAGCGCAACTGCTCGAAGAGCTGGAACCACTTGGTGTGATGGGGCAGGATCGCCGAGTGGAGCATGTCGGGGTTGGTCACGACGACCTGGCCGGCTGATCGGATGTTGCTGCGGATCGCACCCGGCGTATCGCCGTCGTAGACGCCGGCCGCGACATCCATCTCGGCGGCGGCGGCAAGCTCGCGGAACGAAGCCAACTGGTCCTGGCTCAGCGCCTTGGTGGGAAACAGGTACAGGGCGCGCGCCGCTGGGTCCTCGGCAACAGCCTGGAGGACGGGCAGGTCGTAGCAGAGCGACTTTCCGGACGCCGTGGGCGTGACAACAACGATGTCGCTGCCGGCGCGCAGGGCTTCGAGTGCCTCAGCCTGGTGCGTGTACAGCTTCTCTATGCCGCGCGAATGAAGCGCGCGGACGAGTCGCTTGTCGAGCCATGGCGGGCAGGGAGTCGTCTGGGCGGGCCGTTCGGGCAGCACGCGATGCTCGACGATCGCCTCGCGCACCTCGGGTTGTGCGAGGAACCGCTCGAGTGTCTCGATCGTTTCGGCGGGCTGGTACAGCCGCATCTTGCTCTCCATTTCGTACAAACGTTCGATTTGGAGCGGGAGCATAGCAGCGCACGGAAGCCCCCTGGAGTCGAATTCGCAACGGCGCTGGTTTGACACGCGGGAATCGAGGCACTTACGCTCATCCCGAGATGGGCAGAGAAGCCGTGGCAGTTTTGCCGTCGCGCGCGCTGCCTGTGGCTGTCCGGCGCGGGCAGGAACCGCAGGCGGACGCACAGCTGACGAGCCTCCGAAAGCAGCTCGGCTACGGTCGCCGCCTTCGGCCACGACGCAGCCACTTCGCCCTGATCGCTCTGGTGATCGTGGCGTTCTGGGTTGTTCTCAGCTTTGGGCGGACCATCACCCAGTTGAACGCGGCCAACGACCGCCGAACCGGGCTTATGGCTGAGACAGCCGCGCTATCCGCCCAGATAGATGCCGGCCACCGAGAGCTGGACCTGGTGCAGACGGATGGTTTCCAGGCGCTCCAGGCGCGCGCCTTTGGTATCGGTGCTCCGGGCGAGATCGCGTTCTCCCTCGAAGCGGGGGCCCCGGTGGCGTCGGAGGTCACGCCTCTCGGCAGCGTCGGACGGGAAGGTCAGGCCCAGACGCCACTCGACGCCTGGCTGCGACTGCTCTTCGGCGACTAGATCGCCAGAGCTACCTCGTTTCGGCTGCACCCGGCGGCGCCGCGCTCTCGCCGCCCGCGACCGGCACCGGTTCGCCGCGCTTCCAGCGCAGGTCGTAGTAGAGCAACGTGAACACGAGCGGGATGAGCGGCAGCAGCACGATGCTGGCCACGCCGTCGACGAGAGTCCCGATCAACACGTCTCGGGGGATGATCGGATCGAGCCTCAGGAGTGCCGTAGGCAGCAGTTGCAGCAAGGCGCCAAGCAACGTGCTGATGACGCCGGACAGGAGCAGGTAGCCGAGCACGCGCCAGCCCGACCCGGAAACGAGTCGCCAGCTTCTTCCGAAGGCGCCCACGGGTCCCGCTCGTTCGAGCACGATCGCCTGGACCATCAGCGATAACCGGCCCGCGATGAACAGCAGCCCTGCGAACCCCGCAACGATGACGATGAGCCCGACGAAGGTTGCGACTCCTCCGAGCAACACGAGCACGAAACCCATGACGAACGCCACGAAGACGATCGCCAAACCGATCACGAAATAGAGGATCTGTGCGCCGAGGAGCGCGCCGAATCGTGTCGCTGCTCCTCGGACAGCCGCGGTAGCTGAGGCTGGCTGGCCGCGGTACATCGCATCGATGGCCAGCGTCAGGGCGCCCGACGCCAATATCGAGGCGAGGACCAGGACGAGCGTCAGGAGCACCAGAACGATCACCGCCTGAACGAAGCCGTCGGGAAACGGCGGTGGCAACAGACCTGCCCGCGTCGCCAGGTCGGTCCGGTTGAGCCAATCGTTCACGAGCGGCGAGAAAAACGGCGAAACGACGGCCATCAGGACGAGGGCAGGCCCCAGCACCATAAGCCCGATGGCGAGCAGGGTCCGCCAGCCGAACCGAAAGATGCTCCACGAGAGCTGGAGGTTGCGGCCGACGGACAGTGGATGGACGCCGGTGGGACTTGGCGCTCCGACGCCCAAGCGAAAATTCGGATCAACCTGTGGGGGCGGCGGGAAGCCGGGCGGTCCACTGCTCCGGGGCGTGCCGTCTTCGCCCGAAGAAGGCTCTGGGGTCCGTGGCGTCTCGTCCATCGTCGGAGTGTACGGTCGGATAGCCTCGCTTGATGGACCGTCCGCCGCCGTTCGAGCCGCTGCCGGCCGAGCGTGCCGCACTCAGGCGGCGCGCGCTGCGTGACGGGCTCATCATCAGCGGCTGGCTGGCCACAGGATTTGCGCTGATCGTCGTCAGTTACTTCGGCCGCAGCCTGGGCTACGACGCGTTCTCGTACTGGTCGATAGACCTGAACGACCTCTACGGCCGGACTCTGTCGAGCAACTTTGCGCTGGGCGCCTTCCGTTACGCGCCGCCGATCGCGTTTCTGTTCGCGCCACTCGGTTTCCTGCCCTGGTGGCTGTTCCTGCTCCTCTGGGGAGCGGTCATGGTCGCGACCGTCCTGTGGCTCGGCGGTCGGTGGGCGCTGGTGCTCCTGGCGCTGCCGCCGGTCGCACTCGAGCTCTACCACGGCAACGTCCACCTCCTGATGGCGGCAGCCATCGCGCTGGGCTTTCGCCACCCATGGACGTGGGCGTTCGTGCTGCTGACCAAGGTGACGCCGGGGGTCGGCCTGCTCTGGTTCGCTGTCAGGCGCGAGTGGCGGTCCCTGGGGATTGCGCTCGGCGCGACACTCGCGCTGTCCGTCGCCGCGGCGGTCGTCGCCCCCCATTACTGGCGCGAATGGGTCGACGCGCTCCTATCGAACCTGAACGAGCCGCAGTACTACAGCATCCCGCCGGCCGCGCCGATTCGGTTGCCTTTTGCCGCGGCGATCGTCATCTGGGGCGCCCTCACCGATCGTCCCTGGACGGTCGCGGTAGCGGCCACGGTCGGGCTGCCCATCATCTGGCCACACGGTCTCGTTGTCGCACTGGCCGCCGTGCCATTCCTGCGCCTGGGGGACCGCGCCGCGCAGATTCCCGACTGGCAGTCGGCCGTCCGCCTGCGCACCTACGCCGCCTACATCGCCGCGGCGGTGGCACTGGCACTGGCGGCCGCGGCCGTGTTGGGCGGCCCGATTCGATATCTCCTCGACGAGGCGTCGCGCAACCTGGATCCGTACCGCCCCAGGTCCTGAGCCGCACGGCTGGGCGTCCCGCCTGGCGCACACATCGCCCGCGCAAACCGATTGGGTCTACCGGCATGCTTGGTCGCTGCCGTATCCTCGGCCCAGATGATCACCATCGATCTGGCCAACTCCATCTTCCTGCTGTGCGTTGCCGTGGGTGGGATCCTGCTGCTCCTGACGGTGCTGCTCGATGACATCCTGGGCGGCATCCTCAACTTCTTCCACCTTGGCTTCGACCTCGGCGGCGTCACCCTCATGCCGCTACTGCTCGGCTTCGTCTCGATGTTCGGCGTCGGTGGTCTCTTCGGCACCCAACTGTTCAACCTCGGGGCGGGGCCGGCATCGCTGGTCGGGCTGCTGTTCGGGATGGTCGGGGCAGCCGTCGTATGGCTCGTGTTCGGTGCGTTGCGCCGCGCCGAGGCGCCGTCAGCGTTCAGCCTGGACGATCTGGTCGGACATCGCGGGCGCGTCACCGTTTCCATTCCCGCCGGGCACAGCGGGTCCGTGCTGCTGAGCTACGGCGGTTCGACGCACGATCAATCCGCCACCGCCGAAATCGATATTCCTGCCGGCAGCATGGTCCTCGTCACGGACGTGGCCGGCTCAACACTCGTCGTCGCGCTCGCAACCCAGCACGCGAGCGAGGGAGGTGCTTCGAATGCCTGACATCTTCAATTTCGTCGGCACGGGTCCGCTGCTCGCGATCGCACTGATCGTCGTGCTCGCGCTGCTCGTGTTCTACGTGGCCAGCCGATACCGCGTGGCGAACGCCAACGAGGCGCTGATCGTCGCCGGATCGCGCGGCTCAAAGGTGCGCGACGAGCGCGGCGAGGTTGCCGCCACCACTGCCACGGCTGCGGACAAGGGCATCAGGGTCGTCGTTGGCGGAGGCACCTTCGTCCTGCCGCTGATCCACAAGGTCGGCCGCATGAAGCTGACCGCGCGCCAGATCAGCGTGGCGCTGCCAGACGCGGTTACGAGCCAGGGCATCAAGGTTGCAGTCCAGGGCGTGGCGACGTTCAAGATCGGCCGCGACGTCGAGTCCATCCGCAACGCGGCCGAGCGCTTCCTCGATTCGAAGGACGAGCAGGTGGATTCGATCGTCAAGAACGTCCTCGAGGGCTCGCTCCGGTCGATCGTCGGCACGCTGACGATCGAGGAGCTGATCATGGACCGCCAGAAGCTCCTCCAGCAGGTGCAGGATTCGGCCAAAGGCGACCTCGCGACCTCCGGCCTCCAGATCGACGCTTTCACCATCCAGTCGATCAACGACGAGTCCGGTTATGTGGACCTGCTCGGCCAGCAGAAGCTGGCCATAGTCGAACGGGACGCGCGCATGGCCAAGGCGACGGCCGACCAGGAGGCCGCGGTCCGCGAGGCCGAGGCGTCCCAGGTCAAGATCGACGCCGAACGGGACGTCGAGCTACGTCGCGCGGACGTCCTGACCCAGACCGCCGCCGCGCAGGCTCGCGCGGGCCAGGCCGGGCCTCTCGCCCAGGCGCAGGCACAACAGGAAGTCACTCTTCGCCAGACGGAGCTGGCAAAGCTCGAGGCCGCACGCATGCAGCAGGAGCTGCTCACGTCGACGGTGCGGCCGGCGGAGGCCGAGGCAGAAGCCGTGGTGCGCCGCGCCGAGGGCGACAAGCAGGCGAAGATCGCCGCGGCGCAGGCCGACGCCGAGCGCCAGAAGCTCGCCGGCCAGGCCGAGGCGGCCGTGATCCAGGTCAAGGGCGAGGCGCAGGCGAGGGTCGTTGAGGTCAACGCCATCGCGGAAGCCCAACGCGTAACCCTCGAAGGCAACGCCGAGGCCGGCATCACGTTCACGAAGGGCGAAGCCGAGGCGAAGGCACTGGCGCTGCGCGCCGAGGCGTTCCAGAAGTTCAACGAGGCGGCCATCATCCAGACCGTGCTCGGGATGCTGCCTGACATCGTCCGTGCGGCGGCCGAGCCCATGGGCCGGATCGACAGCCTGACCGTGCTGTCGAACGACGGCGCGTCCGAGCTCGTGCGCAACACGACTCGAACGGTGACCGAGGCAACCGCGACCGTGAAGGGCCTCACAGGCCTGGACGTGCCCGCCCTCATCTCGAACGCGATGGGTGGCACGTTCAACGGCGGGGGCCGTCGTGGCTCGACGCCGGCGGGCGGCGGAGGAGGGTCTACGCGCGCACAGAAGCGAGAGACGCCGAGCGTGCCGCATCCGCCCGCGGCCGCGTCAGGCCAGGGTGCCAGCCCCGCAACCAAGGCCGTCGAAACCATGGACCAGGCCGATGCAGCGATGTCACGCGCGACGGAAGCGATCAGCCGCGCCACATCTCAGACGCCACTCGCCGCCAAGCCGCCCAACGGCTCGGGCGGAGCCGCGCTGCCGCAGATAACTGCGGAGATGCCGGTCGGTGAGGCCGCGGCGCTGCTTGCGGCCCAGATGAGGCGCATCCCGGGCATCGAGCGCCACCTGACGATCCCGTTGCTCGAGCTCGACCAGCGAGGCCCGCGCCCCGTACGCGCGGCATGGAGGCTGGCGCGCGACCGGGTGGCCGACTCGTATGGCGGCATGACCGTGGGCGAGCTCCTGTCTCGCTTCGGCGACGCCCGCAGCGCATCCCGACGACCCGAAGACACCTCGCTCACTGTCTGACGAGTTTCGGCGGCTGCTCGCGGAGAACGAGCGCTACGCCGATCAACTGGATCGCTCGCGCCCGACGGCGACGCCACTCGGGGGGTTTGCGATCCTGACGTGCATGGACACGCGCATGGTCGTCGAGGATGTGTTCGGCCTCCGCCCCGGGGACGCGAACATCCTGCGCAACGCCGGTGCGGTTGCGACCGAGGATGCCATTCGGTCGCTTCTCCTCAGCCGCCACGTGCTAGGTAGGAGCGAGATCATTGTGCTCGGCCATACAGGCTGCGGCATGAACGGCCTGGAGGATCAGGCCCTGCGCGCACGTCTCGAGCTCCAGACAGGCCAGCCAAGCGACACCCGATTCGGCGCTTTCAGCGACGTGGACGCTCATGTCACGCGACAGGTGGAACGCATCAAAGCCCATCCGTGGATCGGACGCCTACCCGTGCATGGATTGGTCTACGAGGTCGAAACAGGGCTCGTCCGCGAGGTCTCTTAGGGTGCCGAGCCTCGTAAAATCGCAATTCGATCGCAACGCGACCCGCTTGTGGAAATGACGGCCGTTACCGTCCGGGACCCCAAACTGCCCGATCGGGGGTCACTTGTCGCAGGGAGGATCGAATGATCAACATTATTGCCTGGATCGTGCTGGGCGCGATTGCTGGTTACATCGCCGGCATGCTCGTCAAGGGTGACGAACGCTGGGGCATCATCGGGCACATCGTGCTCGGTATCGTGGGCGCCTTCGTCGGAGGCTTCATCGCCGACGCGCTTGGCTTCGGCAAGGGCCCAGCGGGCGGCGGCGACGTGGTCAACATCTACTCGATCGTCGTGGCCGTAATCGGCGCTGTGATCGTGGTCGTAGTAGTGAACATGCTGACCGGGCGGCGCCGCTCGATGTAGTCGCGCCGGCTCTTAAAAACCGGGCCTCACAAATCGGCCGTCGGATGATTCGGCGGCCGATTGTTCTGTCATGGACGCGTCCGTGATCCAGCCGTTGCGCAGCGCGTGCACCACCGCCTCCGTCCGATGGCGCAGGCCCAGCCGTGCCAGGATCTGCGAGATCGAGCTCTTGACGCTGTGCTCGCTTACGCCCAGGGATCGTCCGATCTGCTGATTGGTCTGGCCCTGGGCGGCGAAGCCCAGGATGCTCAGCTCGTGATCGGTCAACTCCGGCTTGTGGCGGACCGGGCCGCGCGCGGACAGCGCAGCGAACGCCTCGAGGACGCGACGTCCGACCTCGGGGTGCTGGGCCAGGGTCTGGCTGATCGGGTCCTCGCCCTGGGCAGCCTGCTTGATCGTGTCGACCAGCTCCTGCGGTTCGGCGTCTTCGCCGACGTGTCCTGCGGCTCCGCCAACCACTGAGCGGTAGACACCCTCATCGTCCTCGTGGCGCGCCAGGACGACCAGCGCGCCGTCGGCAGCAAGCTCGTCTCGTAGCCGGCGCATGCCGTCGACCGCGTCGACGGTCCCCTCGTCGACGTCCATGAGGACAACATCGACGTGACCTTCGCGGCACGCGTCGACCGCCTCGTCGACCGTGTCGGCCTCGCCCATCACCTCGACTCCAGCCTCGTTTGCGAGCAGCGTCTTGACGCCGGCGCGCAGCAGCGGGTGCTCGTCGACGATCAGCAGCTGGATCTTGTCTGTCCGTCTGCGGGCGCGGCGAGGCTGGGCGCTGGGCGCCAGGGACGGGCTTCTTTCGGTTGTCACGGCAGCTTGCAAAGGGTACTCCGAGACTGCTTCAACGACCACGGGAGGCACCTCAGGCGTTCGACTCTGCTGGGTTTAGAACCTGAATCGGACAGCGGAGGGCGAAGGGCCGCTCCGCTGTGCATTTGGCTTGCTTGCGAATGGCTCGAAGCTGCTCTCCGATGCCATCTGTGGCCGTCTCCCGCGGGCCCGCTCAGTTACCGATGATCAGGATGTCCTGGGCCAGCGTGGTGAAGCCGTACTTGATCCTGAACTGCTGCTGGATGCCGATCTCGTCGAGCTCGTCGTAGGCGTCCTGGACGGCGCCGAAGAACCACTCCGACGCCGTGCAACGGCCGTCGACAGGGTTGAAGGGCGCGCCCTGGACGGGCACATCGAGGCCGTAGAAGGTCTGGAAGCCGGGCACGGTCCAGCCGTCGCAGGCGGCCACCCCACCTTCCATCACGTTGCGCAAGTGGTAGAAGGACACGCCGCCGTTGGCGGCCGGCGTTGAGCCGAAGCACTCGGTTGTCATCGCGCAGCCGGTCATGACCACGCGGTTGGGTCCAACGACACCGGCCGACACCGGCAGGCTGTTGTCGGGGATCGTGCCGCTGGCGGCCGTCAGGCTGTCGCTGAAGCCACCACACACCGAGCAGTCGACCAGGACGAACATGCGCGTCGATGGCTTGAAGTGCTCGTTGAGCGCATCGCCCAGCTCGCAGTCGTAGAAGTCACCCGTCTCGCCACCACCGGACTTGAGCCCGGAGAAAGAGCCGGCGACACGCTCGGTCGTGCACTCGGAGATGCCGGTTGCGTAAACGATGCCGTGGCTGCTGAGGAAGAAGAAGAAGGTCGAGTCGTCGTGCTGGTTGGCCAGCGCGCCGAGCCGCGCAATCTCGGCCTTCACGTTCGCTTCCGAAGCCTCGGGATACGGCGACAGCGGGTTGCCCGCTGGATCGGCCCAGCCATCGGTGAAGGCCAACATCGAGACGTTCGTGTCCGGGATGCAGTAGGTCTGGCGTAACGTCGAGAGGTAGTACTCGATGTTGCCCACGTCGGCCTGGAAGTCCTCGCGCGGCTCGCCCGGCTGGTTGCCGTCGTTCACGACGCCGAGGAAATAGACATGGTCCGTGCAGGCTACCGGCGTTGGCGTCGGGACCGGCGTCGGTGTCGGAACCGGCGTTGGTGTGGGGTTCGGCGTTGGTGTCGGAACCGGCGTCGCCGTCGGTACCGGCGTTGGCGTCGGCACCGGCGTTGGCGTCGCTGTCGGGCAACTGACCACGACACTGGCGAACTCGACGTCGTCGATCCACCACTCGTCGCCCGGCAAGGAGCCCGCCACGAGCTGGTCGCCGGCATAGCGCCAGCGGATGAGTGCGTTCACGCTCGACTTGCCGGCCGGCACGAAGCCGCCCAATGTCACCTCGACACGCGTCATCGCGTTGACTCGGGCCGTCGGCTCGCCGCCGGTCCACGCCGCACGGCCGGCGATGGCGCTGCCGTACTCGGTGCTGATGGTGCCGTTGTAGCTACCGGCGACGAACGTGCCGGCGATGGTCACGTCCTGCCAGGTCAGGCCGGAGTTGACGCTGACCTCGAGCACGCCACCGTCAAAGCCATCCTCGGTGAAGTAGCGGTGCCAGAAGGCGAGGCGCGTGTTGCGTCCGATCTTCTGCGTCGGCGCGAGCAGGAAGGTGTCCTTCAGACCAAGCGTCCTGGCGTCGTTCGACCACGAGTGGGTCGGGCTGTGGGCGCCGCTGTCGATTGCCTGCGACCAGGTAGGGCTGAGATAGCTCAACTCGTTGGCGTCCTTGCCCGTACGCCAGTCGGGATGGGCGCTCGGCTCAAGGTCGTCGGACCACGTCGTGGTCACGCACTGATCAGGCGTGCCTGTCGGGCTCGGGGTGGCCGTGGGAGTTGCCGTCGCGGTCGCGGTCGGCGTGGGCGTTGCCGTCGGAGTGGGCGTCGGGGTGGCCGTTGAGGTCGGCGTGGCCGTCGGCGTCGGTGTCGCGCTCGGAGCGGGCGCCAGGGCATCGACGCACTCGACGCCGTCGCACTGCGCGAACCTGTAGATGTCGAAGCCGCGCGTCATGTCGCCGGCGTAGATGTAGCCCTTGTATTCCTTGGCCGACCAGGTGTCGGCTCCGGGCATGACGTTCCAGCCGAGGGTTCGGCCCCACGTCGTGCGCGAGTCGTCGTCTGCGCCCGGTGCGGACATCACGTTGATGTGCCACACGCCGGCGCCGTAGTGGGCGGCGACGATCTCGTTGATGGGCAGTCGCGAGACGCCGTCATTGCTGTCGTTGCCGGTCGGCGACTGGCCACTGTTGCCACCACCGCGATAGACGTGGATGGTGCACGCACGCTCGGTGCGGCCCATGCCGGCGAGGGTCTCGTCGAGGGCATCGACCGCCAGGAGCGGGTTGGGGTATACCCAGGTGCCGATCTTGAGCGGGCTGCCGACGCTCGCGCCGGTGGTCTTGGCGACGCCCGGGATCGACTCGAGCGCCCAGAAGTGGGCACCGCCGATGGCTCCGGTCGCGCTCGTGTTGCACGCGGTGTTCGACAGGCCGCCGCCCTTCTCGTCGGTCACGATCATCACCCGGCCGTCTGCCGTCGTGTCGGACTGATGCGAGATGGCGACTACATGCCCGTCGCCGCCCTGCGCGGCCGACGGGTTGTTGGGGACGTTGGCGATGAGGGTTGGCGCGCGGTTGAAGATGTCGCTCACGTCGATGATGCGCGTCGATCCGATACCGGCGATGAACATCGTGTTTCCGTCGGCAGAGAAAAAGGTGTCATGCGCAGAATGCGCGACGGCCGTTGGGATCTTGCGCACGAATGTGAATGCGTTGGCGCGCAGGTCGACGACCTCGATGCCGCTGACTGACGTGTTGAGCGACAGCCAGTCGCCACTCGGATGGATCGTGATGGTGTGGGCGCCACCGCCCTGTGCGTTGAGGTAGCAGCCCATCCGCTCCGTCTGGAACGTCAGCGGTGCGCTGAGTGTGGCCAGGAACGGGTCGAACTGGAGATTGACGATGTCGACTCCGCCGCTGGTGCTCGTCGGATTCTTGGCCTTGAGGCAGTCGGACAGGTGGACCGGCCCGCCGAGCGGGTCGAACGCCAGGATCAGCGTGTCGCCGAAGACCTGGACATCGTTCTGCCAGCCCGGGTCGGTGTAGCCACCGACGAAGCGAGGCAGACTCGGGTCGGTCACGTCGAAGATGCGCGTGCCGGCACCCATGGTGCCCACGAACGCGTAGTCGTGAACGTTGCCGTCGGCGTCGGTGCGCGACTGGAACTCCAGGTCCGTGCCGACGAACTCGCACACGTTGGCCACGTGGGCGATGTTCTTGGCCGAGCGAGGCAGATTCCCGACGCTGTTGATCAGTTCGCACGGGATCGGCAGGTTGTGCGCCGGGTCGAGCGGCTCACCCGACCGGTCCTCGTCGGGGATGGGTGCCGGCTCTACGAGCGCCATCTGGACGGCGGCGAGGGCGTCGATACGGCCCCAGCCGAAGACGTTGTTCGGGACGTCGGTGTTCGAGTCGCCGCCGCAGCCCAGGTTGCTGGTCAATGGCTTGGCCGACTGGCGGATGATCCGCTCGATCGTGTCCACATGACCGCGCAAGGCGGGGTTGGCGGAGATGATCAGGGCGACCAGCCCGGCCACGTGGGGGCCGGCCATGCTCGTGCCGCTCAGCGAGGCATACGTGTTGTCCGCGCCGGCGGTGGCCGAGCGGATGCCCGTGCCGGGCGCAACGATGTCTGGCTTGCGATAGTTGACGCCTTCGCTCGGGTTGTCCGACACCGGGCCGAGGCTGCTGTAGTCGGCGATCGCGTCGCTCGTGGCGCCTGTCGCGCCGACCGTGAAGGCCGAGTCGTACACGGCGAGCGGGAAGTTGATCGTGTTGCACTGCATGTGCAGGCCGAGGAAGAACTGGTTGTCGTTGCCCGCGGACACGGCATAGAAGATGCCGGCGGCGCGCGAGGCGTCGATCATGTCCTTGAGCATCGGCGGCGCGCAGACTTCGACGCAGCCCCACGAGTTGTTGACGACGTCGGGCGCCTTCGACGGGTCCGGATTGTTCCCGGCCAGGTCCGTCGGTGCGATGAACCACTGCATGCAGTCCATGTACGACGGCACCACGCCGAAGCCCTGGGTCATGTTGCGGCAGGCGATCCAATCGGCATCCGGCGCGACGCCCACCTGATTGGCTCCGCCGTCGTCACCGACCATCGTGCCCACGGTGTGCGTGCCGTGGTCGTGGTCGTCGCACGGTTGCGTCTCGTCCGCCGGGCAGCCCGCGTTGGGCCCTGCTGCGTTATGCCAGTTGTAGTTGTGGTTGGCCGTGCCGGTTCCGGCATTCCAGCCGCGGTACTGGCGCTTGATGGCACTGTGCGTCCAGCGCACGCCGGTGTCCGCGCCGGCCACGACGGCGCCCTGGCCGCGGTAGCCGAGCGCCCAGGCGTCGTTGGCGTTGACGTGGTCAATGCTCGGACCGACCGCTGCGACAGCATCGGTCGCGTCAGACGATTCAGGGCTCGAGGCGTCCACGGGGCGATGGAGCTCGCCCTTGCCAATGGCATAGATGGCCTTCACATCCGCGAGCTGGGCCACGGCCTGGAGAACCTCGAGCCCGCCGCTGGTGACGATCGTGTTGGCGATCCAGAAGGACTGTGCCGGACGACCAAGACCGTCGAGCATGGCGAGGACCGGTGCCTGACTGGCCGCCGCGGTCTCGGTCAGTGTCTCGTACACGAACGTGCCCTTGGCGACCTTGCTGGCCAGCATCTTCGCCTCGCCCAGATCGGCTTTGGCGGCCATATAGACGATGAAGTCAGTCTGACCGGTCGAAGCCGCGTCGAGCACGGATGCGTCGACCTTCGACTGCCAACTGGTGGCAGCGCTGACGGAAACCGCGGCGGTTGCCGTCAGCAGCACTGTCATGGTGATCGCCAGCAGGCGGTTCATCTGGATCCTCCGATCAGCTGTAACGGGGCTTCGCCGGGCCACGATTAGCGACCCGCGATCGCGCTGCGGTCGAAGACGACGGTCAACTGGCATGTCGGGCCATTGAGTGTCAGCCGATTGGCGATGAGCTGGGTGACCTCAACCTGGGCATCGTTCCCAACCGTCGCCTGGGCACTGGGTGCATAGATCGTGCCGATCGCGTGGCCGGTGCTGTCAGCCGACCACTTGAGATCGGCGTTGCAGGCAGGATCCTGGTAGATCAGCAGGCCCTGGTACGCGCCATCGGCCGGCGCCGAGAGCGTGTAGGTGGACACGCCGCCGAAGTCGATGCTGGCGCACTTACCTCCGTCGGCCGGGTATTTGTCGAGTGTGATGAAGATCGTCACGCCGTGGCCCACGAGGCTCGCTGCGCCGCTCAGCTTGAGTGCGCCTCCCCGTAGCACGTAGATGCCGGGCTGGAGGGTCACGCTGCGGTCCTTGACATCGATGCCCTTGTCGTAGACGCCGGGCATGAGCGTCGCACCGTCGTCGTTGCGCTTGGCCATCGAGCTGGTGTCGGGCATCGCGTAGCCGGCGAGCGGGTCTGCGACGGCGTCGGCGCCGTGGATCGCAGGCGGTGAGAAGCCGCTACCGGTGCTCTGGCCAACGACCCTGGTCTGCCCCGGGGCGTCAACCAGGACGCGGGCGTCCCCGTTCGTCTTCGCTGCTGCGCGTGAGGCGGAATTCACGACGATGTCACCGCCCGTCACGTGGAATTGCGAGCCGCCGCCGGCGGTCAGCGAACCGTTCTTGAGCTCGTCGAGCAGGAGCACGGCGATGTTGTCGCGCGGATTGGTGGTGGGCGTGGGGGTCGGCTCGACCGTCGGGGTCGGCGTCGGCTCGACCGTCGGGGTCGGCGTCGGCTCGACCGTCGGGGTCGGCGTCGGCTCGACCGTCGGGGTCGGCGTCGGCT
>CAYZEJ010000030.1:0-20703 GCA_964477545.1 uncultured Anaerolineaceae bacterium | reverse complement strand
TGATCGAGGAGCGCGAGCTGACCAAGGCCGCCGAGATCAGGTCGGCGGCGATCATCGCCGAGGGCCAGCGCGAGGCGGACGAGATCCGACGCGGCGCGGACGAGTACGCCCAGAGCGTGCTGGTGCGCCTCGAGGGCGAGTGCATCAAGGCGCTTCAGAGCATCAAGCGCGGCCTCGCGCTGCTCGACGAGAGGCACGGTTCGGAGAACGGCCGCGGCACCGAGGCGCTCGACGAAGGTGAGCTGGCCGAACCGGAGCCGACTCATGCTCAGCTTTAACGTCGCCTCACTGCTGCGCGCAGCGCCAGGAACGGAACGCCTCTACCCGGTCGAGGCACTCGAGATGGAGATCGCCGAGGATCTCCGTCTGGCCCAGCCCATCGCAGGCGAGGTCCGGCTCTCGCGCACCGGCCGCAGCATCTTGGCGCGTGCTCACCTGACGACCGCGATCGACGGCTATTGCAGCCGCTGCCTCAAGACGGTGGTCGCGCCGATCGACGTGGAGATCGAGGAAGAGGCGTTGCCATCGATCGATATCGATACCGGACTGCCGCTGAATCGGGCAGACGATCCTGATGCGCTACGGTTGGACGACCATCACGAGCTCGACCTGGGTGAGCCGGTGCGCGAGGCAATCTCGCTGGCCGAGCCCATTTCCTTGCTCTGTCGGCCAGACTGCCGCGGCCTGTGTCTCGTCTGCGGCGTCGACCTGAACGTCGTCACCGATCACAGCCATCCTGAAGACACGATCGACCCGCGCCTTGCGGCCCTGGCCGAGTGGCGCGACGGGTCTGACTCGAATTGACAACATCGTTTAGGAGAGACTGACGAAATGGGAGTTCCAAAGCGACGCGTCTCGCACGCCCGACAGGGCGATCGCCGCGCGCACCACGCACTCACGGCGCCGCAGCTGGAGGAGTGCCCGCACTGCCACCAGCAGAAGCGGGCACATCACGCCTGTGCGAACTGCGGCTGGTACAACGGCCGCGAGGCCGTGCGCATCAAGCCGAAGACGAAGTCAGACACCGCTCCTTAAGAAGGGCGAACTGACCCACGGCGGAGGCGCTCGACGGGCGCCGCGGCCATTGCCTGAGAACACCAATGGATCTTGACGTACTGAATGGCGGCGACGCGGTCGTCGGCAGCCCTGCTCGCGTGGCGGTCGATGCGATGGGCGGCGACCACGCGCCCGAAGAGGTCGTCATAGGCGCGATCGATTGGGCACGGCTCGATCCCGAGACGCAGATCCTGCTGGTCGGCGACGAGGCGCGCATATCCCCGTACTTCGGTGGTGGATTGCCGCCCAACGTGACTGTTGTCCAGGCGTCCGAATCGATCGGCATGGATGAGCACCCGGCCGCCGCGATACGCAGCAAGCGCGACGCGAGCATCAACGTCTGCATGCGGCTGGTGCGCGAGGGCAGGGCGGATGCCGTTGTGACCGCCGGCCACACAGGCGCCGGAGTTGCCTCGGCGATCATCAACCTGGGCAGACTGAAGGGCGTGGACCGCCCGGCCCTGGCCATCCAGATGGTCACCGATACCGGACCCATGGTGCTCCTCGATATTGGCGCGACGACCGACTCGACCGGCGAGAACCTTTACCAGTACGCGCACATGGGTGCGATCTTTGCCGAGAAGGTCCTTGGCGTCGCGAACCCGTCGGTAGCGCTTCTGTCGATCGGGGAGGAGGGTGGCAAAGGCGACCAGCGCGTGCAAGATGCGACCCGGTTGTTGGCGGCGAGCAAATTGCGCTTCCTGGGCAACACGGAGGGCAAGGATCTGCCCAGGCACCCCGCCGACGTCGTCGTCTGCGACGCCACGGTGGGCAACGTGACCATCAAGTTCTTCGAGGGCCTCTCGAGCTTCATCTTCGACCAGCTGCGCACCGAGTTCCGTCGCTGGCCGTTGGGGCCGATCGGCTATGCCTTCATGCGCCCGGGGCTGGCGCGGATCAGGCGACGCTTCGACTACGAGCGGCTGGGCGGTGCACCGCTGCTCGGCGTCAAAGGCAACGTGCTCATAACCCACGGGCGAGCGCGGCGGAGAATGATCGGCTTCGCGGTCGAGGTGGGAGCCGCCGCAGCGCGGGCGGGGATCCCGGAGCGGATCGCCGATGCCCTCGCATGATTCGCCCGACTCGTCCGATTCGCCCATCGCGGATGACGGGCGCGCCCACAGCGCCGAACGCGAAGCGCGCCGGCTGGCCCTGGGCGCCACGTTCGAAGCGGACTTCGGCCAGAACACGGCGGTGCGGATCCTCGAACGCCGTCTTGCAGACGAGGGAGTAGGCGGGGTCGCCGCCGACCTGGCTCGCCGGATCGTCGCCGCAGTGGTCGAAAACCGGGTTGAAATCGACGCCCAAATCGAGGCGCTGGCGCCGCGTTACCCGGTCGTCCAGTTGGCCAGAATCGACCGCGCACTGTTGCGTTCGGCCATGGCTGAACTGCTACACTCCCGAGCGACGCCGGCCCGGGTGGCCATCGCCGAGTGGGTCGAAATTGCCCGCACGTACAGTGGCGAACCAGCCCGTCGTCTGCTCAACGGTGTGCTCGGGCGAGTCGTCAGGGAGGCGGCGAACCGCGGGCCTGATGTGCCGGCCTCCGGCAGCAACAGCGAGGGCGGTGAAGACCGCCGTACAGGAGGGAGCACTGGGTGACCGCTTCGACTTACGAGCGCCTGAAGAAGATCGTCGTCGAGCAGCTTGGCGTTGATGAAGAGCAGGTGACTCCCGAAGCCTCTTTCGTCGACGACCTGAATGCCGACTCGCTCGACCTGGTCGAGCTGATCATGAGCCTCGAGGAAGAGTTCGGGGCGGAGATCTCCGACGAGGATGCCGAGAAGATCCGGACCGTCCAGGACGCCGTCGAGTACGTCGAGGAGAAGGGCACCTAAGCAGTCTGCCCGCGGCGCGGTCGGGTATGGCGCCGGCGAGGGCGCTGGCCGAGCGCCTCGGCCTCGAATTCAACGACCTCACGCTGCTGTCTCAGGCACTCATCCATAGCAGTTATGTGCATGAGCAGCCCGCCGCAGGCCTGTCCAATGAGCGCCTGGAGTTCCTCGGGGATTCGGTCATATCGCTGATCGTTTCCGAGGCGCTGTGGCGGCGCTACCCACAAGAGAACGAGGGATCCCTGACAACACGACGCGCTGCAATCGTCTCGGCGCGCGGCCTTGCGCGGATCGCTCAGCGCCTCGAGCTGGACTCGTACCTGGTGCTCGGCATGGGTGCCACGACCGCCGGTGAGCGATCTCGCAAGTCGGTTCTCGCGGCGACCTTCGAAGCGGTCACCGGGGCCATCTACATGGAGCACGGCCTTGATCGCACCAGGGAGTGGCTGCTCGACGTGGCCTCGCCCGAGCTCGATGGCAAGCCCGGGCTCGAGGAGCTCAAACCACCCAAGAGCGCGCTCCAGGAGCTGAGCTACTCGCGCACCGGCCGGGCGCCCCAGTACCGGTTGATCGGCGAAGAGGGTCCGCCGCACGCTCGCCACTACATCGTCGAGGCACTTGTCGGAGGGCGCGCCCTCGGCCGCGGCGAGGGTCGCAACCGGCGTGATGCCGAGACCGAGGCCGCGCGCGAGGCGTTAGGGCAGCTTGCGCGCGGCGCGGACGTCGGCGACAAGAGCATGCCCGAATGAGCCGCGCACGATTGACCGGGATGAGGCTGGTCGGCTTCAAGTCGTTCGCAGAGCGGACCCTGATCGAGTTCGGCCCCGGCATCAGCGCCGTCGTGGGCCCCAACGGGAGCGGCAAGAGCAACCTTGCCGACGCGCTGCGCTGGACGCTCGGCGAGCAGGGCAGGTCACTGCGCACTAAGCGCGGCGAGGACGTGATCTTCGCCGGCTCGTCGTCGCGCAAGGCGATCGGCATGGCCGACGTGACGCTGGTGATCGACAACGAGGATCGCCTGCTGCCGGTCGACTTCGGCGAGGTCGAGATCGGGCGGCGTCTGTATCGCTCGGGCGAGAACGAGTACCTGCTCAACCGACAGCGGATCAGGTTGCGCGATCTGGTTGAGTTGCTCGATGCCGGCAACCTGGCCGACAACGCGTTCCTGTTCATCGGCCAGGGCATGGTCGATCAGGCCCTCGCTCTGAGGCCGGAGGAGCGTCGCCCGTTGTTCGAGGAAGCGGCCGGCGTCCGGCGCCATGAGCGTCGTCGACGTCAGGCAGAGGCCGAGCTGGCAGAAGCGGAGGCGAACCTCGAGCGCCTACGCGACGTGCTCGGGGAGTTGCGCCCCCAGGCGCGCCGGCTGTCCGCACAGGCCGAGCAGCTCCAGGCTCGACGTACGGCCGGGCTCGAGCTGGCCGAGGCATTGCTCGCCTCGGCGCGCGGCCGCTGGCAGACCTCCGCGGAGACAGAGCAGCGGGAAACGGCCCTTCTCGAGGGAGCGCATGACGCTGCCGATGGCGCTCTCGCCGACCTGCACCGCGCAGAGGAGGCAGCGGCGGCCACGTCGCAGCAAATGGCCAGCCACGCCGAGCAGGAGCGCTCTCGACGCGAGGTGCTGGACAAGCAGCGTGCCCAGATCCTCGAGCTGCGCGTCGCTCAGGCGCGAGTCGGGTCGGACCTGGCCGCGGTCGCTCGTGACGTCGCGCGGGTCACGAGCGAGCGTGCCGCTGTCGAAGACCGGCTGCGCCAGGCTGCGGTGGCAGGCAGTACGGCCGGACCGCAGCCGGATCCTGCCCTTGCGGCGGAGTTGGAGGGGCTCGAGCGCTCGCTGGCCGAGGCTACCGGGCTTGCGCGGGCCAGGCCGGAATCCCCGGGCGACGCGGCAGGCGCGGCAGACCCGGTCGAGCGCGAACTGGCAGCGCGGCGCGAACAGAGTGAGCAACGCCGGCGCAAAGCAGATGAGGCCGCGGCGACGGCCCAGACCGCGCGGACCCAGATCGGGCGGCTGCGTGAGCGCCTGGCCGAGGCCGAGACCGAACGAGACGCGGCGGTGAAAGAGCTGGCCGCGATCGCGGAGCGCGAGCAGCAGGCATTCGCAGATCTTGAGAGCGCGCGCGAGCGAGCCCGGGTTTCAAGTGCAGTCCTGACCGAGTCGGCGGAGCACGACAGGCACCTGGAGACGGAAGCTGCCGGCGTGCGTGCCAGCCTTGCGGCCCTCGACGCGGCACTCGACGCAACCATGGACGAAGGTCTTGCGCGGGCGGCACGGGCACGCGGCGGAAGCCTCGTCGCGGAAGGGTTGGAAGTCGAGGCGCGCTTCCGCAACGCGGTTTCAGCGGCGCTTGATCACGCGGCGACTGGCTTCGTTGTCGACGACGCGGCGCCCTTGCTGGCTACGAAACGGCAGGGGACGCTCGTCATCCGCGGCGGAAGCGGCCGTCGCCGTGCCCTGAGCGCGTCCGCAGGGGGCCCGGCCGTGGCGGCAGCCGTCGAACACGGCGGGGGCAGTCTCGTCGATGCCATCCGACGCGACCCGCAGTCCGAGGTAACGCGCCTTCTACAGCGAGTGGTGTGGCTCCCCGACCTTGGCGCCGCAATCCGGCTCGGCGCCTCGCTCCTTCCTGGCTGGCGCGCGGTAACCCTGGCCGGGGATGTGGTAACCGATGAGGGGGTCGTTCGCCTGGCATCGGAGAGGGGAGTGCTCGATCAGCGCGCCGATCGTGACGCGCTGCGGCGCCGGGCTGCGGACCTCGACGCGCGACTCTCCAAGGATTCAATGGCCGTGGCACAGACGCGCTCAGCCATGGAAGCAGCGACGGCGGACATGTCGACCGTACAGCGGCGTCTTGACGATGCCAGAGCGGGACGAGGCACCGTCGAAGAGCGCGAACGAGTGGCGCAACGACGCGCCGAGCAGTGGCTCCGCGAAGTGACCTGGGAGACCACCCAGGTGGAGCGACTCACCGCTGAGGCCGGATCCGCCAGAGACCTGGCAGACCGTACGGCCGCAGAGCTGGGCGAGCTCGAGGCGCGGGCAATCGGCAGCCGACCGACGAAGGGGGCCCTGCGCGAGCGCGAGGAGCGACTGGCGGAGCTTCGATCCCGCCGCGACGAGCTGGGCCGCCAGAAATCGGCCGAGGACGCCCGGCTCATCGCGTGGCAAGAGGAGCGGCGAACGGCCGATGTCCGACGTGCAATGGACGAGTCCCGCCTCGCCGAGCTCGACGCCGACCACACGCGCCTTGCCCCACAACAGGTTCAAATGGCCACAGAGGACAGCCAGCTTGCCTCGCGGCTCGGTGCCGCCGAACTCAACGAGGGCCAGGCCGCAAAGGAGCTCGATGAGGTTCTGGCGGCCGGCGCCGACGATCGGAGCCGCCTCATGGAGGCGGAACGAGCAGCCGCGGAGGCGCGTGAGCGACTGCGCGTGGCCGAACAGCAGACGCGCAGGTCCGAGGTTTCCCAGATGGAGGCGCGGCTCCAGTTGGAACAACTGCGAGAGCAACTCCTGGTCGAGTTGGCCGGCATCGGGGAGGATGGCCTGCTCGCGCTTCGCCAGGGCGCTGGTGAGTCCTCGACCCCTGACAACAATGCGGCTGATCCGGCGAGCGACGTCTACGAGAGCACCCTGGACCGCGTCGTTGGCGTCTGGCGAGCCGCTCCCACCGTAGGTGCCGCGGAGGCTCCCAGCGCGAATCGCCTGGGCACGCTTCGCCGGCGCTTCCACGACCTTGGCGCCGGCAACCCGTTCGCGGCAGAGGAGTTCTCGGAGCTGAGTGAACGCCTGGACGGGATGGAGGCGCAGCGAATTGACCTGGAGTCGGCGATTACGTCGACCAGGGAGCTGATCGCGTCGATGACCACGTTGATCACGGACCAGTTCCGGAAGACATTCGCCGCTCTCGAGGATGCCTTCGCGCGTCGCTTCCGCGAGCTCTTCGGCGGTGGCGACGCCGAGCTGAGCCTTACCGCTCCAGAGGATCTTTCAGCCACGGGAGTTGAGATCCACGCACGGCCACCAGGCAAGAAGCGGCAGCCGCTGTCGATGCTCTCCGGCGGCGAGCGTGCCCTCACCGCGGTGAGCCTGCTGTTGGCCATGCTCGAGGTCCGGCCGGTTCCGTTCTGCGTCCTCGACGAGGTCGACGCCGCTCTGGATGAGGCGAACATCGCGCGCTTCTCAAACGCACTGCGCGGGCTCGCCGAGCAGACCCAGTTCATCGTCATAACCCACAACCGCGGCACCATCGAAGGAGCGGACGCGCTCTATGGCGTGACGATCGGTGATGATGCGGTCAGCCGTGTCGTGTCCCTCCGGCTGCCCAAGCCGGGGACCAATGGCGACGCCTCGCCGCAGCTGGCGGCAGAGGCAAAGGAAGCGGCCGAGCCGATCGAGCCAACCGAGGCAGCGCTAGCTTGATCAGCTCCGCAGTGACGCTCGGCGCCCTGCTGCGCGTCGGATGTGAGCCCCCGCCGGCGTCGGGTGCTCGCCTCCTCCTTGCGACTTGACCCTCGACGAAGGCGTCGCCCGAACGCGATCCGGGGTGATCGGCAGGCTCCGCTCAATCCTCAGCGGGCCGCTGGACGACGCCGCCTGGGAAGAGGTTGAAGAGGCACTCATCGCGGCGGACGTCGGCGCGGTCCTCGCCGCACAGATCGTTGAGCGCGCCCGGGAGCGTAAGGACGTGAAGGACGCTGAGGCGGCTGTCACCGCGGAGCTGCTGGCTCTGTTCGCGCCACGCGACCCCACCCCCTGGCCGAGAGTGCCCGCACCTGGCGTGCCCGCCGTCGTCCTCGTCGTCGGTGTCAACGGCACTGGCAAGACCACCACGGTCGCCAAGCTTGGCCACCGGTTTGCCAAGCGTGGCGCAAAGGTGCTGCTGGCGGCCGGGGACACTTTCCGGGCAGCGGCGGTGGAGCAGTTGGAGACGTGGGCGCGGAGGGCAGGCCTGCCGCTCGTCGCGCACGGGCCCGGGGCTGATCCATCAGCGGTCGTCTATGACGCGCTGGACGCTGCGGCGGCGCGCGGTGCCGACGTGGTCGTTGTCGATACCGCCGGACGACTGCACACCAAGGTCAACCTGATGGAGGAGCTGGCCAAGATCCGGCGCACCATCGCGAAGCGGCTGCCGGACGCGCAACCCGAGGTCCTGTTCGTGCTCGACGCGACGACCGGACAGAACGGCCTGGCCCAGGCGCGCTCCTTCCACGAGTCGGCGCCGCTCAGTGGCGTAGTTCTCACCAAGCTCGATACGACGTCGCGCGGCGGCGTTGCGTTCGCCATCGAGGACGCGCTCAAGGTCCCCGTGCTGTTCGTGGGGGTGGGTGAGCGCCTCGAGGATCTGCTCGACTTCCAGCCCAACGCCTTCGTCGAGGCGCTCTTCGCCTAAGTCACTGGCCTCGGCGCCCCGAGAGGGGCCAGTCGTCGAGCGTCCTGAGCCGCCTGACCGGCGACCGCCACAGGATCAGGGCGGCGACGGCGCCGCCCAGGACACCCAGAGCAGCCGTTTCACGCAGCCCGATGACCAGGGCCAGGACCCCGGCGCCGAGAGTGGCCGCCAGTTGGGCCGAGATCACGGCGACCCTGACGGTCGCGTTGACGCGGCCGAGCTGACGATCGTCGACAAGCGACTGACGGATTGACGTGTCGGTGATGTCGTAGATCGTTGACGCCGGATCGGTGACCAGTTGCTGGCCGATGAGGAACATCATGGCGATCAGCGGCGCCCCTGCCGGCGCAAGCGGGATGAAGATGGTGCCGATTCCGGCGACCAGGCTCATAAGGACCAGGAGAGGGCCGATACCCAGACGCCTGGTCAGCCGACCGGCGAGGACGGCGCCGAACAACGAGCTCACCCCGCCAACAGCCGCCACGATCCCGATAGCCGCGGCGTCAAGCCCCAGCTCGTCGAGGGCCAGGAGGAAGAGGGTGGCGCCATAGATGCCCCACATCGAATGCAGCGACATCGATGCGAGCGTCGTCGCGCGCAGGATCGGGTGGCGGGCCACGAGACGAAGACCCACGGCGATCTCGCGCAGGACTGGCTCCCGATCGACTTTCAGCGGCGGTGGCGGCTCCTTTACGCGGATCGAGCCGATCAGCACCGCCGAAACCAGGAAAGACACCGCGTCGATCAGGATGGCAAAGGGCCCGGTGAGGATCTGAACAAGGAAGCCCGCGGATCCGAACGCGGCGAACTCGGAGACGGACCCCGAAGCGGCAAGGGCGCCGTTTGCGCGGACGAGATCACGCCGCGGCACAATCGTCGGTAGGAACGCCCGATCAGCCGTGTCGAAGAAAGTCGTCAGGACGGCAGTGAGTAGCGCGACGAGCAGCAGCTGAGGCAGCGACAGCCAGCCTCCCACGGCCGCTACGGGGACGGTTGCCAGCAGCGCCGCGCGACCGAGATCGGCCCAGATCATCACCGGGCGGCGTCGCAATCGATCCACCCACGCGCCGGCCACCAGACCCACCGCCAGGCCGGCGATGAGGTCCATGCTGCGCACCAGCGCCACGCCGAACGCGTCCGCGTTCAGGGTAAGGATCGCGACCAGGGGGAGCGCCAGGCGCGTGATCAGGCTGCCGAAGATCGAGATCGTGGCTGCCGTCCAGAGGCGCCGGAAGACCCCGTTGCGCCAAAGGGAACTGGACGTGCCCGGCTCCGCCAGCGGTTCGGCGAACTCGGGTGGCTGATCGGTCACGGCGGGAGGTTACTGCGGAGGTTGGTTCGGTCCGAAACAGATGCGGGGCTAGACTCATTCCCCGTGTTCGATGACCTCTCAGATCGCCTGCGTAACGTCCTCGGCCGCCTCACCGGCCATGGCCGCGTGTCGGAGGCGGACGTTGATGCCGCCATGCGCGAGGTGCGCCTCGCCCTGCTCGAAGCCGACGTCAACTACAAGGTCGTCAGGGACTTCGTTGCCCGCGTCCGCGAACGCGCCGTCGGAGCCGAGGTGCTCGAGAGCCTGAACGCCGGTCAGCAGGTGATCAAGATCGTTCACGAGGAGTTGACGGCCATCCTGGCGGCTGGCGATCAGACGTTCCACCTGCAGGGTTCCCCGCCGATCGTGGTGATGCTGGTCGGCCTCCAGGGATCGGGCAAGACGACAAGCGCCGCCAAGCTCGCCCGCCACGTGACCAAACAGGGTCGGCGCCCGCTGCTCGTCGCTGCGGATCCGTATCGCCCGGCCGCCGCCGACCAGCTCGAGACCCTCGGTCGTGCGCTGGACGTCCCCGTGCACCGCGGCACCACGAACATGCCGGTGATCGACATCGCTCGTGGCGCGCTGGATGCAGCGCGAAAGGGAGCGCGGGACGTCGTGATCATCGACACGGCGGGCAGGACTTCGATCGATCAACCGTTGATGGAGGAGATCCGCGGCCTGGCGAAGGCGTTGTCGCCGAGCGAGACCCTGCTGGTCGTCGACGCGATGGTCGGCCAGGAATCGGTCGCCGTGGCCCAGGCATTCGCCGCGGCGGCTCCGATCACCGGCCTCGTTCTGACCAAGATCGACGGTGATGCCCGGGGCGGTGCAGCCCTGTCGATCGGGGCCGTAACCGGGCTGCCAGTCAAATTCCTGGGCACCGGCGAGAAGTCCGATGCGCTCGAGCCGTTCCATCCCGATCGACTGGCCGGCCGGATCCTGGGCATGGGCGACATGCTCACCCTGATCGAGCGGGCGCAGGAGGGCTTCGACCAGAACCAGGCCGAGGAGATGGCGCGCAAGCTCCAGCGCAACGCCTTCACTCTCGAGGATTTCCTCGGCCAGATGCAGCAGCTCAAGAACATGGGCCCGATCGGCGGCCTGCTTGACCTGATTCCAGGCATGGGCGGCGCCGCCAAGGAAGCGCAGCAGGCAGTCGATCGCGGAGATCTCAAGCGTGTCGAGGCCATCATCCAGTCGATGACGACACTGGAGCGACGTGAGCCGGACATCCTGTCGGGCAGCCGCAAGCGTCGGATCGCGCGGGGTTCAGGCACGAGCCTCCAGGACGTCAATCGTCTGATCAAGCACTTCGGGGAAATGCAGAAGCTGATGCGCCAGATGAGCGGCTCCGGCGGTCGCCGAGCCGTCATGCAACAGCTTGGACGACGGTGATCCCGCAAGCGACGGCCGGGGGCGGCACCGTTGGCGCCGACTTCGGGCTGTGTCGCGCGCAGCGGCGGCCGAAGGCCCCCGGCGGAGAAGAACGTTCCGACGGCCCCCCGGCGGAGGAAACGTGAACGTGGGACGATGAGCGCATGACGACTCCGAGGGACGAAGAGGCCCGTCACGCCGACGAAGAGACCCGCGTCGATATTCCCGTGACCGCGGACCCCGAGACCGCTCACCACAACCCACCAGCCTTCCCGAACGTTGACCGGACCGTGCCGGATGAGGGCCGCGCCTACACGCCGCCGCCGTTCGAACCTGTGGGCGAGCGCGCCCCGATGCTGCCCGCACGTCCCACAGGCGACGGTCCCACGGGTGTTGATCTGGGTGGCCCGGTCGGAGGGCGAAACAGCCTCTGGCGCTGGATCGCCGCTGGCATCGCAACGCTGCTCGTCGTCGTCCTCATCGGCGGCACGCTCATCTTCCTCGGTGGCCGCCCGGCGACGCCGTCGCTGGTAGCGCAGTTCGCGCCGGCCAATGCGGCGATCTACACGGAGCTGCGGCTCGACCTGCCGGGCGACCAGCGCGACCGCCTGGCGAGCTTCATGAGCAACTTCCCGGGCTTTGCCGATCAGGCCTCGTTCCAGCAGAAGATCGACGAGACATTGGCAAACGCGCTGAGGGCAACCAACACGGGGCTCGAATGGCAGAGAGACATCAGCCCGTGGTTCGGCGGCGAGGTCGGACTGTTCTCTGCGACACTCGCCCCGTCACCCGGGACGCCTCCGTCGTTCACTGTCGTCTTGTCCGTCAGGGATCGCGCGAAGCTCGACGAGCTGGTCAACGCGCGCCTGACCGGGTCAGATCTACAGCCGGAGGACTACCAGGGACAGACCATCTGGACCGGCAACGCCACCGCCGACGCTCAGCGAATCAGCTTCGCCGTCACAGACGAAGCCTTCGTGGTCAGCGCGCGCAACGACGAACTCAAGGCGGCACTGGACATCAAGGCCGGCGACCAGCCCGGTCTCGCCGACGACGCGTTTTTCCTCGATCAACTGGGCCGGATGCACGCGGACCGCCTGGCCCTGGTCTATTACGACTACTCGCGCCTACTCGAGTCAATGCCCAACGGCACGCCCTTCGTCTCGCCCGGCTGCATGGACGGACTACAGGCCGCGACGAACATCAAGCTGCTGGGCGAGCTCCGCGCCGAGTCAGACCATCTGGCGCTCAACGTACGCAGCCAGTTCCCGACTGGCGCCGGCTTGCCGCCTGCGCCGGCCAACAAGCGCACCAACCTCGCCGACAGCATGCCCGCCGGCTCGGTGGCTTACGTCGAGATGCGCCAGGTCGGCGCGAACATCAGATACCTGGTCGAGCAGCTGCTTTCGTGCATGAACACGGGTGGCCTGCCCGTCGATCTCAACGGCATCGAGCAGCTGATCGGAACCGCGCCGCAGGACTACTTCGATTTCCTGGATGACGCGGCGTTCGCCGTAACGCTCGCAGACGGCAAGTTCGGCGGCGGCCTGATCGCCACGGTCGACGACGAGAATGTCGCGCGCACGCGCGTCGAGCGGTTGTTGAGCGTGGTTCGGTTGGGCGGGATCGGCCTCGGCGGCGGCCTGACCGTGGAGGAGCAACAGCACGGCGACGTCGCTGTCACCGTTATCAAGCTCGGCGCCGGCCTCGTGCCGGGCGTTGAAGCGCCATCAATCGCGATTGCCGTGAGCGGCGGACGCGTGTACCTCGGGGTGGACGACTTCGTAACGAGCGCGCTGGATCGGGCCGCGACCGATTCGCTCTCGACGACGCCCAGGTTCCAGGCGGCGCTGGCAGAGACGGGCGCGGAGTCGGCAGGCATCGTGTATGTCGACATCGGTGCGCTTCGTTCGTTCGCCGAGTCACACATGCCCAGCGGCGCCCAAGGCAACTACGTCACCGAGGTCAAGCCGTTCCTCGAGCCGATTACGCACTTTGTCGTCGTCAGCCGGAATGAGAACGGGATAAACGCCAGCCACGCGTTTCTCTATGTCGAGTAACCTTCTGCCGAGTTCCTGAAGAGAGGTTTTCACAGAACCAGTGCCAGTTCGCATCCGCTTGACGCGCGTCGGCGCCAAGAAGCAGCCCACATATCGATTTGTCGTAGCCGACAGTCGAAACGCGCGTGATGGTCGCTCGCTCGACACGCTCGGCCACTACAACCCGCGCACCGACCCGATCGAGATCAAGGTCGACGAGGCCAAGGCGCGCGACTGGCTGAGTCGCGGCGCGCAGCCCTCCGACACTGTCGCGCGGCTCTTCCGCCGCGTCGGCGTGCTCCCCGAGGAGAGCGCTCCCAAGCCCACGCCCAAGACCATCAAGGCCGCACCGGCCGCCAAGGGCTGATCGATGACGGCTCAGTCACTGGTTGAATTCGTCGCAAAGTCGCTCGTCGACGAGCCCGACGCAGTCTCGGTCAAGGTCCTCGAGGACTCCGAGGGCCGCGTGATCGAGCTCCACGTCGCGGAGTCCGACATGGGCAAGGTCATCGGTCGCAACGGCAGCGTCGCGAAGGCGCTGCGGACTCTTTTGAAGGTCGTCGCCGCGCGCGAGGGAGAGTCGATCTCGCTCGAGATCGTCTAGCGTCGTGGCGGAGGCCACGCGCCCTGCCGAGGGGGACGAGACGCGATTGGTCGTCGGCCTCGTCAGAGGCATCCACGGTCTGCGTGGCATGGTTCGCGTGGAGATCCTGACAGACAACCCCAGCCGTTTCGACGTGGGCAGCACGTTGTTTCGCGAGGGATCCGCGACGCCGTTGACCATCTCCAGCGCCCACCGCGACGGACCCGGCCTTCTCGTCAAGTTTGCCGAGGTGCCCGATCGGCGTGCGGCCGATGAGCTCCGTGACGCCTATCTCGAGGCCCCAGCCGATTCGCCGCCGGACCCCGAAACCTACTACTGGCACGAGATCGTCGGCTCCGACGTGAGCACCACGACGGGGGAGAAGCTGGGCACGGTGACCGACGTTTTCCGTGTAGGAGAGACAGAGGTTTACGAGGTCCGTGGCCCGAGGGGTGAGGTGCTGGTGCCTGCCGTTCGGTCGGTAGTCAGGGAGCTGGCCCCCGCGGAGAAACGGATCGTCGTCGACGGTGAGGCTCTTGGCCTGGGCGACGCTGCGCAGGACGATACGCCGTGAGCGGGCTGCTGATCGACGTGGTGACCATCTTTCCGGAGCTCTTTCCCGGTCCGCTTGGCGCCAGCATCCCCGGGCGGGCCCTGGAGCGCGGGCTCGCCCAGCTGCGCGCCCACGACCTGCGGCAGTGGGGCCTCGGCCGACACCGCAGCGTGGACGACTACCCGTACGGGGGCGGCGCCGGCATGATCATGCGACCCGAGCCCATCGCCGGCGCGCTCGCCGCCCTTGCCGGGCCAAAGACGACGCGCATCCTGCTCGACCCGGGCGGCGTGACCTTCCAGCAGACGATCGCCCACGAGCTCGCCGCGGCGGAGCACCTGCTGTTCGTCTGCCCCCGCTACGAAGGCGTCGATCACCGCGTCCGCGGCATGGTGGATCTCGAGCTCTCTATCGGTGACTACGTCCTGTCGGGCGGGGAGGTGCCCGCGATGGTCGTCATCGACGCCATTCTCCGACTGCTCCCGGGCGCAATCGAAGCCGCATCGATCGTCGATGAGTCATTTGCCGACGGCCTGCTGGAGTACCCGCAGTACACGCGCCCGGCCGAGTTCGAGGGCAACAGGGTGCCCGATGTCCTGGTCAGCGGCGACCACGGCGCGGTCGAGAGGTGGCGGCGTGATCAGGCCCAAGAGCGCACGTCGGCACGTCGCCCGGACCTGATGAAGGGAGCCATGTATACTCCGCCGCCCGACGCGAACCGCAAGCGGTCTGTCCGCGCGCGCCCAGATAGGCAAGAGAGTTAAGCCGTGACCGTTCTCGACGAAATCACCGCAGATCAGATCCGCACGGACCTGCCCGAGCTGTCCTCGGGCGACACCGTCAAGGTGTCAGCGCGCGTCAAGGAAGGCAGCCGCGAGCGCATCCAGGTGTTCGAAGGAACGGTCATGCGACTGCGCGGCGGCGGGATCAATCGGTCGATGACCGTGCGCAGCATCCGCAGCGGCGTGGGAGTCGAGCGGACCTTCAAGGTCAACTCGCCGCGCATCGAGAAGATCGAGGTCGTGCGCCACGGCGTTGCTCGCCGGGCTCAGCTCTACTTCCTGCGCAAGCGCGTCGGCAAGGCCGCTTCATTGCGCGAGCGTCGCCCCAGCTGAACTCTCACTTCGCCGGGGGCCTTCGGCCCGGCTGCGCGCGACACAGGTCTGCGTCCCACATAAGTGGTCCGCTGACCGTCGCTTGCACGGGCCTGATCGGCTAGCCTTCGGGCGATGGGGGTCATCGTTCCGACCAGGCGCCTCGAGAACCGGCTTTTCCGCGAGGAAGGCCATCGGGTCATCCTCGGCCTGGACGAGGTCGGCGTCGCCCCGTCCTCCGGGCCGGTCGTCGCCTGTGCCGTCGCGATGCCGCTCAACAAGCGCTTCATCAAGGGCGTGCGAGATTCCAAGACGCTGTCCGCCGCGCAGCGAGAAAAGCTGGCCAGACAGATCCTGCGCCGGGCGGTGCGCGTTGGTTTAGGCGCCGCGTCGGTCCGCGAGATCGACCGCTTGAACATCTACTACGCGACCATCCTGGCAATGAAACGGGCAGTCGCCCGCGCGGGCGATCACGATTTCGTGATCGTCGACGGCCGGCGGATTCGCGGCTTCGAGGAGTACGCCGGGCCATATCGCGCGGTCATCGACGGCGACGCCCTGTGCTACGCGGTCGCCTGCGCCTCGATCGTCGCCAAGGTCACCCGTGATCGGCTGATGCGCAAGCTGTCGGCCCGATATCCGGGTTACGGCTGGGAGCACAACGCGGGTTACGCGACCGCCGATCACCGAGCCGGGATGGCTGCCCTGGGAGTGACACCCCATCACCGGCGGTCGTTCATTACCACGCAGCGCGTCCTGGCCGGCGAACAGGAGCTGCTCCCGCTCTTCGAGGTCGCGGCGGGAACTGAACCGCTGCCCGCGCTGGTCGTGCTGGGAGCATGAGCACCAGGTGAGCAGCCGCTAAGCCGCTGATAAGCCGCGCTGTCTAGCGTCGCCGGATGAAGACGGAGCGCCAGCGGCGCGGCGCCGCGGCTGAGGACGAAGCAGTGGGCCATCTGACCGGGCTCGGCTGGCGCGTGATCGCGCGCAACGTGAAGGTTCACCGTGACGAGATCGATGTGCTGGCCGTGGATCCCGGCCCGCCACCCACCCTGGTCAGCGTCGAAGTCCGCAGCCTGCGCACGCTGGCCTTTGGGACGCCCGAAGAACGGGTCGACCGACGTAAGGTCGGCCGCCTTTACCGGTCGCTGGCCAGGCTGGGCGCGGTACTCGAACCAGATGACGGCGTTGGCACGCTGCCGCGGCGGGTCGACCTGATCGTCGTCGACGGTCGCACAGGGCGGACCGAGATCAGACATCTGCGCGGGCTCGAGCCGCCTTAGGCGATCCTCTGTCCGCTGCGCTGCGCCGGCTGGCCATCAGCGGACTCTGCGCCCGCCAGCTCATTCCAGGCCTGTTTCAGGGCGATTACGTTGAACGCCGCCAGCGGCCGGGCGAAGCCCTTTAGCGTCCTTTCGCCGACCGGTGCGGTCTCAATGTACGGCTCGGCCGCGCTGGCGGCGCGCGCGCTCAAGAGGATCTGACCCGGTCGAGCCTCATCGGACAGGCGAGCGGCGAGATTCATGACGGTCCCCACCGCGCCGTACTCAAATCGGCCCTCGAAGCCGATCGTGCCCAGCGTCGCGTAGCCGAGCGCGATCCCGACGGCGAAGTCCAGGTCGTGGCCCCGTCCGCGCCAGGCTCGCGTTCGGTCGGCCATGGCATCGCGCATCGCGACGCCGGTGGCGGCAGCACGTGCGGCCGGCTCGGGACGCGGGAAAGGGTCGTTGAACCACGCCATGACCCCGTCACCCGCGAGCCAGCCGATCGTGCCCTGGAAGCGACGCAGGACGGTGCCCATTGTTTCGTGGAATTCGCGGATGACGCCCATCACCTCCTCGGGCTCGGTGGTTTCGCTGAAGGCGGTCCAGCCGCGCAAGTCGGCGAAGAGCACGGCGAGCTCGCGCCGGTGCGTGGCAAAGAGCGTTTCATCGTCGCCCGCTGCGACGAGTCGCGCGAGCTCCGGCGACAGGAAGCGTCGAAGCCGGCCGAGTCGTTCGATCTCTTCGACCTGGGCATTCACACGCTCCTCAAGCTCTGAGTTCAGGGAAGCGAGGGCTTCGGCCTGGGCGAGGATCGTGTCGTGATACCGCTTGACACGTAGCAACGACCGGACGCGCGCGAGCAACTCGCTCTCGTCGAAAGGCTTCTGGATGAAGTCGTCTGCGCCGGCCTCGATCCCCGCGGTCCGATCCTCGGAAGCGCTCGACGTGACGAGCACTACGGGCAGCGCGCTGGTGGCCGGGTCGGCTCGGATCCGCCGACAGACCTCGTAACCGTCGATACCGGGCATCTGGACGTCCAGTAGCAACAGATCTGGTTTCTCCCGGGCAAGCAGATCCAGAGCATCCTGGCCGGAGTGTGCCCCCACTACGTCGAAGCCCCGCGGGACCAGGACCGCCTCCATCAGCCTGATGTTCTGCGGGAGATCATCGACGACGAGGATACGTGGGAGCTGCGTCGCGTTCACGAACCGCGCTCTCGGCAGTACCCGTCGACGGTCTGCGCGAACGTCGGCACGTCGATCGGCTTGGCGATCAGCCCTGCGAACCCCGCAGCGGCGAAGCGCTCGCGGTCGCTCTGCATCACCGAAGCCGTCAGCGCCACAACCGGGATTTCGGCCGTCCCCGGCTCCGCCCTGAGTACGCCGGCCACCTCGACGCCATCCATCACCGGCAGGGCGACGTCGGTCAGGACCACGTCCGGGCCGTGCTCTCGAGCGAGCTGGACGCCTTCCTCTCCGGTCGTGGCGGACAGCGTCCGAAATCCATGGAACTCCAGCACGTCACGAGCGAGCCTGAGGTTCCGGTCGTTGTCCTCGATGATCAGAACCAATCGGCCCCGGCCGGCACCGCTCACCGAGAGACTGCGCTCTGCAAGGCGATCGACTCCGCCACTGGTGAGTCGGTGTCCGCCCGGTGGAGCGGGAGCCAGAAACTGAAGGTGCTGCCGGCCCCGAGCTCACTCCTGACCGCGATGCGGCCTCCATGAAGCTCGACGAGTCGTTTCGTCAGCGCGAGCCCAAGTCCGGTGCCTTCGTGGCCGCGTCCAGGGCCGACCTGCTCGAACTCGTCGAAGACGCGCCCCAGGTTCGCAGCGTCGATGCCGACGCCGGTGTCCATGACGTCGATCTCGACTTCCTCGCCGGCGACGCTCGTCGAGACGGTGATCAAGCCCCCGTGGGGCGTGAACTTGACCGCATTCGACAGGAGGTTGAAGAGGATCTGCTTCACCTTCCGCTCGTCCGCTTCGATGACGTCGACGCGTGGGTCGATCTGTGTTTGGATCGTCACGCCCTGCTGCGCGGCGCGTTCGCGCAGCATCGCCACCGCGTTCTCGATCGTCACCCCGAGCGCGAAGCTGGACGGCTGAAGGTCCATGCGGCCGGCCTCGACTTTGGCGAGGTCGAGGATGTCGTTGATGAGGCTTAGCAGGTGCTGGCCGGAGTCGAGGATGTCGGTCACGTACTCCGCCTGTTTTGGATTGAGCTCACCGAACATCTGCTGCCGCAGAACCTGCGAGAAACCGATGACCGCGTTGAGCGGTGTTCGGAGCTCGTGAGACATGGAGGCCAGAAACTCGGACTTGTGCCGGCTCGCGGTCTCCAGGGCCGCATAAAGGCGCCCGAGTTCGTCGTTCATCCGATTGATGTTGAGCGCGAGGGCTCCCAGCTCATCACGGTTGGGAACATCGACATGGCCTGAGAAATCGCCCGAGGCGATCGCCTCCAGCCCGGTTTCGATGCGCCGGATCGGCCGGATGACGCTCCACGACAAGATCAGTCCCAGCAGGATGGAGAGTAGTACGGCCATGACTGCGACGACGATGAAGGTTCCCTGGGATGTCTGGACGGCACTGGCATTCTCTGCGACGAGTCTGTCGGTGAGCGCCTGGGTGGCCTGCGCCAGAGAGCGCGTCTCACGCTCGAGGTCGACCGCCGTGCGTTCGGCCATGATGAGCTCGTCGACGCTTGCTTCGAAGTCGCCAGCGGTGTCGAGCACGATGATCTCGACGATGATGGTCTCCACTCGATCGAAGCCGTCGACTATTCGGGTCAGGGCCGCGCGTTCATCGTCGGGCAGATCCGGCGGAAGGAGCGACAGGTCGGTTGGCCGGCCCGGCCGTGCCAGGGTCGTCGCGACCGCGCGGTCGATGACCACCAGGGTCTCGGGAGTCGGCGGAGCAGCGCCAGAGAAGATCGATTCATCCTCGCCGATGACACGTAGCGCGAGCAGGGCGCGCAGCTGAGCCGCGTCAGTCTGCAGCTCGCGATAGAGACTTGCTCTCTGCTGAACGGACCCCAGCGCGGTGACGCGCTGATCCGACTCGGAGATCACCTGCAAGGCGACGAGGCCGACCACGACGAGCAGCAGCGCGGTCGCTCCGAACGCCACCAACAGCTTCGTGGACACAGTCACCGGAACCCGTGCCACCGCGTCGATCAGAGCGCTTACCCCTCTCGGCACGGACGGTCGGCCCCAACGGGCCATGGGTTACGGCGCCAGTTCGGGGAGCGCGGAAGCGGTCAGGGTCGTCATGAGCCACACGCCGTCAACACGAGCGACGGCGGCATCCGCGCCGACCACGGAGACGACACTCCGCGTCGCCGGATCGACATAATGGCACTCGAAGTAGATCGTCCCTTGATCGCCGTTCACGGTGGCATCGAGCTTGTACGCAGGGGTTTCGGAGACCCAATGGTTCTCGGCCTTGAACGGCCCGGCCTTCGTGGCGAAGAACTCGCGGATCTGGTCCCGCCCCGAGTATGTCTGACCGCCAGTGGTGAACGTCGCGGTAGGTGTGAACAGCGAGGCGATAAGGTCGAGATCCTTGTTCGATGCGGCGCGATGAAACTCGACTTCTATCCGCCAGATTGCGTGTAGGTCGGCCTGTTCGCGCAACGCCGCCAACTCGGCTGGCGCGATTGCCAGACCGGACGCACACGCAAGTGGCACAACCGCAAGTAATCCGCCGAAAACGATCGTCCTAAACCGGTCCGCGTGGCGCATGACCCCTCCCGTGATGATGGGCTCGATGCGCACATCGTCGCGCGAACGCGACGTCGGCACAAGAGGAACTGCCGACCCTGACGATGTCATCCAGCCGACTCAGGCGGGACGCCAAGCGGCAAGTTCGACGGGCACAAGAGGGCGTTTGGTAAACTAAACGGGCCGCATAACGCGACAGGCGCCGGTAAGAGGTGCCCATCACACACGCGTGCTGCTCCCCGCGAGGTGCCCGAAGCGCACAGAAGCGCCAAGGTCCGCGGACAACATGAGGCGCGCGGAGGTCAAACCGAACCAGGAGGTCCCACTTCCCATGCCGTCCGTTTCGATGCGCCAGCTGCTGGAGGCAGGTGTCCACTTCGGGCACCAGACTCGCCGCTGGAATCCCAAGATGCGCCCGTACATCTTTGCCGAGCGCAACGGGATCCACATCATCGACCTCGCCCAGACCGTCCAGC
>CAYZEJ010000029.1:0-20938 GCA_964477545.1 uncultured Anaerolineaceae bacterium | reverse complement strand
CTCAGCACGGCGAAAACCTTCCACGCGTGTCGTTCGAAGAACTTCATTGATCGCCACCAGAAGAGCCAGGTCGACGACGACCCATGGTAGTACTCGACCCTCCAGTACATCGAGGCGTCGGCAGCGCTTCCTGGTCAGACCGCCCGGATCTCCACGCCAACCTCCGGCCATCGTCGATCGGTCGTGAGCAATAGATCCGCCTCCAGATCGAGCGCCGTGGCTATGACAAGGGCATCAGGTAGCCGAAGTCGGCCGCCATGGACAGCGCGGAGCTGCGCTGCTGAACGGGCGATCACCG
This sequence comes from uncultured Anaerolineaceae bacterium, assembly GCA_964477545.1. Lineage (GTDB taxonomy): Bacteria > Chloroflexota > Limnocylindria > Limnocylindrales > CSP1-4 > JALYGJ01. The sequence continues at coordinate 20,640 of CAYZEJ010000029.1, read as the reverse complement.
GCAGTCGCCACGCCCGCTCCGATGACGAGCAGGTCTCCCGGTATCGATATCGGGACTCCCGCTTCCTTCACGAGCAGCAGGGCGGCCAATCCGTGCGCGGCCACGAGGTCCACGGTCGCTACCGGGCTCGCTTGCGATAGGCGACGTGGGCACCCTGCGCCTTACCGGGGTCGGGATCGGCCTCCAGCCTCTCGTACAGCCATTGCCACCATTCGCCGACGTTCGGGTTGCGTGTGTGGACCCGCTCAGCCTCTACCCAGCGGCGTAGCCGGCGCCAGCTGCCCCGGACCCATCCCCCGACCATCCGATCCAGCAGATGGAGTTCGACCACGCCCTCGAAGACCATCGAACCCCACATCTCGCACGTCCCCGATCTGCTGCGCAGTGGCCGGCCCAACCACGAGGCTACCGAGTGCCTGAAGGCGAGCCGCGACGTTGACGGTGTCGCCAAGCGCGTTATAGAGGGCATCCGGCGAGGCGTCGCGTTCCGGCACCACGACCGGTCCGGTATTCACGGCGACGCGCGCGGCGAGGTCGATGCCGTAGCCTGTGGCGACCTCGGCACCGTATCTGGCAATCGACTCATGGATAGCAAGCGCCGCTCGTACAGCGCGAGCGGGATCGTCCTCGCGCGCGGTGGGTGCCCCGAAGAACGCCAGCAGCCCGTCGCCGGTCAGTTGCGCGACCGTGCCGCCGAAACGTTCGACCTCCACGCGCATGAGCCGCACGATCTCGTCGAAGAAGAACTTTGACCGCTCAGGTCCGAGGCGCTCGCCGATCGCGGTTGAGCCGACAACGTCTGCGATCAGCGCCGAAACAACCCGCCGTCCTCCACTCGGGCGCAACTCATCGGACACCCGGCGAGTCTACGAGTCCCGACCGCGCGTCTACGAAGGGCCGCGTCAGTGGCGCTTGGCGACCTGGGCGGTGCAGTCCGAGCAAACCTCCGCCAGATCGGCCAGATCCGGCCGCGCCTCGCCGTCGGCGTAGTTACGACCACAGAAGGTCTGGTGCCCGATCAGCTTGCCGTCGCTCCAGCGTTCGGCCGCCGCGATATGCCAGATGTTCTCGTGGTCACCGCGGAGTCCGAACGGCGACTCGGGGCGAATCTCTTCAGGCATCGATTCAGTCTACGACCCGCGAGTGACCGGCTACGCACTGCGCTGCGCCGGGAAATGAAAAAGCCGCCCGCATTGCTGCGGGCGGCTTCCTTGACCGGTTAGGTCTTAGGCGCTCTGAACTCGGCTTGCGCGCGGGCCCTTGGGGCTCTGCTCAATCTCGAACTCGACCTTCTCGCCCCCGACCAGACGGTCGAAGTCGAGCGAGGAATCAAGCGCGTTGCGGTGGAAGAAGTAGTCCTTCTCATCCGCGGTTGAAATGAAGCCGAATCCGCGCTCGGAAACGACCTTCTTGATGGTACCTGCGGTCACGGTGACCCTCCAAACAGTTTCTCGAACGACAAACACTTACGCACGATCTGTTCGAGAAGAAGGATCACACGGAGCCACCACACAGCGCGGGGGAGCCGTAACCATACCCCAAAAGAGGCAAAAAGCCTAGACCAGGCCTTAACGACGGCTCGTGGTGGATGTTCGGCGGGTACCGCGGATCATCTGCCACAGGCGACGAATTGCCCATAGCCGGAACAGCAAGCTCAACATGTCCCGACTGTGGGGCCACGCGGAGTGCGTGCGCTATGGCATGCCAGCACGATCAAGCCACAAACTCGTTACGCGACGCCTCTGAGCTTCTCCAGGCCATCGAGGATCAGGTCCAGGCCAAAGTCGAACTCGCTGGTGTCGCCCGCGCTATTCTTCCACCTGATGCGGGCCTGACCGGACGGACGCCTACTCGTAGCGCGGACGGACGACGCTGACGGCCCAGCGCAACAGCAACGAACCGAACGTCGGCTCCATGACGCCGAGCGCAACCTTGTGGCGGTCGACTCGGGAAGCGACCGATTCGACGCCCAGCTTCCTGCTCGCCTTGAGCAGCGCGCGCTGCCAGATCGGAAACGACCTGCGCCTGAATTGCACCTCGCGGCCTGCGGCTGCGGCGAATGCGTGGAGTGACGCCGCCGACGCGGGCGAAAGCGCGGCGGGGCCGTCGACATGGATCGTCGCGCTGATCGCGCGCTTCACCTCGCCGAACGAGCCGCGCGGCACACCTGCCTCCTCGAGGATGCGGCGCGGTATGGGCTTGTCGTAGGCACGACCCAGCACCCACGGCCGCATCTCAGGGGAGCGGCTTATCCGCTGTGTGAGCGGGTATTGCTCGCCAGAGAAGCACGGCAGGGGCACGTGGATGAACCCGACGCGCAGACGCCACTCGCCCAGCGATGACCCTGACTGATCCGATCGCCACAGGATGGGACGCGGCGGACGGTTCATCCACCACATCCCGTCCCCGAAAAAGGCGCTCACGAGCATATGGCCGCCGAGATCCCGCTCCATTTGTGACATGACCACGTCCTCGCCGCTGAAGCCGGGCGCCAGGAAGTCGGCCTCTGGAAGGTCGTTGTCGTGGAGATAGGCCAGGCGCTCGTAGCCGCGGACTTCCAGGCCGAGTCGCTTACCGACGTCCTCGCCACTGTCGCTCACGCTTGAGCTGTGCGGCACCGGCTTGCCATCTGTCACTGTCACGGCCTTTCGACAGCCGAGCTCGGAGGCGAGCACCGCAACGGCGGCGCCGTCGTAACCCGATGAGATGGTGACGGCCGGCTCGAACGATGGCGCGTTGGACAGCGCGGACGCTAACGCACCCGACAGGCGTCGCCGGTAGTCGGCGAAGCTCGCGAAAGGCTCCTCGCGCGGCTTGGGCACGACGGTCAGTCGGCCGTCGAGGTCCAGGCGCAGGTTGTCGTGGAAGTGGGCCACAATCGAGTCCATGGTCGTGGGGATCTTCGTGTGCATCACGCCGTTCACCGACTCGTTGAACAACGGTGGGTAGGACACGTTCGGGTCCAGGTCCAGGCCTGCGGCTGCAATTAGGCCGACCAACGAGTTGGCGGCGATCAGCGCGTCGCGTCGCCGGCAGAGATAGACCCCTTCGAGCATGTGACCCGGCGGGACGATGTGGAGCTCGCCGCTGTCGTGGCCGTCGAGCAGCACGCCTGATCCGAACGTTGTGGTCGAGCCAAGCGGTCCCAGCTCGTCGGCGTCTCCGACCCACGTCCCCTCGAACACGCCCGCATCGCTGGCACGGGCGAGGCTCCCGAAGGTAAGCTCGGCGACGGGTGGCCGCGCTCGAAGGACCCACGCCATCGGCGGCAGGGCGGCGGAAGTGCGGAGATCAAGTCGCCAACGCCGGACACCCATCCCGCCGATGCTAACGACGCGGCCGGAGCGAACGGCGCGGCTTAGACTCCGAACCACCTGTGGCTGAGTGGAGTGAGTTTGAGGCCGCCGCGCCGACGTTGGCTGCGGTCGGCCGTGAGCTGATGTACAGAAATGGCGACGGCGAAGCGTTGCTGATCACGGTGCGCGGCGACGCCCCGCCAAGAGCGCACCCGGTCAACGCCGGAGTGGTCAATGGTCACCTCTACACGTTCGTCCAGGCAGGGTCGGCGAAGCGGAGGGATCTCGACGAGGACGGCCGCTACGCGCTCCACGCGCACATGGATCCGGCCGCCCCGAGCGAGTTCCTCGTCCGCGGTCGCGCGCGCCTCATAGACGACGAGGCCATCCGCGCGGCGGTCGCAGCCGACTGGTTCTTCACCGTCGACGACTCGTATCCGCTGTACGAGCTACTGGTCGAGCACGCGGTTCATGGCGAACGCGCGACGGCCGATGACTGGCCGCCGAACTACACGTCCTGGGCTGCTCCCTAGGGCAGCGTCAGCTCAGCGATTGATTAGGCGCCGCCCGAGGTCGACCGCGCTACGGCCGACTCGCACGCCGATGCGGACACCTGACCGCCCCAACCAGACGGCGATCGCGCCGGTCGTCCGCAGGTCGGCATCGAGATCCGCCTGGGTCAGGTTCGCGGCGGTCAGCGCCTGGGTGCGGAGCTCGGGCTTGAGGCCATTGAGGGCGAAGCGGATTGCACCAAGCGCCACCAGGACATCGTCGAGCTGACCAACGACCGGGATGATCCCCGGTACGAGATCTATCGGCGAGAGCACGTATGCGGCGCCGGCCAGGACCGCGGCCCGCCGTGCCCGGGAGAGTCGCGGGTCTCTCGCGAGCGCCCATGCGAGCTTGGCGTAACTGGGCAGGCGGCGGATCAGGGCGCCGAATGCTTCCCGCGGGAATCCGTCCTTGCTCACGCCTAGAGCCTAGCCCGGATTAGCCGCCCATCATAAGAACGCGCCAACCTCGCTGTCGGGCAGCGTCATTGACGAACGCGAGAAAAACCGGCAGCCAGATGACGTCATTGGTCAACACCATCAGGCCGAATGACCACGGAAGCTGACCTGTCGCTGCCGCCACTATGAAACCGACCGAGCCGAAGACCTTCGCCGCGGTGCCGATGACGATCAAATGCCGGTGGGCCCACGGGTCACGAGATGCCCACCAATATGCAATCGCGAACAACAGAACCTGCATGGCAACCGCGCGCCAGGCGACATCCGATGGAGTGGGCGCCACCCCGACCAGGCCGAGCATGAGCCTGGGCTCGAGTCCGACCAATGAGCCCCAGGCAAAGTTGTAGACGGCAGCGGCCAGGAACCAGGGCGCGTAGCGTGCGAAGCGCAGTTGAGCTGTCATCGATAAACATGATACCACTCAGTATCACGTTTCTTGTTTACGTTGGGCGCACGACCACCGACTCCCAGCTGACCTTGAGCGCCACCGGTCGGTGAGCTACGAGATCGGCTCGAAGATGACGACGGGGATTTCGCGCGCCTTCACGCGCTTCCGATAGCTGTCGAAGAAGCTCATTTGCGCGGCCTGCGCGTCGTACAGGCGGGTGCGCTCCGGCTCCCTGGCGACGGTGGCCCGGGCACGATAGGTGTCGGCGCCGTCCTCGATCTGCACCTCTGGGTTCGCCACGATGTTGAGGTACCAATCCGGGTGCGTCGCGGAGCCGCCCTTGGAGGCGATGACTATCACAAGATCCCCGTCACGACTGAAGTTCAGCGGCGTGACGTGCTTGCGGCCGGACCGTGCCCCGGTTGTGGTCAGCAGGATCAGCGGGTGCTTGCGTTTTGCGACAACTCCACCATTCGCGCGGAAGTCGGCGATCACGCTCTTGTTCATTGATTGCCAGTAGTCGGCGCTGTGGGTCATCGCGAAGATCGTATCGGCGGAAGCCGGATCAGTCGTTCGCGGCGATCTGCTCGCGTACGGCGGGCGCGACCTCGACTGCAAAACGCTCGATCTGTCCCGTCCCGAAGTCGGGCGGCCAGAAGACGAAGCCGTCGATGCCCAACTCGATACCCCAGCTCGAGAGGACATCGATCCACTGCGCCGGCGGGCCGTCCAGCGCCCCGTCCCCGCCCGGGGCGTCGCTGATCGAGCCGCTGATGTTCACGACTCGGCGGATCTGTTTTGGGTCGCGACCGGCGGCGAGGGCTGCCTCGTCGATTCGCGCGGTCAGGGCCAGAAACTCCGCGATTCGCGAGGCTCCGCCGCCGGGGACCCAGCCGTCTGCCAGGCGGCCGATCAACCGGAGGGCGCCGGGAGACATCGCGCCGACCCATATCTCCACGCGGTGGGCCGGGGCGGGGCCTGGCGGGTAACCGCGGATCGAGTAGTGCGGGCCGGGGCCGCGGACCACTCGCCGCTCCGGGCCTACGTCGAGGGCGGCGCGGATGACCTGGATTGCCTCCTCGAGCGCCGCGAGCCGCTCGCCACGCGCGCGCACGTCGCCGCCCATGCCGGCGACCGCGTCCCAGAAGGCGCCCGCGCCCAGGCCCAGCTCGAACCGGCCGCCACTCATCACATCTAGTGACGCAGCGGCCTTGGCGATCATGGCCGGCGGGCGCATCGGCAGGCTCGCCACGTCCGGGAAGAAACGCAGCCGTTCCGTGCGTGCCAGCAGGTCGCCGATGAGCGCGAACGTGTCCAGGAAGCGGCGCTGGTAGGGGTGGTCCTGGATGCCGACGAGATCCAGGCCGCCTCGTTCGGCGGCAAGCACCTGTCTGACGATCTCTGCGTACTGCTCGGCGTACGGCGTCACGGAGATACCGAACAGGAGTCGATCGCCTCGGTTCATCTTCATTCGCGCCTAGTCTTCACCAATGATCAAGGTCAGGCGCGATCGTGACATCTACGAAACCGACGGCGGTTGGTTTCATGCCCGGTGGCACTTCTCGTTCGACTCGTACCGTGACCCGGAAAACGACGGCTTCGGCGCGATGCGGGTCTTCAACGACGACCGGCTGATTCCCGGCGCCGTGTGGCCGCTCCATCCGCACCGCGACGTCGAGGGGCTGACCTACGTGGTCGAGGGACTGTTCGGTCACGAGGACAACGTCGGCGGACCGTTTGGCCCGCTGCCGGCCGGGGCCGTACAGCGCATGACGCTCGGCTCGGGGGCGCTCCACTCCGAGCGCAACGCGTCGCAGACCGAGCCGATGCGCTTCATCCAGATCTGGATCCTGCCCGATACGCCCGACCTTCCGCCTGCGGTCGAGCAGCGCGAGTTCACCAAGGCGGATCGAGCGAACCAACTGCTCAGGGTCATCGGGCCTGGAGGTGGCGAGGTCGTCAAGGTCCACCAGGACGCTTCCGTTTACGTGGCCAGCCTGGAAGCGGAGGTCGAGGTCATACATCGCCTCGAGTTCGGCCGAGGCGCCTACCTGTACGTGATCGATGGCGCGGTACGCGTGGCGGACTCGGCCCTGGGCACGGGGGACGCGGCCAAGATCACCGACGAAGAGCGGATCGCCATCATCGCGGAGCAGCACAGCGAGCTGATCCTGGTGGACGTCCCGATGAAGTTCGAGCCTGTGGGGATCTGGCAAGGGCGCGTTTGAGCGCCGCGCCGGGATCAGCCCAGCGCCACGACCAGCGTCAACAAGCCGGTTACAGCCGCGAATGGCGCCCAGCCGAACCGCTCATACGGACTCGACGACGCGAGGTTCACGGCCGCTCCGAGGAACAACAGGACTACGAGCACCCACGCTCCCAGGTGCGACACCGTGTCAGGCAGGTCAACGACGGGGATCCCAGCTCGGTCGAGGATGATCGCCGCGCCGAGCAACCAAACGGGGATCGATACCAAGCTGGCAACGCGCAGATTCCGCGGGAGACGTGTTTGCTGGCCACCCCACGCAGCGCGGCCGAGCGGCATCCCCGCAGCAAGAGCCGCCTGGAAGGCCGCGAGGACGAGTAATCCAATCGTCGCGAGAGTGGCTGCGGTCTGGGGCGAAACGATCACCTACTGAATATCGCACCTTCAAACTGGACTGATGAAGAGCGCGCCGTACGTGGAACCAGAGGATCGCGCCGCATGGCGGAAATGGCTGGCTGATAACCACGCGACGTCGCGCGGAACCTGGCTCGTGACCGGCCGATCCGGGTCCGACTTGTCGCGCATCGATTACGAGGCGTCGATTGAAGAGGCACTGTGCTTCGGCTGGATAGACGGCCAGGCGGGCACCGTCGACGAGCGGCGGTCGAAGCTCTACTTCACCCCGCGCCGCGTCGGCAGCCCATGGTCGCGCTACAACAAGCAGCGCATCGAACGGTTGACGGCGGCTGGGATGATGGAGCCCGCGGGCCTGGCAGTGATCGAGCGGGCGAAGGCAGACGGCAGTTGGAGCGTCTTCGACTCGGTTGATCGGCTGGAGCTGCCTTCCGAGCTAGAGCAGGCCCTCGATTCCCGCCCGACTGCGCGCGCGAACTGGGACGCTTGGCCGGACGGCGCCAAACGCTTCGTGCTCTCGTCGATCGCGCTCGCCAAGCGACCGGAAACGCGCACTCGGCGCATCGCAACGGCCGCCGACGCAGCCGAGCGGAACGAGCGCCCGGACCGCTAGCCAAAGAAAAGCCGCCCGCATCGCTGCGGACGGCTCGGTCGCTTAAGTCGCGGCGACTATTCGGTCGCGCGGACTCGGGCTGCGCGCGGCCCCTTGGGGCTCTGTTCGATCTCGAACTCGACCTTCTCGCCACCAACCAGCCGATCGAAATCCAGGGTGGAATCGAGCGAGCTGCGGTGGAAGAAGTAGTCCTTCTGATCTGACGATGTGATGAAGCCGAAGCCGCGCTCGGCGACGACCTTCTTGATGGTTCCGGTCCCCACGTGGGTACCTCCGCTGTCTTCTCGAACGGGAAAGCCCTGTCGCACGATCTATCGAGAAGACGGTCGATCACACGGCGGCCACCGCGCTGCGCGGCGAGGCTTCATCATACCCTCGTGGCCGAGAAAGTCAGGTTCAAGGCGACCATCGAGCAGGCCCGTGGGGCGGGCGCAACCGTCGCCCTGGTGCCGGCCGAGGTCATCCCGGCACTTGGTGGTCTGAAGCAGAAGCGCGCGTTCGGCTGGCTCAACGGTGTCGACTTCATGACCGCGACCTTCCCATTCAAGGGCACTCTCTACATGGGCGTCCCCAAGGCAGCACGGGTCGCAGCCGGCGCGGTCCTGGGAGATGCGGTCGAGCTGGAGCTGATGCTCGACGAGAACCCGCGCAAGGTCGAGCTGGCGGAAGAGCTGAAGGCTGCGTTCAAGGCCGAGCCGGAGCTGGCCAAGCGATTTCAGGGCCTTGCGTTCAGCCGCCAGCGTGAGCTGGCCGACCCCGTCCGGGAGGCAAAGCGAACCGAGACTCGGGCGGCCCGGGTCGACAAGGCGCTCGCCCGGCTACGCGAGCTGGGCTAGGCCTTCCAAGTGAAGAGCCGCACTTATCGAGCCCGGAACCACCGGGTGACGGCTAGCCCAGGGTCGAAAGCAGCCTGAATACGGGCATGGCCGCGCCGAAGCCGTCCGCGATGAGGTCGGGCAGCGTGGACGAGCAGACTTCCTTGTCCGAGAGGCGCCGTCCGAAGATGACGTCCTTCCAGCGGAACAGGTCGGCCATCGGGTGGTCGGACGGATAGCCGGGCGGGACGCGCTTCAGCTCTTCGTGGCTGTGGGCATCGCCGAACCATTTGACGAACTCTTCGTCGTGGAGCGCCTCGCGGACGCGTCCCGGGTTGTCGAGCACGGTGTTCCGGAAAGCCTCGAGGAACGGCTTCTCGGCCATATAGACGCCGCCACCGAAGTACATCTCGCCCGGTTGGAAGCTGAAGTAACCACCGTTGCCGTGGGCGCGCTCCACCGAGCTTTCACCGACGCCCGCCCCTCCCCCCGTCCAGGGAAACGTGGCGGCGATGTGGGTCTTGTACGGGTCCTTGTTCCTGCTGAAGCGCGTGTCGCGGTAGATCCGGAACGGAGAGCGCTTGGGATCGGCCAGAAATGGGAGCCCGTTCGACTCGAATCGGTCAGTCAGCGCCAGGCAAAGCTGCTCCATGGGCTCCTTGATCAGGCGCTCGTACTCTGTTTTGCGCGGCTGGAACCAGGATCGCTCGTTGTTGGCCGCCAGGTCGGCCATGAACTGGATCGCATCGCGGGTGAAGCCCGGGAAGCTGGCGGTAGAGCTGGCCATCGGGGGGCGGATCCTTGTCAGGCGGCTTCGGCTGCCCCGTCTGCCGCGCGTTCTATCTCGGCAATCTCGATCTTGCTCATCTGGAGCATGGCTGTCATCGCGCGCTGCGACCGGCCCGGATCGGGATCGATGAGCAGCTCGGTCAGCCTGGTCGGGACGATCTGCCAGGAGAGGCCGAAGCGATCCTTGAGCCAGCCGCATTGGCTCGGCTCGCCACCGTTCTCGGTCAGCGCGTCCCAGAGCCGGTCCACCTCGGCCTGCCCGACACAGTTCACGATGAGCGAAGTCGCCTCTGTGAACTTGAACTGCGGCCCGCCGTTGATCGCGTTGAACGATTGGCCGGCCAGCTCGAAGTCGACGGCCATCGCCATGCCCGCCTCGCGCGGTCCAGCCTCGCCATAGCGAGCCACGCTGACGACGCGTGAATCATCGAACAGGGCGCAATAGAACTCGGCGGCCTCCTCGGCCTTGTCATCGAACCACAGCGAAGTGACGATCTTCTGCACTGGCGGAGCCTCCCATGCGCGTGACGCATCGATATGACGGTTCTCGGTCGCGGGGCGCAAGTTCACGTGGAGAATAGTCGGCAGCCGAATCGACGACGGGCGCGGCCCCAGTCGGCGCATTTCGACTCATCGATGCAGCCGGCGCATAAGCAAGGAGGCGCGCATGACCTATCCGGACCCGGTCTACCTGGGCGATGGCGGCGAGGTGTCGGCCACCCTCCGGCCGGCGGACCGTGAGCCTGAGCTGGTCTACGCCAACGGGACACGCTGCTCGTTCGTCGCCACGGGCACGACGACGCGCGGGCTGTTCGGCATCTACCGCTGGGAGATGACCGGCGAGCCGAGCGGTCCTGGCCCGCATTTCCACCGAACGTTCACCGAGTCGTTCTATGTGCTGACCGGCATCATCAAGATCTACGACGGGCGGGGCTGGGTCGAGACAGGGCCGGGAGATTTTGTGCACGTGCCTCATGGGGGCGTCCACGGCTTCCGCAACGAATCGGGCGCGCCGGCCTCGTTGCTGATCCACTTCGCGCCGGGCGGCCCGCGCGAGGAGTATTTCGCGGCGAACGCCGAGTTCTCACGTTCAGGAGGGCCGAGCAACGAGGAGATGGCCGAGTTCTACTTGAGGCACGACAACCACTTCGTACCTGAAGACGGCTGACAGAGTGACTCGCGACGCCGAGTCGCTGCCCGGCATGGCAGAGAAGGCTGGGGCAGCCACGGGCAGGTAATCGGAAACCATCGCGCCGCCACACGACCCCGAAGATGGAACTCCGCCAAGGTGCTCGACCACCTACTCACCAACGAACTCGTCCCATCTGGTCGGCGAGCTCGGCGACCGTGAGGGAGTCCAGTTGAACGTCGACCAAGTGGCCCGCGCACAGAAGGGTGATCACCTGGCGTTCGAGCAGCTCTGTAGCGTCACTGTCGACCGCCTGTACGGAACCGCGACGCTCATCCTGCGCGACACGGACGCTGCCAAAGACGCTGTCCAGGAAACGCTCATCGAGGCGTGGCGCAGCCTGCCCACCCTGCGCGATCCGGCTGCATACCAGGGATGGCTGAACCGGATCCTGGTCCGCCGCTGCTACAGCGCGATCCGCCAGCGACGCCGGCGTCCTCCCAGTTCGAGCGTGGGGCTGGCGCGATGCGCTGCCGCGTGAGCTGTTCGATCAGGAGCACCCCGAGTAAAGCCGAGGACCATGATGCCGCCACAATGTGACGACCAACCCGACTCGGGTCCTCATCTCGGCGACGTCCTTCTCGAGAAGAATCATGGTAACGGGCACCTCGTTGATGAGAGCCCAAACTGCATCTCCCCTGATCGGAGCGCCATGCCCATTGTGGCCGTATTTCGGGTCCCACAGGCTGCCGTCGAAGTCGAGTGGCGAACGCAGCCCGCAGTGCCCCAGCCGGAAAAGCCTTGGCACGCCTAGTTGCATCGTTCCCGGCCGGCTCCGCGCGGCCAGTTCAACTGTGACGCCACCGCTCGGTATTTCTGAGAGGCCAAGAGGAAGAGGGTGCTGTGGTGTGGCGGTCGGAGTCGGGGGTGGCGGAGGTTTCGATGGTCCGATCGTCGGGGCAGTCGTCACCTTAGGTGCGACCGACACGAGGGGCCGTAACGTGTCCCTAACCGCGATCGGGGAGGCGGTGCCCGATGGCGGCGCCGACGGCAGCGTCGCTGGGGTTGGTGGGGCAGGCCGAAGGCCACATCCGGCGAGGACTACAAAGGCAAGAATCGCTGTGCGCAGAGCCATCTGACGATCGACTTTACTCGTAGCGGCCGACGTTGCCGCCTAAGGCTGGCCCACCGACGCGGAATCGCGAGTCGACACGCGAGGCGGGAACCTGAGGAAGTCTAGAGCCAACGACCCACCGATACCGAGGATCGTTAACCATCGGGTAACGACAACGCCGGAAGGGCTCAAACTGAGACACCACCCCCTGCCGAATGGCTTCCTCGTGACGGGCGTTCGCAACGACGGCGCGACTGCGATGGAGTGCAGCTCGGGTGGTGTGCCGCGGCCGAGCATCCAGGTGTTGCCGACCGGCGAGCCCGACACGTCGCCAGGCCAACCGGAAACACCAGACCTGGGCGTCCCGTCCGAAACCTGCTCACCGGTGCCGGGCAGCGGCGGGACGTGGGTGTCCATAGACGGCAGCGCATGGAAGCGCGGCGCGGACCTGCCGCAGGACACGCGATCATTTGGCGGCACGTCCTACGTACTGGCCGCGGGCCATGACGCCCTCGTCGCTTCGTACCACATCACCATCGTTGGCGAGAACTCCATCGCCGGCGAGGACTCGCTGCGCGGAATGCTCTGGTACGCGCCGCTGAGCGAATTCAGGCCGTAGGGTTCGGCTCCGGAGGCTGCCTCGGGTCCGGAGGCTGCTTGAAGCGGGCGTACCGAACGATTTCTTCGAAGCCCATCGACCGATAGACCGGGTAGCCCATCGCGGACGCCTGGAGCACCACGGCCTCGCAGCCCCAGCCGCGGATGGCGTCGATCGCCGCCCAGGTCACGGCAGTGCCCACTCCGCGTCGCCTGGCATCCACCGCGGTGCCGACTGAGTAGATCCCACCAACATTGTTGGTTCGGACCGCTACGGATGTACCGACCGGTTGGCCCTCGAGCCTCGCCAGGAAGTAGCCGAGATCCTCCCGGTCGAGCAGATGGCGCCCGAACGTACGCTCCGCCCATGTGTCGGGCAGCCCGGTCACGATCAGTACTTCCACGAATTCCTTGTACGAATCGAAGTCGACGCGCTCAACCGTGACGCCCGGCGCCGGAGCGGGACTCGGCGGGATCGGCTGCATGACCATGCCCGGCATGGGCTCCGGGTCACGCTCGAGGCCGTGGCTGCTGATCACACCGGCGTGCTCGGGCACGAGCGACTCCTCGACCCGCACGACGTGGGGAACCTGGGCGGAGCTGACCCATTGGATCGCCGCGTCGAGATCGGCGGGATCAGCCGGCCACAGCACGAGGCAGCCGTTGGCGAACGGAAGAGGGATCCCGCCCAGGAAAGCGCCCACTGAGCCGAAGCGGCGGAACTCGCCCCCCAGGTCCGTGACAAAGGCTTCGTATGAGTCGAACCAATGCCGATTGGCGATCTCGGCGGTCTCGGCTGTCAAGCCTGCACCGCGCTCGACTTCCTTTCGGCCAGCGCCTTCCGAACCTGCGGCGCGACCTCCGTGCCGTACAGCTCGATCGAGCGCATCACGGCCTTGTGCGGCAACGGTCCGATCGTGAACTGGATCAGGAAGCGATCGTGGTGGAAGATCTCGTGCTGGTAGAGGATCTTGTCCACGACCTCCTGGGGACTACCGACGAAATTCGAGCCCTCGAGCCGGCGCGCGACCTCGAATTGATCACGCGACATGGGCGGCCAGCCACGTTCGCGGCCGATGCGATCCATGGTCGCTTTCATCGGCGGGAACGCGATTTCCGCTGCGGCCTGCGAGTCGTCCGCGATCAGACCGTGCGAGTTGATGCTCAGCGGCTGCGGTCCGTGGCCGCCCTGTTCGAGTGCCTGTCGATGGATCTCGGCGAACGGCGCGAAGCGGGCTGGTTGGCCACCGATGATCGCCAGCGCCATTGGCAGGCCGAGGAGTCCGGCACGTGCCGCTGATTCGGGTGTCCCGCCGACTGCCACCCAAACCGGCAGCGGATCCTGCACGGGCCGCGGGTAGACACCGCGGTTGTCGATCGGCGCCGTGTGCTTGCCGCCCGGCCAGGTGACTTTCTCCGACTTCCTGATCTCGAGCAGCAGCAGGAGCTTCTCCTCGAACAGTGTGTCGTAGTCCTTCAGGTCGTAGCCGAAGAGCGGGAACGACTCGATGAATGAGCCGCGTCCGGCCATGATCTCGGCACGCCCATTCGAGAGGAGGTCGACCGTGGCGAACTGCTGAAAGACCCGGATGGGGTCGTCCGAGCTGAGCACGTTGACGGCGCTCGACAACCGGACGCGCTTGGTTCGCTCGGCGGCCGCGGCCAGTACGACGGCCGGCGCGCTGACCGCGTAGTCGGGACGATGGTGCTCGCCCACGGCAAAGACATCGAGACCGACCTGATCGGTCAGCTCGATCTCCTCGATCAGGTCTCGTAACCGCTCCTGGGCGTTGAGCTGCCGGCCCGTTTCCGGGTCGAATGTGACCTCGCCGAAGGTGAAGACGCCGAGCTCCATCGAGCCACCCTATCCTCTGTGGCGGCCGAGCTTCCGCAGGCTTCACGGCTCGGGCGCGAGCACGATCTGATCGAACGCCGGCGCGGCCGCCAGCTGGTCCCACGCATAGCCGGTTACGCGTGTCGAGGCGAGCACCACCCCGACCCCCGACCCGTATGAAACCGATGGAACGACGTTCTCCATCAGGTGCTGGTCCAACGCGGCCCAACACTCGAATTGCGCCGCGCCGGTCAGGGGCAGACAGGCCTCTATGCGGGCGTCAACGTTGGGCACCTCGGTCGTTTCGTAGCCCCATTCGGTCAACTGATCGGGCGTGGCCCCGACCAACGATCCGTTGCCGCCTTCTTGGAATGCTGCCGGGCTATAGAACTGGCTGACGAAGAAGCTCGACGGCGACAGCGCTTCCTTCGCCCAACCCAACGGGATGAATATCGCCACGTGCTGCAACGGATCGGCGTGCGCGTCGAAGAACTCGTCGAGGGGCACGGCGTCGAGCTCCAGCTCGATCCCGATCCGGGCCAGATCGTCACGCACCGAGTCCCCGACAGGCGGGAATGGCGCAAGCTCGCGGACCATCGCGCGGACCCCGCGGCAGGCGTCCGCATCACAGATTCCGTCCCCGTCGGTGTCGTACGCCGACTGCCTCATCTCGGCCCTGGCCGCCTCCAGGTCGCCCGCGTCCCCGCCTGAACCGTACGGTCGATAGTCGACGAGGAGGTTGTCCTCCATCGCGTCGGGCACCATGTGGTGCGCGACACGCACGACAAGCGGTCCACCCAGCAGCTCGATGATCCTCGCCTTGTTGATGGCGTAGCTGGCCGCCTTGCGCACGTGGATGTCGTCGAACGGCGGCTGCGCGACATTCATCAGGATGCCCGCGATGAAATCGGAATCATTGATGAAGATCTGGCCACGTGTCGGATCGGCCCGGACCTCGTCGACGATCTCGGCCGGGATCTGCGCAGCCGGGGCACCGAATTGGAGCAGCAGGTCGGCCCGCCGCCCGTAGATCTCGGCGACGGCGTCGTCCATCGTGGGCACGATGGACAGCTCGATCCTGTCCGGTCGTGCGGGGCGGAGCTGGTCCGTGGCCGCATCCCACGACGGGTTTCGAACGAGGGCGATGCGCTGGCCCGGGATGAGCCCGGCGACGGGGGCTTGATCCGCCGACGTCCGCGAGAAGTCGAGATCGGCAGAACCCTCGAACATGTATGGGCCGGAAGACACCAGGAAGCGGCCGTAGCCATCGTCGTGGCCCTGTGCCACGCCGAACGCCGCCTGGGGATCGGACGGGCTGGCCGGGATGGGGATCGGCAGCGGGATTGCGAGGCGGGCACCGAGGTCCCCCGCCGGCTTGACCAGCCGGATGACCAGCGTGTGGCGATCGGGGCTCTCGAGGCCGGAAATCGAGGCCGCCTGCCCCGCGAGGTAGGCTTCGGCACCGACGATGTCAGAGTACGTGGTGCGCGCGAAGCTGGCCTCTGCCAGAGCCGGCGACATGAGCCGGTGGAAGCCGCGGATCAGGTCTGCAGCGATGATCTCGACGTCCTTCAACGGCGGCGCATAGTGAAGCCCGGCCTTCAGTCGGAAGGTCCAACTGAGCCCGTCGGCGGAAATCTCGGGCAGCTCGGCAGCAAGGTCAGGGTGCATGCGCACTCCGCCTTCCTCCGTAGAGCGGCCGTTGTTGGACAGCAGCGTGCGCGCCAGGCAGCAGCGCAGGAGCTCCCACGTGTCGTAGGCGGCGAACGCGTCCAGGTGCGGATCGATCGCCCCGGGATCACCGTCAGCGATGATGAACCTGCCCCATTCCAACTGGTCGCCGGGCAGCACGATGCGCAGCGTGCCGCCCGTCTGCGATGTCGCCGACGGGCTGGCCGTGGGAGCTTCACTTGGGGCCACGGAGCAGCCCACGGCCAGCAGGAGCACGGCCACCCGGCCGGGAAGACTCGTCATGAGCCCACGCTCATTCACGGATCGAAACCCACACCGCATCTCCGTCGACCGCCACGTCCTGCGGCGCGCCGCCAACCTCGATCCGCTCGAAGGCAGAGGGGTCGGCCGGATCGATGCGGACCACGTCGCCCGAGCTGAGCGCGACCCACACCGCATTCGGGCCGGCCGCGATACCAAACGGCACGCCGGGCATGGGCAGCGTCCGCTGGAGGGTATTCGTCGCCACGTCGATCACCGTAACCGAGCCGTCCAGAGCGCTGGTGACCCATAGCCGGCCGAAGCCGAGAGCGAGATCGTAGGGCGTCTCGGCAAGGGTTATCTCGGCCGTCCGGGCCATGGTCCGCTGATCCAGGCGCCAGATCGTGCGGTCGATCACGTTTGCGACCCATACCGAACCTTCGCCGACCGCGATGGCCTCCGGCTGCTCGCCCACCTCGATCTCGCCCGTCGCGACGCGAGTCGTCAGATCGATTCTGCTGACAGTATTGCGTACACGGTTGCTGACCCACACGTACTCCTCGTCGACGGCGATTCCGTCGACTCCGTCGCCGAGCGAAATCGTCCCTTCGATCTGCCGGCTCGTGACACCCACACGCAGCACCGTGCCACTGCCGGCGGCGGTCCCGAAGCCGGTCGTGACCCAGATCGCGCCGGCGCCGGCGGCGATGCCCGTCGGCGCCGCGGGCAGCCCGATCGGCGTAACGCCGAGCGTCTGGGGGTCAATCCGGTTGAGCGTTCGCCCGCCAAGGCTCAACACCCAGACGGCGCCCTCGTTGATCGTCATCTCGGTCGGATCCCGTATCTCGGCAAGCTGGACGAAGGCGTTGTTCGCTGGGTTGATCCGCAGCACGCTGTTCGGATGGGGAACGATCGGTCCCGGGCGGGATGAATTGGCCAGGACGAAGGCAATAGCAGCGGCGGTGGCCAGTACGCCGACACCCAACGCCACCAGGATCGGCGCCCAACTGCGGGACCTGGCTGTTGGATCGGGCATCTCCTCGACCGGCAGGGCGCGGTCGGTCGCAGTCTGCTCAACCGCATACAGCCGCCACTCGCCGGGCACGCCGCGCAATTCGTGCGTGCCCTCGTCGGCGAATCGTATGTCGGATCCGGCAACGACGTCGTGGACGATACCCGTCACATAGATCTGTCCCGGGCCGGCCATGCTCAGGACGCGCGACGCCGCATGGACGGCGATGCCACCGACCTTGCTGCCCATGACCTCGACCTCGCCCATGTGGATCGCAGCCCGGATCTGGACGTTGAGCGGCCGTATCGCGTCCAGGATCGCCCAGGCACAGTCGATCGCCTGCGCGGGGCGCTCGAACATGACGAAGAACCCGTCGCCGGCAGTGTCCAGTTCGCGCCCGGCGAACCGCTTCAGCTCGCGCCGGACGATCGCGTTGTGCCGCTCGAGCACGTGCTTCCACGCGCGGTCGCCCATCGTCGCCGCCAGCTCCGTCGAGCCGACGATGTCGGTGAACATGACCGTCGCGAGCAGGCGGTCAGGCTTCCCCGCTCGCCGAATCATGCTCAGAGTGTGCGCGGCGCATCCGGCGAGCGCAAGGCACTGCGTCTCACAACGCGCCGTTGTGTCCTATCGTCGGCACCCATGAACATCGAACGGTCGCTGCTCAGGTGGCTCGTCTGGCCGCTTCACCGCGCCTGGCTGAGTGTTTCCAGCGGCCGGATCGGGACCGCAGAGCCGACCTCGCAAAGGATGGGCACGCTCGTCATCGCCACCACCGGCCGGAAGAGCGGCAACAGGCGAAGGGCACCCGTCTACTTCATGCCCGACGCGGACCGACTGGTGGTCGTGGCCTCGAACGCCGGCGAGGACCGCGATCCGGCGTGGTACCTGAACCTGCTCGCGACGCCTGAGGCGGAGATCCAGGTGGGAGGTGGTACCACGCAGGTCCGCGCACGTGACGCCACGGATGAGGAGCGGTCTCGCCTGTGGCCCGAGCTTGTGCGCCGAAACCCCGGTTACGCTCGTTACGAGCGGCGAACCAGGCGCCCCATCCCGATCGCCATCCTGGAGCCCCGCTGATGGCAGGCGTCCCGACGATCCCGGACGATCTGCTCGACCTCGTCACGACTGACCGGATCGGCCACGTTTCGTGCGTCCGCATGGACGGTGGCATCGCCACCCACATCATGTGGATCGACTGGGACGGCGAGCACCTCCTGACAAGCTCGGCCGTCGGATCGCGCAAGGGCGAGAACTGGCGACGCGACCCGCACGCAGCGGTCTCGGTCGTCGACCGCGACGACCCGTGGCGGTTCGTTGCCATCCGCGGCCAGGTGACCGAGATCCGGCCCGACAACGGGCTCGAATTCATCGACAGGATGTCGCTGCGCTACACCGGCACCCCATATTTCCGCCGCGGGTTCGAGCGCGAGATCTTCGTGATCACGCCCGAATACATGCTCGTCGGTCGCGGAGGCTGGGCTCGCCGGAAGGAGTGAGTCGGCGAGCGGCCATATGCTTGACTCGTGAGCCTGGTTCATCCGAAGAGCGTGCGCGATCTGGTCGCGCCAACCGTCGTCGTTGCGCTCGACGCCTGGGTGGATGCCGGTGCGGCCTCAACAACCGCCGCGAAGGCGCTGGCCGACGAGGCCGCGCCGCAGGTGGCGTCATTCGAATCGGATGTCATGTACGACTACCGCGCGCGCCGCCCGACCCTGGAAGTCCTCGATGGCCGCCCGGCCAATCTCGCGTGGCCTGACCTGACACTGCGTCGGACGCGCATCGGCGAGCGCGACATCCTCGTGCTGACCGGGCCGGAACCCGACTTTCGCTGGCGCGAACTGGCCGACGATCTTGCATCGCTGGCCCGCCAACTCGAGGTTGAGCAATGGATCTCGCTGGGCGCCATCCCGGCCGCCGTTCCACACACCCGCCCCGTGCCCGTCCTGGGCACGGAATCAGTTCCAGGGCTCCTGCGCGGCGACGTGGCACCCGGTCCGCAGGGCCTGCTGCGCGTTCCATCGGCCGCCATTTCGGTGTTCGACGTTGCCGTGGCCGAGGCGGGCATCCCTGCCATCGGCTACTTCGCCCAGATCCCGCACTACATCAGCGGCGAGTACGCGCCGGCGGCGATCGCTCTGATCGAGGCAGTGGCGCGTCACCTGGACGTCGAGATCCCTGTGGACGACCTGCGCGCTGAGGCGGAGCTGCTCAGAACACGTTTGGACACGGCAACGTCGATCGACGACAAGACGCGCGCCTACGTCGAACGGCTGGAAGAGATGGTCGACGAGGCGCGGCTGCCGGCGGGCGACGAGCTCATCAGCGAGATCGAACGCTTCCTGCGCGAACGCGGCAGCGAACCGGGGCACGGTCAGATCCACTGACCCGACCCCGACCTGCCCCGGGCAACACGGGAGATTCTGGTAATCTCGTACAGATTTGGCTAGATTTGCGCGTTCGCGAGGGCGCCCGGATTGGCTCGCGCTGGGCGATGCCAGCCGGTTGCTCGGCGTTGCACCAGGGACGCTGCGACGCTGGACCGACGCCGGCAGGATCAGCTCATTCACGACACCTGGCGGCCATCGCCGTTACCCGCGCGCCGTCCTGGAGCGATTGCTGCCCGCCGAACGGATGGCCCGGCCGCCCCTTGCTCGATCCGGCATCACCACCAGCCGGCTGGTGCGCGCCTACCGCCAGGAAGCGCGCAGCGCGGTGCGCCAGCTGACATGGTTGACAGGGCTGACGGACGAGCAACGCGAGTGGTTCCGCACGCATGGACGCCTCCTCGCGCAGGCACTCGTTGACCATCTCGACGCGAATGAGGAGGCGGTCGCCCGGCAGAGCCTGAGCGAGGCAACGGCGGAAGCGGCCGGCTACGGAAGGGTGGCCGCCCGGCTGGGCATTTCGCTCAGCCACGCCGTCGAGGGCTTCCTCAAGTTTCGCCGTCCGTTCCTGCACCAGTTGGGCCTCTTCGCCGGCCGCCGCGGCCTCGACGCGGCGGCGACCACGGAGCTGATGGAAGCCACCGAGCGGGCGATGGATCGACTCCTGATTGCGGCCATGAACGCCTACAACGTCGAGCGCGTGGGCCAACGCATCGCTGCCGACACGGAGAGCGAGGGCCTTCGCTGACCGCCGATCTGTTCGCACTGGTCGCGCATGCTCGATCGACGCCGGCTGCCGAGCGCGCGCGTCTGGCGGCCGACATTGCAGCTCAGCGACCCGCTGGGTCGGTGCTCGTCGTGACCTGCCATCGTGTCGAGCTCTATGGGTCGCGCACGGCTGCGCCGCCGCCGCCCGCCCGATCCCTGCCGGCCGGCGCGCAGCTGCTCGACGCCCATTCGGCCGCGAGCCACCTGGTGCGCCTGGCAGTCGGGCGCGAGTCGGCCATCGTCGCCGAGGACCAGGTCCTGCATCAGCTGCGCCTGGCCATCCACGAGGCGCGCGCCGCCGGCGGGCTGACGGCCGATCTGGATCGCCTCTTCGAC
>CAYZEJ010000028.1:0-20951 GCA_964477545.1 uncultured Anaerolineaceae bacterium | reverse complement strand
GTACTCGACCGCGTTGTCCGGGAAGAACTCGCGGAACTCTGAGTAGAGCTGGGCGGCGAGCGTCTTGTTGTGCGCCAGGACGAGCGTCGGCCGTTTGTGC
Organism: uncultured Anaerolineaceae bacterium; assembly: GCA_964477545.1. Taxonomy (GTDB): domain Bacteria; phylum Chloroflexota; class Limnocylindria; order Limnocylindrales; family CSP1-4; genus JALYGJ01. The sequence goes on along the minus strand of CAYZEJ010000028.1, from coordinate 20,851 downwards.
TGGGCAATCACCTGGCTGATCGTGTACGAGTTGTGAACGACCAACCCACCGAAGCCTGCTAGGAAGGTTTCAGATCCATCGACCGAAAGGTCGTATACGAACTCCGACTCCGACGGTCTCTCCTCTATGGCTGCGACGGTTGTCCATCGGCAGGCCAGCAAACGCTTGAGGGCGGCGACCCCCGCGAAATAGTCCTCGACGTTCTGCAGGTCGCCATTGGAAGCCATGGCTTCGAGGACGGCCAATAGTCGAGTCGCTCTTCCGCGACGAAGCTGCCGCCGACCGTTCTCGAGCATGTCCAGGCCACTCCGGTTCATACCGGCCAAGTCGGCTACCTCACGCTCGAGGGCTCCGATCGACTCTCTGATCTCTCGAAGCAACGCGCCCGCTTGCGGAGGCAGCGTGTCTGAGTTGCCGCCTTCAACCGTCGTCAAGACACCCGCGAGTTGAGATTGCTTGCGCGGACTCAGGAATCCGATGTGCTGCGCAAAGGCTCGAATGTCTTCAGCGCCGCGGACGGCCACCTGCCAGTAGTTGCCACCTTGGTGGGTCGTGCCAACTGCCCGCTTCCAGGTCTGGGAGAGGCGGCCCACAATGCCGAAGCGCATGAGCGCGTAGGCAGTTTCAGAGGCCAGACGCTGGCTCTTGGTTACAACACAGACAGCTCCGGGCTCGACCCAGCCATCTCCCTCGAAATAGCCAGCAAGTAGGGAGCCGAGCGCGTGATTATCGAGATTCGGCCATATCGGAGGGAGGTGCTTCTCCGAGGCGACCGAGCCACACTGCGACCGCAGGACCTCGGTGATGACGCGCGAGCCCATACGCCGCTCACCGACTTTGGACCCGTAGTGCGATATCCCGATCTCATCCAAGAGACTCCGCACCAGGCCGTCGTTCTCCGGTCCGGGCGTGATCGTGGCGTAACGGTCGGCGACATGCCCCTCTGCTACGAAGAGTCCGAGGAACTTCAGGTAGGAATCCGTCAAGGACAGGTTGGCGGGCAGGCCATTCGAACCGCGTCGGCCCACGATCTTCGTCGGCCCGAAGCGCTCGAGTACGCCCACGTTCGTCTGGCCTACGGCGGATAGGGCCGCGCGGTGGCCCCGAGCGAGGTAGCGGCGAGCGGTCATGTCGACTGCTCGGCCGAGCACCTCTGGCCCAGTCACGTACAGCGATGCGTGCGCGACAGCCTGTGCGATATCGAGGTGGCTTTGTTGTCGAGACGGTTCAGGAATATGGCTCGGCAGCGGGAGGCGATCTCCGGCTCGCAGGGCTTTGGTCGGCACCGTCTCAAGGCGCGCGTCGTCGCCAAGGCGAACGAAGCTGTGGTCACCGGTTACCGTCACGCGCCTTCCATCGGACGTCTGCACCTCGACCATCGAGGTTGGGGCTCGGTGACGGATGAATGCACTGACTGGCCGGACAACCGTGCGGTGATCCGTCGGGTCCACTGTCACCACGAGAGCACCCATAAGCGATGGGTCCGCGAACGCGACCTCTGTGTCATGGTCATCGACGTATCGCGGACGATCCCCTGCAAGCTGTCCGTCCACGAAACGCCCAATGGGCTCCAAGGCCCAGGCGACGTCCCCGTAATCGTCTTCGCGCCCGACGAGAACGGGTTCTTCCGGCCTTAGGCTCTTGCCGGACCCGGTCACGCCCAGCAGAACCTGCTGGCGCTGGCCGCGCGATAGCCCCTGGACAAGCTTGTCGATCGCCTGCGGCTGGTCCCCGGTTGGCTGGAATGGTGCTTCTAGGCGGAAGTCGGGCATCGGTTCCGACTGTACCGCAGGCAAGGGAAGCGAGAGTCACGCGCGATGGGCGCGAGGCTCTGGCTGACCGCGCAGCAGCGGCCGGCAAAGCGACGGCGCGAGGCCCGCATTTGCGAGAGTCGCGCCCATGTCGCGCGCCGCGGGCCGAAGGCCACGCGAAGAAAACGCCGACTGCGAAGTGCACCGCTCGTAGCCTCTTCGTACCCCACCACCGCTCCGGGCGGGTCCCTTACCGATCGGCCTCTGGCTTCGTACGGTGCTACCGCAGAAACCTTTGCCGTTCAGATACTCGAGGGAGCCGCCCCCAATGGAGATGGAATTCAAGGACACCGCGCGACGCCGCCGGATCCTGTTGATCGTGGTCGGGGTCGTGCTCGCGGTCGCGGCCGGTGGCGGAGCGTTCATGCTCGCCAACGGCAACAAGGCCACCGCGCCGGTGCTGACGGAGAGCGTGCTCGTCGCCTCACGCGACATCCCCGCACGCCAACAGGTCGCCGCTGATGACGTGACCGTGCGCCAGGTGCCCATCGATGAGGTCCTCTCGCAGAGCTACAAGGAAGCCGCGCTCGTGGTCGGCCGGATTACGGCGATTCCCGTTTACGCGGACCAGCAGATGACGCCGAACCTGTTCGCGACATCCGCCGCAGATGCAAATTTCAGCATCCTCGGCCCGGACGACGAGGTAACTGAGGATTCGCCCGTCTGGCGCGCAGTTGGCGTCGAGGTACCAACTTCGCGCGCCGTAGGCGGCGAGATCACGTCAGGTCAGCACGTCGACCTGATCGTGAGCGTCGACATCCAGGTCCTCGCGGTCGACACCGAGGGCAACTACCAGTTGATCGACACCGCAACCCAGGAGGGCCTGATGAGCGGCAAGTCGACCAAGATCACGTTCCAGGACCTCGAGGTGCTGAAGGCCGACCCCGCCGAAGGCATGTACATCTTGAAGGTGGACCTGCACCAGGCCGAGCAGATTGCTCACATCATCCAGCAGGCACCGGACTCGTTCGCAATGGTGCTGCGGCCCGAGACCGACACGCGGGCGACAGACACGACGGAATACGGCGTCACGACCGACCGACTGGTCATGACCTATCTCTACCCGGTGCCGCAACTGATCGACCTGAGCCTGCTGCTCGGTGCACCGGTCACGCCGACGGCTCCGAACCCGACTCCGACCCCCGACCCGAATGCCACGCCCGACCCGAATGCCACGCCCGCACCGTCGCCGGCTGGGCCGGAATCCTCGGCCGAGCCGACACCTACACCGACCTTGTGATCTAGGCCGGCGGGTCGCCTTCACAAACGATGCCGACTCCGAAGTCCGGCATTCCGTCACGTCAAGAACGACCTGTCCGACGCCGTCAGTCGGGCGTTGCTCTGGTTGAGTTCGCGATCGTATTCCCGATCTTCATCGCCACGACCTTCGCGATGATCGAATTCGGCTTCGCTTTCAACGCGGTGCTGGGAATCAACCGCGCATCTCAAAACGGCGCGCTGGTCGCCGGCCAGGCGGGTAACGATGCAGGGGCGGACTGCCTCATCCTGGGTCGGATCGAGGGCCAGCTTCAACCGCCAATCGACCGCCGGGACGTCCTCGAGGTCCGCATCGTTCGGACCAACACCAGCGGCTCGGGCTCGCTCGCTGCGAATGTCTACGTCCGATCTGGCAACAAGGATTGCGGCGACTACAGCGTGCCCTACTCGGCCAGCGCAACTGGCTACCCGGAGAGCCAGCGCTGCAACACGCTGGCCGGCTGCCCATTGCTGTCGCCACCGCGTTCCACTGTCGACAAGATTGCGGTCCAGATCACGTATCGGCATACGCCGGTGACGCCGCTGCGCGAGCTGCTGACCCTCGTGAGCGGAGACGCATCGTCCGGCCACAGTTGGACGTTCCAGAAGCGCAACGTGTCGCGGATGGAGCCGGTCCAGTGATCGGCCGACGCGCCTTCAGCGCCGCCTTGAACGACACGCAACGTGGTCAGGGCCTGGTCGAGTTCACGATCGTCATGCCCATCTTCATGGTCCTTCTCGCCTCGATGCTCGAGTTCGGCCTCGCGTTCAGCGATCGACTGACACTGGGCAACGCAACCCGGGAGGGCGCCCGCATCGGGGCCGCCCTGGTCACCGGGAGCGACGCTACGTGCACCGGCGATCCGGCGGGCGTGGATACGACGGTCATCGCCTCGGTCCAGAACATCCTGAAATCCGGCGGGTCTGACGTAGACCTGTCACACGTCAACGAGATCCTGATCTACAAGGCGGGCACGAGCGGCGCGCAGACAGGTGGCTTCGTCAACGTTTGGAGATACACGCCCGGCTCGGGTCCGGATGCCGACCCCGGGGCAGGCTCGGAGATCCTCGACTTCAGTCCTTCCAGCGTCACCTGGCCGGCCTGTAGGCGCGACAACAGCGCCGGAAACCCCGATTCGATCGCGATCAGCGTCGACTATTCGTACCGGTTTCGAACGCCGCTCGGCAACCTTGTGACGCTCATCGGTGGCACGCAGGCGGGCACGCTCGCGATCGTCGACACGACGGTCATGGCGCTGAACCCGACGCGTTAGGAGCCGACTTGAGCGCCTTGCGCGTCCTGCCACGCTCTGATGCGGCTTCGACTGCCCGCGATCGGCAGAAGGGTCAGGTGTTGGCCCTCTTCGTGATCGTTGTCTTCGTCATCATCGGGATGGTCGCCGTGGTCATCGATGTGGCCTGGTTCTGGACCAACCAGCAGCATATGCAGCGCGCGGCTGACGCTGGAGCACTTGCCGGCGCGGTCTACCTGCCGGGTGACACGACGAGCGCTTACGCGGCGGCGCGGGCCGAGGCGACCAAGAACGGCTACACGTCCGGTGTCGGTGCCGTAACCGTCACGCCCTTGCAGGATGCGGCCAACCGACGTCGGCTGCGAGTGACCATCAGCGGTCCCGTGGACGCCTTCTTCGCCCGGGTCTTCTGCGCCGTCTCGAACAGTTGCACCGAGCAGGTAACGGCGACCGTCAGATCTGTCGCCGAGTTCGTGCTGCCCGTGCCCATGGGCAGCCCTGAGAACTACTTTGGCGTCGGCTATCTGGTCGATGCCACGAGCACCTGGTCCAGTAGCTCGAACAGCACTGTTCGTTCAGCGTCGAGCTCCCACACCGGCACCTGGTCGGGTGCGGGCAATGTCTACACGAACAACAACTCCTACGCGTCCGCCACGTCGAACAATTCGACCCACGAATGGGGAACGTTCGGGTTCGATGGCACGGTTCCATCGTCTGCCGCCATCGACGGCATCCAGGTGCGCCTGTCCGACCTGTTCCAGACTGGCACGGGCGTGTCCAGTAACTGCCAGGTGCGGGTCGAGTTGTCCTGGAATGGCGGAACGTCTTGGTCGTCTGCCCAACTGACGAGCACCATCAACGGAAACTCCACGTCCGACTACGTGGTCGGCGCGGCGGCGGACACGGTCGGCTGGGGCAGTCATTCCTGGGCGCGCAACGACGTGCTCAACGGACTTCGGGTGCGCCTGACGTGGCTCAACGGCACGGTCGGCTGCCCCTCCCCCCGGACCGTCTCACTGGACCATCTCGAGGTCCAGGTCTACTACACGGTCACGACCGAAACCATCACGACGGCGCCGGAGAGCGTCGCGGGGCCTGACGGCGGCGTCCTCGTGCCGCAGAACTTCTGGGCGGCGATGAACAGCCTGGGAGCGCCGAACATCCAGGGCGACGCCTACCTGACCCAGTACGAGACGCGCGGCAGTTCGCAGAACGTGGACGACGACACCGATCCCGACGGCCGCTATGCGCCCGACGAGTTCTACAACTACGGCGTGGAGATACCCGCGGGCGGCAGCGGCGAGCTGTGGATATTCGACGCGGGATTCTGCGACGCCGCCTCCACCGGACTGGGCACGGGCGAATTCTGGACAATCGGCGGAGCCAACGGCAACAGCACCCGTCAGCCGGTCAGCGCCTACTTCGACCTGTATGACACCAGGGAGACGCCGTACGACACCGGCGACGACGTCCTGTGGGATACGTCGAACGACACCTACGAGCGAATGGACTTCGAGGATCACCACCTGGGAAGGGCTGTTGGCAGGACGCCCACCGAGCCGGATTGCGGTCCCGAGCCCTGGCATCACGAATGGTGGCGCCTGGCGAGCGGACTGCCCGGGGGCAGGACATATCGGCTGCACACCTACTCGACTGATCCCGATTCGCAGAGCGACCAGCGCAACACCACCGCCCACAACGCCTTCGCCCTGTGGGCCGATTCGACCGTCGGTACGCCGCGCATCTACGGCATCGGCGCGATGGAAGCGTACGTCCGCCTCCCGGGCGGAACGCAATCTGAGTTCTACCTAGCCCAGATCGATGCCGTGCACGCCGGCAAGGCGATGGCCATCGATCTCTGGGATCCGGGCGATACCGGGGCACTGTCGGCCTCGCTCCAGATCCTGAAACCCACGACCACCGGCTATGTCCCGTCGACGTTCGATTACAGCGCGCTGCGCGAAAGCTCGGCGGGCGCAAGTTGCGACAGCCGCAGCGGCACCGGCGTCACATCGGTCACTACGAACACGGGCGGCTCGAGCCTCTACAACGGTTGCTGGCTCGCCGTCTTAGTGCGTTTGCCGAGCGATTACGACGCGCCGCATCCGGCCGCCGACTCGGTCACTGATGAAGGAGGCTGGTGGAAGATCCGCTATTCGATGGGCGGCAGTACGAACTCGTTTTCGACCGACTTGACTACGTGGCAGGTCAGCATCCGGGGGAGCCCGGTTCACCTCATCCCGGAGAACTAGGAGCGCCCAATCCTGCGATCGGCTGGCATCAGCGGACTAGCTGGACTCCCAGGATGGGCTCGAGGCACTCGGCGATCGTGGCCTCCTCGCACTCCTCCCATCCGCCGACCCGGCCCTGCATGATGTAGTGCACGAACCAGCCTTTCACGCAGCTGGTGCCACCGTTGCCGCCCACGGGCGGGCCCCCGGGGGCTTCGTTGCACTCGTCATGGTTGCCACCGGAGATATGGGCTTCGTCCAGCAGGAACTTCGTGAACCGCGGGATGTGGTAGTAGAGGTTGTCGCCATTTCCAGCGTCTTCGCAGTCAGCGGGTAGGCCCGTGGACGGTATATCTCGGCAGGTGGCATCGAACATCGGCACGAGAATCAACTCACCGGCGTAGCTGTCGATCTCGCTCTCGACGTTGTTCGAGTTGCCCGTGCTCGTCTGGATCCACGTTGGAATGTCGAAGGGGCCGTTACACAGGTTGGTGATCTCGTCGGCGAGGTTGCCGCCGCAGCCCATGTCGAGCCAGCCGACACCGCCTGGGCCGTTCTTGCACAGCGGCACGATGGACTCGTATTCGCCCACACCCTGGTCGGCCAGTGCCGTTTCCATGCTCACCAGCGCCCAGTCGACGCCGATTCGCAGCGGCCGATTGGTGCCATCACAGGCGCTGATCGGAATCGAGAACGTAACCGGCATCACTCCGCAGCCATCGGCGGCGGAGCAGATGCTCCGGAGGGCGCCGGCCATTGCCGTAGCGCTCGCGCCGGAGGTCATCGAGCTCATGCCTATGACACCGGCGAGGAACGTGTCGAACGTCCGGTTGCCAGCCACCTGAACACCGGACGCGTCCGTCGGAATGGAGCCGCCGCGACCAACCGTGCCAACGATGTTGGAGTCGAAATCCACGTAATACGAGGTCGCCATGGTGGCCTCGTTACTGCTGAACGAGTTGAGCATCGCGCTTTCGACGTCGGCGTCGACCTTGTCGTCGCCACCCATGTCCTGGGCGATGGTCAGGGCGCCCGCGAGTGCCGCCGCATCAGTCGCGTTCTGCGTCCCACGCTGCTGCGCCATCGCGTTGCCGCCGTCGATGACCATGGCCGTCGCCGCGAGCACCACGGTCATGCTCAAGGCGAGGAAGACCAGGGCTTGCCCGCCATCCCCCAGGCGGCCGGCTCCACGGTTCGCGTGAGGACGTGACGTTCTCATGGACAGGCCGTCGCTGGGCCAGTTGGGCACACGTATTCGACAGTGGCGACGCTGGTCGAGGACAACGGGATCGAACTAAAGAAGAGGCTGATAACCGGCGTCATGGGCTGATAGCTGATGTGGGTCTGTACGAGGGCGAGGCACCCGATGACGCGCGTCGACTGCGGGCAGTTGTCGCTGGTCGTCGCGCAGCTGGTCTGAGTTGACGCGGCCGTCTTGAAGCAGACATCCACGTTGGACGCTGTGAGGCCCAGGCTTGGCGCCGAAGCGATGGCCTGGTTGCGCACGTTCGTCACGTTCTGGTTGACGATCGCCGTCCTCGATGCCTGCCGCGCGGACTGGGCAAGCGTGTTGTACGAGTAGACCGCGCGCCCCAGGTCGACCAGCCCCAGCACGACCAGGACGATGATCGGCATGACGATGGCGAACTCGACGAGGGTCTGACCACGGCCGCGGTGCTTGGGGCGGCGGATCGTCAGCCGCATCACGGCCCCACAGTGATGGTCGCGCCAGAGCAGCCACCCATCGGATTTACCAGTCCGCCCGCGAGCGACTGGTAGCCGATCTTGTAGTTGCCGTTGCCCGGCAGGTAGCTCATGTTGCCGGAGCTGAAACCGGCGTTCGTCCAGTTCGTGACCGCGCTGCTCTTGTGCACGCCCGCGAATGCCGGAACCTTGCAGCCGACGAGCACGTAGTTCGCCCGCGAGTACGTGACCCCGTCGATCGTGAGCGTGACGGTGAAGGTGCCACGACTGGTGTACGTGTGGCTGAACTGGTTGCCACAGCTGGTTTCAGTCACGCCGTCACCGAAGTTCCAGAGGCAGGCGCTCTTGGGCGGTCCGGTCGAGGTGTCGACGAACAGGACGTTGAGCGTCACGATTCCGACGATCTGGTCCTCGTCCACCGACCCCGGCGGACCGCCACCCGACGCGTCAGAGCTCGTAGAACTCCCGTAGAACGTAACGATCCGGGGCTCCGTTGTCGGAGTCGGGGCGGCAGTTGGGGCGGGCGTCTCACCGAACGGCGTCGGTGTTGCACCCGGGTCCGCAGTCGGCGTTGCGGTTGGCGTGTCGGTGGGGGTTGCTGTGGGGGTTGGCGCGGCGCTCGCCGAGGGTGTCGGAGTGACTGCCTCGCCGTTGATCGTTACGCCGTCGACAGATCCCGTCCTGATGGTGAAGACGGCCGACGCCGACAGGGTCAGGTTGACTTTCTTGTCTTTATCCGCATCGTCGAATTGCGTCGCGGGCCTGTCTGACTTCATCATGTCGAGAAGTTCATTCAGCCCGGGCGTGATGGCCTCGAACGCGCAGTCCAATTCAACGTGAACCTCCGTTCCGATCCCAGATCCGTCGAAAATTGGCGCGGGCAACGGACTATCCAGCGTGCAGCCGATGCCGGTTGCATCCCGTGTCATGAGCGATTGATAGCGCGCCTGAACTGCGGCGTTTCCCGCACCATCCCACGCGTCGGGGTTCTGCGCGGCGAAGTTAGCCCCGATTCGCGCGATGTTGCTCAGGCTAATGGAGCCGAGGTAGGCCCGGCCGATATCCACCGCCAGCAATGTCACCACCACCAGAAAAGGAAGAAGCAACGCGAACTCGACCAGGCTCTGGCCGCGCGACGCCTTTAGGTCGCTGGCCGAGCCTTTGCTCGACGGTCGTAGCGAGGGTGCTCCTCGGATCAAGTAACTTCCTGTGCCTGCTGGGCTGCGCGAAATCGCCGGCTTGCCGCCGGCTCACGCTGAATACAAGCGCAGCGAGACCGCTTTGACGGTTCATCGAAAGTCCGTTGCTCGCTCAACGAAAGTCCGCGTGTTTCGCACGGCGTGGCGCGGCGGGCGGGGTTAGGGCCGCGTGCCGCCCTCGAACGCTTCGGCGAGAGCGTCCTCCATGCGCTCGCGCGTCTCATCGAGCGAGCCCTCCGTCGAGAGGCGCCGGACCCGCGCGCCCCCGTCGCGTCGCTTTACCTCGGCTGCCAGTCGGCCAGCCAGGTCGAGGCCCTGGGCGACTATGCGCCTGTCGGCGTCGGCCGCGTCCGTGCCGCGGTCCAGCATGCGACGGCGCTGGGTCGCCGGATCGCAATCGATCAACCAGACCTCGTCGCACCTGTCGGCCAGGCCGCCTTCAACCAGCTTGATTGCCTCGATGACGACGAATGGCACATCGTCCGTGGCGGCCTTCTCGAGCTCTTGCTCGACGAGCACGCGCACCGCTGGATGGACGATCGCCTCGAGGGCCGCCAGGGCGTCCGGGTCGTCAAAGACAAGGGCAGCCATGCGCGCGCGTTCGAGCTCCCCGTTCGGCTGGAACACCGGGTCACCGAAGCGCTCCCGGATGTCGGCCAGGGTCGACTGGCCCTTATCGGTCGCTCGACGGGCCAGGAGGTCCGCATCGATGACTGTCCCGCCAAGGTCGCCCAGCAGCCGGCCGACGGTCGACTTGCCGCAGCCGATAGGTCCAGTGATCCCGATGATCAGCGGATGAGGGCGCCGCGCATCCTTGCCTTCCGCGGGCGCTGAGTCCGGCCGTTCGATCATCGCGGCGCCTGTTCGGCCAAGACCAGCCACGCGTCCTCGGCTTGTGCCAGCGCGGCGTCGACGTCGGCCAGCTCGCTCGAAACGCGCCTCAGCTCGACGAAGTTCTGCTGGACGCTCGGATCACTGAGGGCCAGCTCGAGCTGGCTCTTGCGCAGTCCCAGCCGAGTCAGATCCTCTTCGACCACCTGGCGTCGACGGCGATAGGCATCCTTGGACAGAACGAGGCGGGGTTGTCGGGCTCTGGGGCGCGCCACCGGCTGGCTGGTCGTTGGCGCCTTCGTTGGCAGGACATCGGGCGATTGCCCAGTCGCGCCCGAGGTTCGAGCCAGGGCTGATCCCACGGTCCACCCGCCCGACACGGCGGTGCGCCACTCGCGATAGCCACCCGCGAACCGCGCCACCTGGGCGATGCCACCGTCCGCTGGCTGATCGACTACCCAGAGTTGAGTGCAGACACTGTCCAGCAATCTCCTGTCATGCGACACGACGACAACGGTAGCCGCCGAATCCCGCAGGAAGGCCTCGAGTGCCTCTCTCGCCGGGATGTCAAGGTGGTTGGTGGGCTCGTCCAAAAGGAGCAGGTTGGCGCCCACGACACCGACTATGGCCAGCTCCAGGCGCGACCTTTCGCCGCCCGAGAGCTTGTCGACGGGCTTGAAGACATCGTCGCCACTGAACAGGAAGCGAGCCAGATAGCTGCGCGCAGGGGCCGCGTCGAGACCAGTCGCCGCGATGAAGGAGTCGAGCACGGTGGCACCCAGCGGAGCCTGGCGCCGGATCTGGGCCAGGTAACCAACATGTACGCCCGCGCCGATCCGCAGGTAGCCGCTGATTGGCGATAGGTCGCCTGCCATCGTCCGCAGCAGAGTCGTCTTGCCCGCTCCGTTCGGGCCGACGACCCCAATTCGGCTTCCACGTCGCGCTTCGAGCCGGCTAACGCGGACGATCTCGGTCACCCCGAAACCGCATACCAGGCCCTCGATATCCACGGCGACGTCGCCTGACCGGGCCGGCCGCCGCTGGTCGACTCCGTCGAGTGCCAGCCGGGTCGAGCGTGCCTTCTTCTGCGGACCTGGGTCGGCCTGATCCTGAAGCACCTCCAGCCGTCGCTCGTGCTCGTGCATCTTCGAGAACTTGCGGTGGCTGCGGTATCGCTGCACGAGCTCTTGCTCGCGCTCGATTGACCCGGCGCGCGAATCGGCGTCCTTTCTTGCCCGGGCGTCGCGCTCCTCGCGCTGGAGGAGATAGGCGCTGTAGTTCCCACGGAAAGACTCCTGGCGCCGGTTGCGCAGCTCCCACACGCGTTCGACCACAGCATCAAGGAATGCGCGGTCATGCGACGCGACCAGGAGCGCGCCAGACCGCTCGGCGAGTGTCTTCTCGAGCCACTCGATCGCCACCACGTCGAGGTGGTTCGTCGGTTCGTCGAGAAGCAGCAGGTCGAGCTCCGCCACGAGAAGTCGCGCGAGTGCAGCTCGTGTTTGCTGGCCACCAGACATCTGGGTGGGCGGGCGGTCCCAGTCGGCGCGATCGAACCCGAGGCCGGACAGCGCGGCGTCGACTCTGAGGTCAAGCGAGTAACCGCCGCGCGCTTCAAAGTCGTCGCGCAGACGTCCGTACTCGGCGGTCTCGACGCCGCTGGCGCCAAGCGATTCGAGATCAGCGAGCCGGGTCTCGATCTTGACCAGCTCGACTGCGCCGGCGCGCACCGCAGTCCGCAGCGTGGGCGCCGCCGTGAAGGACACGTCGAGGTTCGCCTCCTGCGCGAGCAGGCCGATCCGAAGTCCCGACGAGCGGACGACACGGCCTGCGTCCGGATCGTCGACGCCCGCACAGATGCGCAGGAGGGTCGTCTTCCCGGCGCCGTTAGCACCCACGAGGCCGATCCGGTCCCCGCGTGCGATCGGCGCGCTGATCGAGTCGAGGATGACCGCCGCCCCGATTTCCTTGTGGGCGGCTTCCAGCCGCAGGATCGCCATGCCTTACAAGCGACGGTTGGGACCCGGCCCTTGCCGGGAACCAACCGCTTCGGGCGTAGCTGGCCGCAGGCCAGCGAAGGAGGAGGTTTCCCGCCTAAGCAGACTGTCGACCAGCGCCGTCCGTTCGCGACCCGGTAGGCGCTGGCACCACGAGCAGAAATGGGTGCTGCGCGCGCCGATCACCATGCGGCGAGTGGGCCGCCCGCAGCGAGGGCACGGTTTGCCGGTCCGTCCGTAGACGTTAAGGAAGCGCTGCATGTCGCCGCGACCCTCCGGAGCGCGGTAGCTGTCGACCGAGCTGCCGCGGCGATCAATGGCCTCGGCCAGGACGGCGCGCAAAGAGCGGTACAGGTCGCGTTCCTGATCCGGCCGGAGCGCCGCGGCACTGCGCAACGGGTGGAGACGCGCACGCCAGAGCGCCTCGTCGGCGTAGATGTTGCCTACGCCAGCCAGGAATTCCTGGTTCATGAGAAGGGTCTTCAGCCGCGCTTTGCGCGCGCGCAGCATCCGCCGGAAATCGGCCAGGGAGAAGTCGTCGCCGAGCGGCTCGGGACCGAGCCGGCCCAGCACGGCATCCGCGGCATCGGGCGGGTACACGGCCACGCGGCCGAACTTGCGCGTGTCACGGAGCCGCAGCTCATTGCCATCGTCAAGGCTGAAAATGACATGAACGTGCTTGTCGCGTGGCTCCTCGGGTGGCACCACGTCGAGCTGGCCGGTCATCTTCACCTGTATGGCCAGCACCGCGGGATCTGTGCCCTCGAACGCAGGCCCGAGCGTCGCGATCAGCCACTTGGCGCGGCGGTCGATCGACAAGATCTCGCGTCCCCTCACGGCCGCAACGAACTCATCGGGCGCGGGATACTTGACCTGATTGGGCCAATCGAAGGACGCGTCAAGGATGGTTCGCCCAACCACGAGTGGCCGCAGCTCGCGCGCGATCGTCTCTACTTCCGGAAGCTCAGGCATCGATCGTGGGTTCCGCTAAGCCGGAATGGGCGTGAGCGACTCCCAATCGTCGCCGCTCTTGAGGTCCACGGTGAGCGGCACGTCGAGCTTGACCGCCTCCTCCATCTCCTCGCGCACGATCGGCACGAGCGCGTCAAGCTCCGCTCGCGGCACCTCGAGCAGGAGCTCGTCATGCACCTGGAGAAGCATCCGCGCGCTCGATCCCTCGCGCATGAGCCGTCGGTACAGGCGGATCATGGCGATCTTGACGATGTCCGCGGCCGTGCCCTGGATCGGCATGTTGATCGCCATGCGCTCGCCCGAACCGCGCAGGGACGGGTTGCGTGCGGACAGCTCGGGTATCCAGCGTCGCCGGCCGAACAGCGTGGTGACGTTGCCCTGCTCGCGCGCGACCTCCTTGATATGCATCATGTAGTAGCTGATGCCCGAATAGGCCGCGAAGTAGCTGTTGATGAAGGTCTGCGCTTCGGCGCGTGAGATGTTGGCGCGCGAGGAAAGCCCAAAGTCGCTCATGCCGTAGGCCAGCCCGAAATTGACCATCTTGGCCATCGACCGCTCGTCGGCCGTGACATCGGCCGGGTCCTTCTTGAGCACCCGTGCGGCGGTCTCGCGGTGGATGTCCGCGCGGCGCTCGAAGGCCTCCCTGAGGTGAACGTCGCCCGACACGTGGGCCAGGATGCGCAGCTCGATCTGGCTGTAATCGGCCGCAAGAAGCACCACGTCGGGTCCGCCGGCCACGAACGTGTGCCGGATCTTGCGGCCCAGCTCTGAGCGGATGGGGATGTTCTGGAGGTTGGGATCGGTTGACGACAGCCGGCCGGTCGACGCCACCGCCTGGTGGAACGTCGTGTGCAGCCGGCCGGTGTTCGGGTCCAGCAGCAGTGGCAGAGCCTCCACGTAGGTGCTGCGCAGCTTCGAGTACAGGCGCCAGTCCAGGATCTTGTCGATCGCCGGGTGTGCAGGCCGAAGGTCCTCCAGCACCGCGGCGTCGGTGGAAAAGCCGGTCTTCGTCCGCCTGCCGCGAGGCAGGTTGAGCTCGTAGAAGAGGACCTGCTCCAGTTGCTTCGGGCTGCCGATGGTGAACTGGTGCCCGACGTCGGTGTAAATCTCCGCCTCCAGCCGCGCAATCTCGTTGGCGAAGACAGTTGAGAGCTCGCTGAGAGCCTCGCGGTTGATCGCCACGCCGACAGATTCCATGGCGGCCAGGACCGGTACGAGAGGCAGCTCGATCTCCGTCAGGAGCTTGTTCAATGGCGCGTCGGCAGCCAGGTCCGTGTCCAGCGGCACGCGCGCAGCGGCAATGGCAGCAGCCTGGAGCGCCGCGTGATCCTGGCCGCCCAGGGCGCCGTCCGCAGGCAGCTCGATCTCGAGCCGCTCCGAAGAGATGCTCGCGAGGGTCTGGCTGCGCAGTGCGGCGTTGAGGATGTAGGCCGCGACCTGCGTGTCGAGTGCAACGGGAGGCAGGTCGCGCGCTGCATCGAGGGAGTTGCCGGTCGCGTTGGGATCCCTGCGGGCAAGCTCCCAGACGAGCAGTTGCTTGAGCTCATGACCGACCAGCGGCTTGCCGGCCGTGAGCACCTGGGTCGCGAACTCCGTGGCCTTGTCGCTGCCGGCGGTGATGATCCGTCCCGCACGGTCGACCACGGCAAGCCCGAGCAGCTCTCCGCGCCGCGGTCGGTGGTCCGTCAGGGCAAACCCGACCATTAGCTCAGGCTGCGCCGCAAGCCACGATCCAACGTCGCCAGCCGACTCGCATGACTCGGCCAGCGCCGGGTTGGCGATCAAAGCTTCCAGGCGATCGCGTGCGGTCGCGTGAGTGCCCGGAGCGTCAGCCATCGCTACCACAGTCGCTGCGCTGTGCACTGCTTCCATCGATTCGGTAGCAGGGGCATGGCCGTTGCCCGAGCTGGCCGCCGCTCCGAAGTCGAGGCTGAGCTGCATGCCGGTTGAGCCCGTCCCGGCAGCCGCGGCGCGTTCCGCGGCCGAGGGCCTGCCGGCCACGATGGCGGCCGGAACCGGCGCCAGCCGGTCCGCCTCGCGCAAAAGCTCTCCGGGCGCGCGTGCTTCCTCACCGGTCAACCCGGGCAATCGCTCGACGAGCGAACGGAATTCGTATTCGCGGAACAGGCGCAAGACTTCGGCTCGGTCGTAGTCACCCAGCCGGGCACGCTCCAGATCGAGCTCGACAGGCAGGTCCGCGCGCACGGTTACGAGGTCGCGCCATTGGAATACCGCGTCGCGGTGCTGGGCGAGCTTGGCGCGCAGCTTCTCGGGCTGGACCGAGTCGAGTTTCGCGTAGATGCCGTCGACAGAGCCGAAATCGATGACCAGCCTGGCGGCCGTCTTCTCGCCCACGCCGGGGATGCCCGGGATGTTGTCCGTCGTGTCGCCCTTGAGTGCCTTGAAGTCGATCATCTGGCTCGGCCGGAGTCCGTAGCGCTCCATTACACGAGCCGGGTCGTAATAGACAGTCTGCGCGACTCCGCCGCGCGTGCTCATCAGCGTGGTCCTGTCGCTGACGAGCTGGAGGAGGTCGAGATCGCCGGAGACGATGGTCGTCTCGACGCCCTGCTCTTCCGCCTGGCGAACCAGGGCGGCGATGAGGTCATCAGCCTCGAAGCCCTGGAGCTGGTAGATCGGGATGCCGAACGCCTCGATGATCTGGCGCACGATCGGAAACTGGTCGCGCAGGTCGTCCGGCATCTCGCGTCGCGTGGCCTTGTACTCGGTGTACTGCTCGTGGCGGAAAGTCGGTCCGGCCAGGTCGAAGGCGGCGATGACGTAGTCGGGCTTAACGTCCTGGAAGCCGCGCAGCACGATGCTCCAGAAGCCGAATACGGCGTTGACCAGCTTGCCCTTGCTGGTCGTGAGAGGGGTGTTGATCAGCGCGAAATAGGCGCGATAAATGAGACTATTGGAGTCGAAAACCATGAGGCGCGGCACTCTCAGTCGAGTGTACCGGCCGCGGCCGTTCGGGAACCCTCCTGGTCAGTTCCTCAGCGCAGGAGCGGGTCTGCGAAGTACCTGCGGGCGGTCACCGCGAGGGCAAGCAGCGCGAGGCTGAGGAGCGCGATCGCCAGCCCGCCGTAGACCAGCAGATCCCTCGTCGTGTCGGCCGGGGCAGCCGCTCGCAATGGGGCGATCTGTTCCCCTGCGTCTGCTTCGGGAGAGGGGTCGACATAGGCGTTGTCCAGGGCTCGGCTGGCGTGATCCTGCGATGCCTCAGCGGACACAGGACCAAGGTTGTCGCCCGGGGGCGGTTCGCTAACCATCGGAGCGCCCATCCCCGGCGCCTGTGGCTCCTGGGTGGCTGCCGGAGGGGGTACGTCAACAGGGGCGGCAACCTGGTTGGTCGTGTCATCTTTGAACTCTGCCGCTGGCAGCGTACCGGGCAAACCTGCCCCGACGACGGCCATGACGAGGCCGATCGACAGCGCGACGCTGGCAACCGGGCGCAGAGTGGCCCAGCCGGGTGTGGCAAGCGCGCGCAGCCAGCGCGCGAGGCGTGAGCCGCGGAGTTGCTCCGCCTGTTCGGCGTTGATCATGAAGTCGCGCGGCCGCGGCGCCACGGGGATTCGAGAAATGGAGTTGGCGATCAGCCGAACGTCGGCTGCGAGGGCGGCGCATTCCGCGCACGACTCGAGCAGTGTGCGAGCTTCGTCGCGCTCTGTTGGGTACGCGTCGTCCATGGCGAAACGCGTCACGAGCAGTCGGTCGTGACGGCGATGCTCGGAGCGCGTGAGAGAGCGGTTGTTGTTCACGTTCAGCAGACGCCCCTATTCACGCAGGAGTTCCATATCCGGCGCGAGAATGTCGCGCAGGGCCAGGCGGCCGCGGTGGATGCGCGACTTCACCGTGCCCAACGAGACTCCCGTCATGTCGGCGATCTCCTGGTAGTCGAAGCCCTCGACGTCGAACAGGATGATCGCGCGGCGCTGATCATCGGTGATCTGGGTCATCGCTGCTGCAATGGTGCGTGACGACTGTCGCCTCATCGCCTGGCGCTCCGGCGAGGCCTCTTCGTCGGTCGGCGGCTGCCAGGAATCGTCCTCCCATTCGGGGAATGGATCTGCCGGCCGGCGCTTGCGATAGCGCAGGATGTCGGTCGCCGCGTTCAGGGCGATGCGTGTGAGCCAACTGCGAAATGAGTCGCCGCGGAAGCGGTTCAGGTTCTTGTAGCACGAGAAGAACGCCTCCTGAACCGCGTCCGCGGCTGAGTCACGGTCGTTCACGACGCGCACGACGAGCGCGAACAGGTAGTCCTGGTAGAGCCGAACAAGCTCGTTGAAGGCCTCGAGGTTGCCGCCCAGGGCCTGTTCGACGAGCGCGCGATCGCGGGCGTGCAGCAGCTCGTCCTGCGGCGTGCGGACCCTCGCCGCGGGCGTGGTTGCCTCACCTCCTGCTGGCGCGGCCGAATCACCTTCGGCCGGCACGGGGGCGTCGGCGATGTCGTCCACCCTTCAGCAGTCCCCTTCAGCAAGGCCGGCAATTGAGCCAGGGTCGTGGCGCGGGCCTGTCCTAAGTATCGACGGTCAAGCCTCGGCTGAAGTGATTCCGCGCGGCGCGTCGCGCTCGTCAGCGCTTAGGGCCGATGAAACTCTCGAGGATCTCGACGCTCGACCGAGTGGCAACGGAAACGCTGAACCAATTGTTCAGTCTCGTTTCCACACCGATGAGACTGCAAGCGCTCCTGAAAATCTCGATGATGTCAGCGGACCGGTTGCTGAAGAAATACCTCGGGTATTCGTAGACGCCGACGCGTCCCTTCAATGGACGTCTTACCCGGTTAATCGCACGACACCCGTCCGAGTGAATCAAACCCGTCAGCAGTTCAGCCGGATGTCGTTCGACCAGCCGCTGCTGCCACTCCTCGAGCTTGATCCGTCGCTGGTGTTTCGGTCCAGGTCCGTGCTGCGGAAAAACGCAAATCCAGTGCTTCCAATTGCTATAGATCTCGTAACACCCGATTCGCAGGAACTGCCCAGGCGTACGCACCGCCACTTCCTCGATGGCGGCCTTGCAGCTACCAATGATGCCCAGGTACCTGGCATCCAGGGAGATACGGAGGCGCCAGACCCCGCGGTGTACTCGCGTGAGCATTCCGTCTCCCAGATAGAGACCGAGTAGGTAGGCGTAGTCCGCACCGAGCCCGCGCTCGTCAACGCATGCGTTGGGATCCGGCGGCGACGCCTGGCAGATCGGCCACGGAATCGAGGCGAATGGTGCGGCGGGTGGGATTCGAACCCACATGTCCTTACGGACAGCAGATTTTGAGGCTGCCGAGTATGCCGTTCCTCCACCGCCGCGCGACACTGGACTATAACCGCAAAACGTCCATTCCTGAATTATAGAACAGTTGTTCGATATGTGCTGTAGGAAGACGTCTGGACGTAGCGCGATGAATTGCCGCGAGGCGCTTCGCCTTCCGTACCGTGGATGCGCTCCTGTACGCTTCGTGCTCAACTCAGGCGCGGCGTATTGGAGGTCATCCCGTGTTCCAGCTGGCGCAGTTCGAGCTCGCGCGGCTCGAGCACAATCACGGTGGCGACGAATACCACGACATGTACGAGGTCGGTCACGACCCCGCCGGGAGCGACCCCGAGCGCGATTGGGCGCGAGGCCGTATCTACCGCTGCTCAGTGTGTGAAGACGAGATCCGCGTGACGCTGCCGGATCCGTCTCCCATCGAGGGGGCAATAACCCCGCCCTGACCAACTACTCAGTCAGGCTCAGTTCCACCATTCGCGGACCAACCAAGCGGCCGATCAGCGCCACCAACTCGGCGTCGTAGGCAACGCGCAGGCGAAGCTCCATGCGCTGGCTGCGGCCGGCGCCTGCCGGAACGTGCAGCACGACCGGCGTATCGCCCGGATGCTCGACCAGGACCCCGCGCAGGCTGCGCATCGCCTCCAGCAACTCGTCCTGAGAGCCTGACATGAGCCTGATGTGCAGGGACTGGCCGGCGCCGGCCTGTAGCGGCATCGTCGGCGCACGCTCGCGCACGAGAAGATCGCGCACCGCCTCCTCGGGCAGGGCCGGCTCTTCCGTGTCGGTAGGCGGTGCGAGCGCGGCGATGGAGGCCGGAGGCCTGCCGCCCGCATAGACCTCCACACTCCCGTCGACCGTGCCGCCGCGCAGCGGCGATACGCGCGGGATTGTTCGAATAAGGCGCGGGCCTGGCCTGGCAACCCCGGGACCAACTGCCACCACGCGTGCACCAGGCTCGGCCATTGATTCAGTGGCAGCTGGCCCGACCGTCGTCCCGTTACCGTTGGCCGCGTTGCCGTTCGCTCTTTGGCCGTTCGAGTAGCCGCTGCTGGAACGTCGACTGCGATCGGTGCGTGCCAGCTCGCGTGCGAACCCCTGTGCTCCGAGCGCCGTCGCCTGCTCCCACGTCCACACGGAATCGGCGAGAAGGACGGTTTCCTCGCCCTTGTGGTCGACACGACCCGCCACGAGCAGGATGGCGTCCTCGGCCCACGTGGACTCGGTTTGCTCGAAGACCTTCGGGAACACGATCACCTCCATCGTGCCCTGGAGGTCCTCAAGCGTGGCGACGCCCATCGTCGCGCGCGCTTTGGTGATGACCCGGCGAACCTCGGTCACGACGCCACCGATCACGACTCGTTGCTGGTCGAGCTCCTCGCCCATCTCCCCGCTGTACGCATTCACATAGTCCCCGAGCGTGCCCGCCAGCTCGCCCAGCGGATGGTCCGACAGGTACAGGCCGAGGAGCTCCTTCTCCCAGCGCAGCCGCTCGCGCGGGGCGGCCTCGGTGATGTTGTCCGGCAGCGGCCGCTCTAGCGGCCCTGAGTCCGCGGCCGAGTCGAACAGCGAGACCTGGCCCGTCAGGCGGTCGCGCTGGGCTGCCTGGCCCGCCGAAAGCGCGTCGTCGAGCGCCATCAGCAGCTGCGCCGGGTGCCCCAGCGAATTGAGCGCGCCGACCCGGATGAGGGACTCCAGGACGCGCCGATTTACCAGTCGCAGGTCGATCCTGGCGCAGAAGTCGGCGAGCGATCGGAACCGGCCCGACTCCGTGCGCGACGCGACGATGGACTCGATCGCGCCATGGCCGACGTTCTTGATAGCCAGGAGGCCGAAACGAATCGTGTCGCCCTCGACGGTGAAATCCAGCCCGCTCTCGTGCACATCTGGCGGCCTGACCTCGATGCCCAGTCGGCGGCATTCGGCGATCGCGGCGGCAACCTTGTCGGTCGAGTCGCGCATCGCCGACAGGACGCTGGTCATGTACTCGACCGTGAAGTTCGCCTTGAGATAGGCGGTCTGGTAGGCGATCAGGCCGTAGCACGTGGCGTGTGCCTTGTTGAAGCCGTAGCGCTCGAACGGCTCGAAGGCCTTGAAGACCGCGTCGATGACGCGCGGCGGAACGCCGCGCTCGGCCGCGCGCTCGACGAACTTGTCCTTCTGGGCGCGCAGCACCGCCGACTTCTTCTTGCGGATGGCGTAACCGAGGGTGTCGGCCTCCGGGCCTGTGAATCCGCCGAGGGCCATGGCTGCGGCCATGATGTCTTCCTGGTAGACGAAGATCCCGTACGTTTTCTTGAGGTACGGCTCGAGCAGCGGGTGCAGGTAGGT
>CAYZEJ010000027.1:0-21409 GCA_964477545.1 uncultured Anaerolineaceae bacterium | reverse complement strand
GGTCTTCTACCACGGCGCGTACAAGCCGCCGCGCGAGTTCAACTGGGTGATCGGCACGCTGCTGCTGTTCTTCACGATCGCGCTGTCGTTCACCGGCTACCTGCTGCCCTGGGACCAGATCGCGTTCTGGGCGATCACCATCGGCAACAACATCGCCTCCTACGTTCCGCTGATTGCGCGCCCGTCGCAGTTGCTGATCTTCGGCGGCATCGAGGTAAGCCAGAACACGCTGCTCCGCTTCTACGTGCTCCACGTGATCCTGCTGCCGCTCACGGTCGCCATCTTCCTGGCCGTCCACTTCTGGCGGATCCGCAAGGACGGCGGCATCTCAGGCCCGCTGTAATGATCGACCGATGACCGACGAGAAGTCCGACAAGTCCCGGCTGCCGACCACCACCGAGCCTGGGCCGTCTGCACCGTCGCGCCGGACCGCGCTTCCATCCGCGCCGCCCGAACGCCGAACGACCGAGATCGACAAGCAGCGCGTGCCCATGGCAGCCAAGCCGTACCGGCTACTGGCACTGGTCAAGCAGGACGCAGTGGTGCGCGTCCAGAAGGAACCGGACGACACGGTGATGACGTGGCCGCACCTGTTGTCCATCGAGTTCTTCGCAGCTGCGGTGATGAGCGTGTTCCTGCTCCTCATGGGCGTTCTCGTGAACGCGCCGCTCGAGGAGCTCGCCAATCCGATCGTGACACCGGTTGTGGCGAAGGCGCCGTGGTACCTCGTCGGCATCCAGGAGCTGCTGGCCTACTTCCATCCCACGGTCGTCGGCGCGATCCCGATCCTGACGATCTTCCTCGCGATTGGCGTCATCCCGTACATCGACCGCGGGCCGCGCGGCGATGGCGGCTCGCCCCACCCGCGCGACCGAAAGACTGGCATCGTGCTGTTCTCGATGTTCGCAGCGGCCGGTCTCGTGATCACCTTCCTGGGAGCTTTCTTCCGCGGCCCGGGCTACGCCTTCACCCTGCCCTGGGAGAACGGCCTGTGGTTCGCCCTATGAGGTTGAGATCGCAAGCAACGGTCGGACCCCGGCTCCAGCCGGGAGCCGACCGCTTTGCGCGCAGCAGCGGCCGTAGGCCGACTGCGGAGGAAACCTCGCAAGCGACGGGACGACACCGACGACTCGTCGGGGGCGGACCACTGTCGCGCGCAGCCGGCGCCTTTTCCTTCGCTGGCCTCCGGCCAGCTACGCGCGAAGCGCTTGGTTCCCGACGTTCCGTCGGGTCCCAATCGTCGCTTGTAGGCGCTCCGGCGGAGGAGACCTCGCAAGCGACGGGACGGCACCGACGTGTCGTCGGAGCCGGACCACTGTCGCGCGCAGCCGGGCCTGAAAGGCCCCCGGCGGAGGAAAACTGTGGGTAACTGGAAGCTCGCTCGCTGGCAGGAGCCGCGGACGCTCACGCGCGAGGTCCTGCGCGAGATGCGCAGCGGCCGGCCCGCCGGGCTGTCGCGACGCACCCTGATCAGGCGGTCCATCGGCGCAGGTGTCGGCCTCTGGCTGCTCGAGGTGACCGGTGGCCTGCTCGGCTTCCTGTGGCCGAACTTGTCGCGCGGCTTCGGCGGCTCGATCACCCTCGGCGACTTCACAATTGTGTCCGGCAATCCCGCGGTGCAGGGTGTGTCGCTGGCTGACGGCGCGCCGGCGTATTTCTCGCTCGCGCGCACGTACGTGCAGATGATCGATCCGGCGCGCGGCTTCACCGACGGCACGAGCAGCGATGGCGAGGGCCTCAACACCAACGTGCGCACCCTCTACCAGCGCTGCCCGCATCTCGGTTGCAAGCCCAACTTCTGCACCACCAACTACTGGTTCGAGTGCCCCTGCCACGGCTCGCGCTACGACCGGCTGGGGATCAAGGTCCAGGAGCTCGGGCCCGCCCCGCGCAGCATGGACTGGTTCGCCCACACCGTCGTGAACGGTGTGCTGACCGTCGACACATCGCGGCTGACTCTTGGGCCGCTACCGGTGGCGCTCGGCCAGCCGGGGCTCATTCCGGCCCGCTCGCCGACGGGTTGCGTGTGAGCCAGCAACTGATTGACCTGAGCGCATGACCGAAGATCGGACCGGACGCGAGCTGACGCCGCGGCAGACGGAGCCGGAGGGCGTCGTCGCGCCACGCGAGCCGTCGCTGCCTGCCACTCCGGCGACAGACGAGCGTTTCTCTGCCGGCGAACAGACGCACAGCGTCGGCCTGACCGAGGAGCGCGCCGCCCAGATCGTCCGTCAGAGCAGCAACGCGCGGATGATCGCGTTCCTCGCCGTCCTGATCTTCGTCGTGTTCATCCCGCTCTATTGGCTGTACGACATCGGCCTGCCCGTGATCGGCATGCAGCCGCGCCTGGAAAGGGAGGCGGACGCGCAATACGTCACCGACGTGAAGCGCGGCTACGCCCTGTTCCTCGCGAACTGCGCCCGCTGCCACGGCAACAACGGCCAGGGCGGCGTGGGCCCGCCGCTGAACGACCAGGCCAAGCTCTTCAACGCCGTGACCGACTCCGGCCTGCCGGGCCCAGGCCATCTCAACGCCGATTACATCCGAGCCGTGCTGACCGAAGGCGGCCGCTACGTATGTGGTGACCCGAAGAGCGTCATGCCCGCCTGGCTGGAGCCCAAGGGCCCGCTCAACTACCGCGAGATCGAGGAGATCATCACCTACATCCTCGCCACCAATGACACTGAGTTCGTCTACCAGCCCACGCACGTGGAAGGTGGCGCCACCATCCCGCCGCCCGTGAACGTGGAGGGCTGGACCGATCCGTCCTACACGCCCGCTCCAGGGTCCACGCCCGTGCCGGCATGCTGGCGAGCGCCGACGACGGGCGGCACCACGGCCACTCCGGCACCGATCACCAGCCCGGGCACCGTCGATAGCCCGCGTGTCATCGAGCTACAGGGCACGCCGAACCTCCAGTGGGTGGACCCGGCGACCGGCCAGGCGCTCTCGGCGATCGGCATCGTCCAGGGCGAGACCGTCGAGTTCCACCTCGTCAACCAAACTGAGACCGACCACAACTTCCACATCGGCCCCGCGAGCGATCTTGCCACGGCGCCCCCGGACAGCACTCTGCCCGGAGTGCCGCCATTCAAGAACACCACCGTGACGTTCAAGTACACCTTCGACGCGATCCCTGACCAGCCACAGTTCGCGTGCACCATCCAGGGGCACTACGACACGATGCACGGCGATCTGCTTGTCGTGCCACCTGGCGGCCAACCTCAGGGATCTCCGGGAGCCTCCCCAGCTCCGGGAGCCTCCCCAGCTCCGGCGACCTCCCCCGCACCAGCGGCCACGCCCTAGATGGCGCAGCACGCCCTCCCGCCGGGCGCCGTCCGTCGCCGTGCTGTGTTCGGACTGCTCGACGCCGATGGATGGGGCTGGGCGACCGTCAAGGCGACGTTCTGGTTCTTGCTGATCATCTTCCTGCTCGCCTACGTCCCCGATCGCGGCTACTACCTCACGGTCGCGCCGACGGTCGACCTTGGCTTCAACGCGATCAGCCCGGTCAACTGGTGTCCGGCCGAGAACAAGACCCTGCCCTGCCCGGCGCCAGCCGGCGCCGTCATCCCCTGGGAGGAAAGCCCGGCAAACCTCGCGCTGCCGGCCGGTCGCGCGGGCGCGGGCAGTTTCAGCTCGGGCGAGGTCATCTACGTGGTCGGTGGCCGGACGCCGACCGGGGCAACGCCCAGCGTCCTGACATCGACTGTCTTCAACGGCAACCTGACCGAATGGAAGGAAGCAGCCGCGTTGCCCGAGCCGCGCTCAGATGCGGCGGTGGTGACCCTTGGTGGCGTGCCCTATGTCATCGGCGGCAGCGACGCGTCGGGCGCGCCCACATCGACGGTATTCCGCGGCGTGCTCAAGAGCGGCCTCTTGACCGGTTGGGAAACCGCGACCGATATCGCGCTGCCGGTGGCGATGACGGATCTCAGTGGTGCCTCGACCGGTGCGGGCTTGTACATCTTTGGCGGACGAACTGCTGATGGCCTGTCGGCGAAGACGTACCTGTCGCCGCTCACGACCGGCACGGCGCCCAAACTCCAGGTCTGGAGAGAACTGACCGAGTTGCCTTTGCCCGAGGCGCGGACAGAGGCAACTGCGGTCAATGCGGGCGGAGCGGTCTACGTGCTGGGCGGCCAGGGTCCTGCGGGCGCGACCAACTCGGTGTACTACCTCGCCTTCGACACGCACGGCATGCCCAAGATCGACAACAACTCGGGCCGCCCATTTGGCTGGGGCGTGTCCGTAGGACAGTCGGCCAGCGCGGCGTTGCCGGCTCCTCGCTACGGCCACACCTCGTTCACGAACTCGGGGACGATCTTCGTGATCGGCGGCTACGACGAGAACGGTGCGGCCGTAAACACGGACATCTGGACCGTGCCCAGCGCCACCGACGGCACTATTGCGCAGTGGCGCCAGTTGGACGTCACGAACCTACCGGCGCCGCGCGCCGAGGGTGCTGCCGCGCTCGTCGGCCAGCACGTGTTCGTGATCGGCGGCACGTCCGGTAGCACCGCGCTCGAGACCTCGACCGTCCGAGCGGATGTCGCGCCGCGGCTGCCGTTCTTCCGCCTCGGCCTGTTCGGAATAACGATCCCGGCGCTGTCGATCAAGGGCGAGATCGGCCAGCAGCTGGGCTACATCGTGGCCGGCTCGGCCGCGCTCGGCAACTTCGTGATCCTCGTTGCGATCGGCTACATGTACTCACACAAGAAGGACACCTACCGGCTCTTCAAGTGGATCTCGCGCGGCCGTTTCCGCCCTCCGCCCGAGGACGAATACCAGACGTAGCCCGTGCGCCTTGAGTTCGAGAATGTTCGTCACACTGACATATCGGGGCTATGAAAGCCTTAACCCCCCGACGGAGGCAGCGACGCGCCCCTAGTTGGCACTCGCGCCATGCTCGGGAAGTCCAGTCTTAACGCACGTCGCCGAAGTCGGCTCGCCTTTAGGGCAGTCTTTGCCGCCGTATGTCAGCCTGGCGAACATCGGCACGCACAAGGTGGCCGCGATCTCGCCTAGGTCAGCTCCGAGAGCGGCTGGCGCTGGTCGAAACCCACGTTCGCCTCGTGCCACCACTCGATATCGCCCTCGCCGAGGCGCCAGCACAGCCAGATCGGCCGCCCGTTCGCCAGTGCGGGGAAGTCGATCAACCCAGTGCCGATCTCACGCAGGGTGATGCCCCACTCGTCGATCTGAGCGACGTCCCGCTGCATCCGCCGGACGATCTCTCGTAGCTCCTGCTCTCGCTCGGCGAGCTGCTCAGCGTGCTCCGCACTGCCGTTGTTCTCGCGGTCGCGCTGGAGGCCGGCCTGGACCTCGGCCACCCGCTCGCGGTCGTCGCGCAGCTGCTCGAGCACGGGCCGAGCATCGACCAGCACCGCGTTTGCCTCATCGATCCCGAAATAGCGCGCCATCTGCGGATTCTCGCACTACGCTCTGATCGGCCAACCGATCGGCCTCGCGCAGCATCAATACTTCGAGAACCGGGCCACGCATCGAGGGACTGGATGGATCGCGAGCTCCTTGATCGAGCGCGCGCCGGGGATCGGGAGGCTTTCGAGTTGATCGTGCTGGCCAAGGGCGAACCGATGTTCCGCACTGCGCTGGCCATCCTCGGTAACGAGGCCGACGCTCGTGATGCCACCCAGGAGGCCTTCATCGCCTCTTGGCGGCACATGTCCAGCCTGCGCGACATCGAGCGGTTCGATGCCTGGCTCGGCCGGATCCTGATCAACGAATGCCGCATGTCTCTGCGACGCCGGCGGCGTGTGCGTGAGGTTGCGGTCGACGAAACGAGCGATCAGATCGACCGACATTTCGTTCCCGGTGCGCCCACAGGCGACTCCTCCTCCGACTTCGATGATGCGTTCAGCCGTCTAACGGTCGACCAGCGCGCGATGCTCGTCCTTCATCACCTGCACGGCTACGGCGTGCGCGAGATAGGCGCTTGGCTGGGCGTCCCGTCAGGGACGGTCAAGTGGCGGCTCAACCGAGCGCGAAACGCGCTTCGCCGAGAGCTGCAGTCGTGACTGATCAGCGACGCGACGACGAAGAGCTGACGGCCGGTCTCCAGCGGCGGGCGGACCGCGTCAGGCACTCACATGATTGGGCCCGTCGCGAGCTGTTGCCGAGCATCAACGCGGCGATCGATACGCGCCCCGTACCCGTGGCCACATCGCGCGGCCCTGCGTTCGCCGGTCTCGCCGGGCTCGTGGCGATTCTCCTCGTCCTCGTCGTCGCCTTGCCGAGTTTCGTTCCCGGCCCTTCGGCGAGCGAGCCGCCCGTTGTACCCACCGACACGGCGGCGGCCTCCGGGCCGATCCGCCCCGAGATCATCAGCGCACAGGAGTTTGCCGTCGAGGTACTGACCGGCCGCCTTCGCTCCTCGACGGTGCTCGTCGACGGCACGATCGGGGCTCGTCCCGATAGTGTCGGCATCGATTGCCACGTGCCGCCGGGGGAGTCGTGTCTGATGGGCCGCCTCGAAGGCACTGATCCTTCAGTAGATGTCGTTTCACGCTGGCTCGCGACCGACGAGCGCCAGCCAGGAGTGCCAAAGTCAGACGAGATGTGGACTTGGTGGCATCTGCCGAGCGGCCCCGTCACCGGCACGCTCGTTCTGTCAGTCGACTCGGATGGCACGATCGAATTCCTGGGACGCGTTGATCCAGCAAATGGCGCGGATCCCATGACTGTCGCCGAGGCAAACCAGAAGGATGTGGAATCGGTTCCGCTCGACGAGGTCGTTCTCGTCGACGGCTGGCTGACGGGCATTCCCATCCACCCTTGCCCGACAGACGATGGAACATGGATCGCTGGGCTGCCAAGCCGCCACTGCCGGGATGCATGGCTAGTCGACGATCTCAACGCGCGGTTTGGAACTGGCATTCGGCTTCAGGGCAGCGCCTACTACGACTATGCCGCCGACCCTCAACGTCCGCCCATCGACGTGATGCAGCTTGATCCGCAACGCGCCGTGTATGCCCTTGCCAAGCGCCTGGAGGGCGGTGGCTGTCCTGCCGATCCGCCGTGCTGGCAATGGGAAGCCGTCGGTCGGGTGTCCGATGCCTCGATCGAACCGTCACCGTCGCCGCCGACGCGGACGCCCGCGGAGCCTGTTCCGACTCCAGATATCGCCCGTCCAGTGCTCGGCTGTACCGGGGACACGCAGGTCACTGTTCACGACGAAATTGGCGTTGTTGAGAACTGCATAGCGAGCGCGGTTCAAGGGGATACAGATGATCCGCCGACGATCGAGAACCTCGCGGGCGACCGCCGCTACCTGAGTGTCTCCTGGAGCGGGTCTCTGTGCCGCTATGAACTTCATTTGCGACCGAAGGATGGTGCCCATGAGTTGGAGATCCGGCAGGTGAGCAACGGGTGCCGCCTCGCGTTCGTCCGAAACTCGTTTGGCCTCAGGCTCAACACGCCGATTGACGCGGCTGACGTCGATCTCGTATTCACAGCGGAACCGGAAGAGCCTTCTGCGGCACCACGAATCCTCCAATGCGGACACATCGGCCCTCTGGTGCCATCACCCGACGCGCCCCGCGAATTAGCCGCGAGCGTGATCGATGAGACCGGCATCGTTAATGACTGCACCATCTGGCGGACGATTCTCGACGGGCCGTCGGTTGTCGTGGAGAACCCCTCTCCGAGCAACGACCAGCTCCAGATCTCCTGGACCGGGAGCGCGTGCGACGCCTCCGTGACGTTCACTTTCGGTTGGGGCGGCAGTCCGTACCGACTTCGGGGCGAGCGAGAGCAGGGTGATTGCGATGACCCCGCTGCGCACACGATGACGATGAGCCTTACGAGGGTCATCCTTGCGAGTTCTGTAGAGGCGTCGGTGTCCGGCACTGAGGGCGTCGCGCCGACTCCCGATGTCGCGCCTCCGCCCGGCGACGCACTCATCGAATGCACGCAGCCAACGGCTGAGTTTGGCGCGTTGGTGATCGATCCGACCGGCCTCGTTGACTCGTGCGCCACCGTTGAGCCAACAGGCGAGGGCGTCGCCGAAGACCCGGTGGTGCGAAATCCGAACGGGACGTTGACCGAACTCCAGATCGAGTGGCCCGGGACACCATGCGCTGCGGCCGTCGCGTTCACGGTTGTGCCGGGCGCTACGGGCCTCAGTCTCGAGATCGGCCCGCGTCCCGACGGCAAGACGCTCGGCACAGATAGCAACGGCACAGTCCTCTGCATCCAGTCGCGAGTGATCCATGCGATCCGCCTGCAGCTGAACGGCAGTGTCGACGCTCGCAACGTCTGGATATCGAGGACCGCCGTCCCAACCACGTCGATTCGCACCATCAGCTGTGACCGGTCCGAGATCGACATCCAGGACAGCACGAACCTCATCCTTTCGTGCCGGGATACGGACGTCGACCAGGGATCGGCCGACGGTAACCCGCTGATCACCAATCCTGGTGGTGAAACGTTCTTACTCCACGTGTTCTGGCTCTTCCAGGACCCAAACGCCTGCAGTCCACAACCACCGTCGCTCGCGCTGGATTTCAGACAGAGCACCGTCGCGCCTGGTTTTGTCGTCTCGACGGCCGCTGATTTCGTGCCCGGCACGGGATGCGTCGACGTGGCGCGATGGTTCGGGCTGGAGATCGAGCTGTCGGAGCCCGTCCCGTCGTCCGATATCACCTTCGCGACTTCGGGGAGAGGCGCGGTCGCGACGGCGAAGACGGCCGTCGGGATCTTCGATCTCATGATCAACGCCGACAAGGTCGAGTACGTCACGGGCGAGCCGATCGAGATCGACGCGGTTCTGCAGTACGACGGCGGGGACCCTTTGGTCGAGCTGTGGGGCGTCATCTCACTGATTAACGGCTTCGGGATCAAGCAATTGGACGGGCCGCTGGTAATGGGCCCCGGTTGGGACCAGCCCTGTCTTCGCCACGAGCTCCAGCGACGGGAGCCGCTCCGCGTGCCGTACGAGAAGAGCGCGGCTTGGAGCGACGACGACCCCAACGCAGGCTTCTATCGTGACTGGCTTAGTGATAGCGAGCTGCGACTTCCAGGCGGCACCTGGCTTGTTACCGCTTACTCGGAATTCGCCATCGGTTCGGACTGCGCAGGTCCGCTCGTTTCGCTGCAGGCGTCCCTGGTGATCGTCGTACGCTGATCCCTACTCCGATGTAGGAGCCAACCGATCGCCTGGCGCGAGCGTCGAATCAAGTAGAAGCCGCCGCGCACGCAACGAGGGAGTGAATGGATCGCGAGCTCCTGCTCCGAGTGCGCGCGGGAGATCGGGAGGCCTTCGACTTGATCGTCGCCGCCAGGGCGGAGCCCATGTATCGCACCGCGCTCGCCGTTCTGGGCAACGAGGCGGACGCGCGCGACGCCGCACAGGACGCGTTCGTTGCCGCGTGGCGAAAGATCCGCGATCTCCGTGACGTCGAGCGCTTCGACGCCTGGCTCGGCCGGATTCTCATCAACCAATGTCGGGACGCGCTTCGTCGACGAAGTCGCGTCCGTGAGGTCGGATTGGACGAGGTCCTGGAGACCCGAGCGGCCGTCCAGTCCTTCGATGGGGCCGACTTCGATGAGGCTTTCGGCCGACTGAGCGTCGACCAGCGAGCCCTGCTGGTGCTCCACCACCTGCACGGTTATGGCGTTCGCGAGATCGCGGCTTGGCTCGGGATCCCGACAGGAACCGTGAAGTGGCGCCTGAATCGGGCACGCAACGCGCTACAGCACGAATTGGATCGAACTTGACCGACCAGCGACGGTTGACGGACGCAGATTTGAGCGCACAGCTCCGCCGGCGATCGACCGGCCCGGGAGTTCAGTCGGACTTGTTTGTCCGCGACTTCGTCGTCAGCGTGGGGACCAAAATCGACACTGGCACCGCCCCCGTGCCGATCCGGCGCTTGCCGGCGCTCGTCGGCCTCGGCGGGGCAGCGGCAATCCTGCTCGTCCTCGTCGTTGCCCTCCCACGGCTGGGGCCCGGCGGGCCCAGTCCGTCGCCAGGCCCCCTCGACGCGCCGCCCTCGACGATCACGGCCATGGGCGTCGGCAGCTTTGCCGCGCGTTTGGCCAGCGCCGAGCTCAACGGCCAGACGTTGCTGATCGTTGGCGAGGTCGTTGTCGAAGGACGTCGCGGGCCATTGTGCCCAACTTCCCAAGAGGATCTCTGCTACGTCGGAAACCTTGCTGGTTCGGCCATCGACCTGCACGCCCGTCCGGTCGCCACCGTTGCGGGCGAAGGCACCGCGATCCCCATTGGTGCGAGTTCGTGGACTTCCTGGCTGTTGCCGTCACCTCCGACCGGTATCGCGCGCACGATGGCTGTCTCGGTCGACTCGGATGGTGTCGTCGAGCTCCTCGGCTACACCCCGCCCGAAGAGATGGCCTTGGTCCTGAGCGAGATCCAGTACGTGGATTTCGAGGCGATGACACTCGACGAAGTCCGCGTCGTAGCGGCGTGGCTGACCGGGATAGTCGCTCCCATCAGTTGCGCACCACCCGATCCGGGCACCTACATCCCCGGGCTGCCTGGCCGCTATTGCGGCAACCCGTCGTGGCTCGCCCCAGATCCGGCTCGACTCGACCCGAACGGCTACAGGATCCCCGACGACTGGCTCGAGATCCAGAGCAACGCCTATCTCGAATTCGCCGAGAACCCCGACGCGGCAAATGGATCTGCCGAGCCTCGAGCTGGCGCCTACATCATCGCCAAGCGTCTGGAGGGCAGCGGCTGTCCAGACGCACGGTCACCCTGCTGGCAGTGGGAGATCATCGGTCGGCTGACGCTCGTCGATGACGGGAACCTGGCTCAACCCCTCGCCAGTCCTGAGCCAACGACCCAACCGGGTCCGCCCACCTCGTCGCCACCGGCCGCGTCGCCGCAGCCACTCACGCCCATCGATTGCCCGACAGCTGTTCGTGTCCCGGGCGACGAGCCAACGTGGCGGATGCTCATGCATGACGAGACGGGGCTGATCGAGTCGTGTACCTGGGGCTCACCACTCGGGCGCGTCGGTGATCCGCCCATCGTTGTAAGCAACACGGACGGCACTTCATTGCGGCTGCTTGTCGAGTGGGAGGACAGTCCGTGCGCGACCGAGACGCATTTCGCCTTCCGGCGTCACGGCGACGGCTACGAATTGATCGCCGAGCGAAACGTCGCCAGTTGTTCAAGTCCGCTCGAACGACGCGCCACCCATCTTGACATGAAGCAGCCGTTGCCGGCGGACCTGATCGCGGCCTCCATCAGGGATATCGAACCTGAGCCACTCGAGAGTCCGGAAATCGCGCCGACGCCGACGCGGACGCCGACGCCGACGCCGCGGACGTTTGATTGTGATGGCTTGCCGCCGAGCGACAACCACGCTGCCGTCTCGCTCCAGGATCACAGCGGACTGGTGCGCGGATGTTCTGTGCCTGAGCCGGGATCACCGACGACGCCCTTGGATCCGCACCTGCTGACGTTCGACTGGGTGATCCCGTGCGCAGCCGACGTATCCGACACGTTCCTAAGCTTCTGGTCGCGGCAAGACCTCGAGACCGGCGGTTCACTGCGGCAGCCATACGTGTTGGTCGTCGAGCGGTCGCCCTGGAAGCCTGGATTGGGGTGCTTCACGGCGCTCGGCCGCCGCGTCGTCCACGTCGAAATGCGCCAGCCGATCGCGCGAGACGACATCGATCTCACGGTGATCAAGGAAGGCCACGGCGGTGAGCTCGTCGAGTTCGATTGGGGATACTTCACGCTGGGACTGACGTCCGACAAGCGGCAATACGCGGCCGCTGAACCGATCGACATCAAGGCAGAACTGCTGTACGAGGGGCCGCCAGTCGAACTGTGGGGCGCTGGGCTGCTGAGCGGGTTCGCCATCGAGCAACTCGACGGCCCGCTGGCGATGCCGCCCGGGCCGATGATCCAGCCGTGTGTTTCTCTTTCTTTGCCTGCAGGCGAGCCATACGTCGTTCCGTTCGTGAAGCACACGCACTGGAGTGACGACGATCCGAACGCGGATTTCTATCGCGAATGGCTCGCGGATCCGGTAGTGCGCCTGCCTGCCGGAACATGGCTTGTAACGGCGTACTCGGACTTCTTGGTTGGTCCCGATTGCCGCGGGGATCCAGTCGTGATGGAGGCGTCGGTCGTCATTACTGTGCGATAGGCGGCCGACCAAGCCGCTGCTAGCATGCGCGCGATGCAGCTCGCCAAGCGCATGGTCGGGATCGGCACTGAGACCGCCTTCGAGGCCGCCGCGCGTGCCCGAGCCTGGGAGGCACAGGGCCACGATGTGATCCACCTCGAGATCGGCGAGCCCGATTTCGACACACCGGTTCACGTACGCGAGGCCGCCAAGCGTGCGCTCGACGAAGGCTGGACGCACTACGGCCCGCCGCTCGGCCAGCCGAAGCTGCGCGAGGCGATCGCGAAAGACTCCACGTTGCGCCGCGGCTTCCAGGTCGACGCTGCCAACGTGGTTGTCACTCCCGGCGCCAAGCCGATCATGTTCTACGCGCTCCTGGCGCTGATCGACGAGGGCGACGAGGTCATCTACCCCGACCCGGGCTTCCCGATCTACGAGTCGATGACCCGCTATGCCGGCGGCACGCCCGTCGCGCTCCCGCTGCACGAGGAGAACGACTTCCGGCTCGATCCGAACGAGCTGCGCGGGCGCATCACGTCGCGGACCCGCCTGATCATCTTCAACTCGCCCCACAACCCGACGGGCGGTGTGCTCACCAGGGAGGACATCGAAGCGATCGCCGATGTCGCGCGCGAGAACGACATCATGGTCCTGGCCGACGAGATCTACGGCCGCCTCGTCTACGACGGCGAGCAGCACTCCATCGCCGCGCTGCCCGACATGGCCGAGCGGACGATCGTGCTCGATGGCTTCTCCAAGGCCTACGCGATGACCGGCTGGCGCCTGGGCTACGCGATCGTGCCGCCGAGCCTCGTCGATGCTTACAGCAAGCTGATCATCAACAGCGTGTCGTGCACGAGCAGCTTCGAGCAGATCGCCGCCGTCGAGGCATTGACCGGGCCGCAGGACTCGGTCGATGCGATGGCTGCCGAGTTCCGTGTTCGCCGCGACCTCGTCGTCGAGGGACTGAACCGCATCCCAGGCGTTACCTGTCGGACGCCCGCGGGGGCGTTCTACGCCTTCCCGAACATCAGCGGGACGGGTATGACCGGTAGCGAGCTGGCCGACAAGTTGCTCTACGAGGGCGGCGTGTGCGTCCTATCAGGCACTGCATTCGGGCAGGTTTCGCCGAACAATATCCGCATCAGCTACGCCAACTCGCAGGAGAACCTGCGGCGCGCGCTCGAGCGCTTCGAAGAGGTCGTCTCGAAGGTCCCGGCCGCTACGTCCGCCTGACCACTGACCTCCGGCGCGGGAAGGGCGATCGATGCCACTGACCGTGCTCGCGATCGTCCTCGGCGCGGCGGCCATCCACGCCTTCTGGAATCTCGTCATCGCCCGCGCGCGCGACACGCAGGCCGTCACGGCGCTGGCCATTGCTGTGGGTGTCGTCGTGGCCGCACCCATCGCCCTGCTCCGTTGGCACGTGGAGCCGCAGGCGTGGCCGTTCATCGTCGCATCGTCGGTACTCGAGCTCGTCTACTTCTGGCTCCTCACGACGGCCTATGCCCGCGCCGAGATGTCCCTCGTCTATCCGATCGCACGTGGAACGGCACCGGTGATCGTCCTGATCGTGTCAGTAGCCGCGCTCGGCGTGGCCACATCGATTCCGCAGGCGGCAGGCGTGGCTCTCGTTGGCGTCGGTGTGATCCTCGTCCGCGGCCTTCGCGGAGGGGCCAAGTGGTCGGACGTCGCGCTGGCGCTCGCCGTTGCCGCGTCCATAGCCGGATACACCCTGGTCGACAAGGAGGGCGTCCGCTATGCCGACCCGATCACCTACGTCTTCCTGATCCTCATCATTCCGGCAATCGCGTCCCTCGCTTTCATCTATTCGCGCGGCGGCGTTGAGAGGATCCGCGGCGCCTTCAGCGTGCCAACGGTCGCCAGCGGCATTGCAACGGTGGCGGCCTACGGCCTCGTGCTGGTGGCCCTGACAATGGCGCCCGCGGCGAGCGTGGCTGCAGTGCGCGAGGTGAGCGTCGTTATCGCTGTAGCGCTGGGCGCGCTGCTGCTCCGCGAAAAAGTCGGCCCGGCGCGTGTGGCCGGAGCGGTGGTAGTCGTGCTAGGCGTCGCCCTGATCGTCGCGGGCTAGCGGACGAGCTCAACTCCGGCGCTGGTGCAGGCCTGACGGAGGCGATCGTCGAGCGTGGCCAGCGCAACTCCCCGGAACCGTGCCAGACCGAGGTACGTGGCGTCATAGGCGCTCAGATCGTGCGTACGCGCAAGGTCCAGGACTGACCACATCGCAGTCGTCAGCTCAACGGGCACGACTTCGATGCCGAGTTGGTCGAGCAGCCGGCTCACGTCTGCGATCTCTTCCTCTTCGATTCGTCCTCTCCGCTCGGCGCTGCGGATCCCGTTCGCAACTTCGATCGGCCAGTGAGCGGGCGCCGCTGCGCCTTCGATAGTCACTCGCTCGAGGACGCCGTCGGCGAAGTCGCTCGCTTCGTCCTTGAGGCACCAGGCAAGCGCGACCGACGCGTCGACGACGATCATCGTCGCCGGCCGTCCTCGATCAGATCGCGGATCCTGATGCCGTCGAGCGGATGCCTGTCACGGAACGCTCGAAGTTCGTCGGCCGCCGAGCGTGCGGAACGCCGCTCGGTCCGTACGGGCGCGAGAGTTGCGACTGGAACGCCGTGTTTTGTGATCGTGATGGTTTCGCCCGCCGCTACCTCATCGAGCAGTCGGGGCAGATGCGTCTTCGCTTCGTAGGAGCCGATCGTCTTCATGCAGACTAGTCTACAACTAGTCTAATTGACTCTTAGTGGTTGGCGGCGGCCTCGGCTATCTCGCGCAGCCGCGCCAGCCGGGCCGGACGCTCGTCGACGAAGCGCTGGATGCCCTCGACGATGTGCGTCGGTCCGAGGTGCGCCTCATCGATGACCTCGTCGACCGTGCCGCCCGTGCGCCAGCGGTTGTCCCAGTCGGAAGAAAGGGAGTAGTCGGCCGCTAGCGGTCCCTCCACCCAGTGGTGCATGGTCTTGAAGGCCCGGTTGGTTATCGCCATGCCGTCCCATCGGTCGGCCGTCGACGAAACCGACTCCCGATACGCGGCATCCTGCATGTTGAACAGCTGCGGTGAGATGCAGGCCACGATCTTCACGTTGAGCCCGCGCTCGTCGAGCTGGGGCAGAACCTTGACCAGGTTCGCCGTCGACGTAGTGCCCTGGACAAACACAGTTCCACCCCGCGGCGCGCCCTCACGGAATTCGCGCATGACGTACGCGCCACGCGCCGCCTCGAAGTGCGACGGAATGCCCAGCGCCTCGCGGTCGGGGATCTCGATTGCCGGTCTGGTTACGTGGAGTGCCACGATCGGCACGTCTGTCGACAGCGCCGCGGCGAGCAGCACCGGCACCTCGTTGTACTCCCATGGGTGCAGGTCGACGACGTGACCTTCCGGGAACAGTTGTGTGACGTAGGTCTCGAAGATGCCGAAGTGGGTGCGCGAGTCCTCGGCCGTCTCGGGGCCGGCGTGCCCGGCAATCCACAGAACCTTGCCGACCTTCAATTCGCAGTCCTGGGCGAGCTGGCTGAAGAGTCGCATCGGCCCGTATTTCAGGTACGAGAACGAGCCGTACGTCGAGCACGTTCCCCAGAATCCGTTGAACTCGTTGAATGGATCGTTTGCCACATTGACCGTCGCCAGGCCCGCAACGAGGCCGGCATTGCCGAACTCCGTGATCTGCGTCGGCAGGACGGTCCCGCGCGGGTTCGAGTCGCGCTCGTACCAACCCCACCCAGGCATGTCCCCGAAGTCCTTGCCGAAGCCGGCGAGGTTGGTCGATTCGGCGAGGTCAGCCGAGGCGCCGATGAACAGCGGGCGGCCATGCTCCTGCTTGGCGAAGGCGTTCACGTATGAGCCCCACGCGCCGAGGGCGGCGCGGTTGGGCTGCTTCTCGCCGGGCTTCTTCCAGATCTCGGGCGGATAGGTGCGTGCGTCGAACAGGCGCCTGTCCTGGAATACCGCGCCGCTGTCATTGAGGTTGAAGCCATCAACCCTGTCCGGCACGCTTGCCGCCACCTCGAGCAGGCGGTCAGTCAGCCAGTCGGTCAGCTCCGGATCGCGCCGGAAGACGCTCATCGCCGTCTCGAAGTTGACTCGCGCCTGGGCCTCGCGCTGTGCCGAGTCGGTTGGAACCTCTTCGTCGACGCCGTCGTACGTCAGCCCGTACTTGTCCATGAACGGGTGCCGCACCGCCCAGAACTCGGGTGAGTTCACCGCGTGCGGCGAGCCGTGGCTCTTGTAGTCGTACTTGCCGTAGCCGCGGCCCTTGCGCGTCTTGAACCAGGCCATAGTGGGCACGTGATCGGGATTGACCCCGCGGGCGGCGTCGAGAACCGCACGGGTGACCGGAGCCCACTCGGAGCCATGCTCCGTGCCGGTCATGCGCCAGCCGTAGGCGGCGAACCACGTCTCCGGCGTGCCATAGACCACGGATGACAGCGGGCGCTCGTCGATGCCGAAGTCGTTCCAGTCGATCATGAAGACGAGGTTGCTCAGGCCGAGGCCCCACGCGGTGTGGCGCGCTTCATGGGCGCCGCCGGGTGTGAGTCCGCCCTCGCCCTCAAAGACGAAGACTTTGACCTCCTCCGCGCCAGCATGCTTCAGCGCGAGCGCCTCGCCGACGGCGGGTGGCATGCCGTGTCCCGAGGGGCCGGTGTTGAACTTGAGGAAGAGAGTCTTGCCTTCCATCTCGGCGTGCCCGGGCAGGCCGCCCCGCCGCCGGAGCTTGAGCAACTGCTCCCAGGTAAGTGCCCATCGGCCGTCGTCCGGGAAGGCGAAACGTTCGTCTTTGTCACGCTCGTACCGGACGCGAAACGCCTCGTTCAGAACGGCCAGCGTGGCGTAGATCAGCGGGACCGTGTGCCCGGCCGACAGCACGAACCGATCGCCGAACGGCCGCCACGGCCGAAGCAGATCCCAGCGCATGCCGCCCGACAAGAGCAGGGACAGCAGCATATGGACCTTGGATCGCGACCCGCCCGGGTGGCCGCTCTGGCGGTAATTCAGAGCCAGGTCGATCGACTCGTCGACCAGGTCCTTGACGACTTCCCAGCGCTCGAAGTCACGCTCGGCGTCGCGGTACAGGCTCTCGACAGCGCTCGGCTGCGAAGTAACGACCATCAGGGCGGGATGCTACACGGGCGCCCGATGAGGCTCCATTCCGGCCACGGGTGCGCGCTTGAAACGGAATACGAGTCAAACGTCAGCCGAGCCGTGCGGCGACTGCATTAGGAGGCAGCTCGTCTGACCTTTGACACTCAACCCGCGTCATTTGACGCGTGGTGCACCGCCTGGACCGCCAGAACGGCCTTGGCGGGCGTCGTCACCTGTCGTTTGACACGCATTGGGTGTCAAGGCGCGTTCCAGAGGTCGACGACGCTCCATATTCGTTGTTGGGCGCGGTATTCTCGCGGCCGTCGTGGAGTACCCCTCACCGGACAGCGCGGCCTCACCGTCTCCCGCGGATATGCCGGGCGAAGGGTCGCGGCAGCCTTCTCCGCCGCTGCCGTCGCCGACAGCGCCGCCGCCTGCCCCGCCGCCTGCCACGTCACGTCTCGGACCGCTTTTCCGCCACCCGCAGGCCTCTGCGGCAATCCTGGCCATCCTCATCGGCTTCGCCTCGGTCTTCTCTGCCGTCGTCGCGTGGCGCGCTTCGCTCGCCTCGATCGATGCGTCGCGCTACGAAAGCCTCGCGGTCCAGCAGCAGGCGCGCCGCCAGCAGATCGAGCGTGATCTCGAGAGCCTCGTGGCTCAGGATCTGCGCTTCGTCAACGTGTACCAGGAGCATGCCCTTGCGGCGCGCGAGCTGAAGACACAGGCCGACTCGCTGCGCGCGAGCAACCCTGACGCGGCGGACGTCCTCGATCTCCAGGCCCAGGCCCGACTCGACCTTGCACGCGTTGTCCAGCCCTTCTTCCTGGCAGCGACCGGCGCAACTCTCGGCGAGGACGGCACTGTCACCTACGACGTCCTGTATGTGCTGACAAACCTGGGCGAGGGAAACGTCGAGCTGCGCGAGCTGCGCACCCAGCGGACCTCGCAGCTGGCCGCGCGCGCCGACGCTCGCTCGGTCAGCCTCATCGGAGTTGCCGCGCTCATCGTGGCGGCACTGTTCTTCCTGACAATCGCGCAGGTCACCCGGGCAGAAGGGCGAGCGCGGATCCGCCAGATGTTCTTCGCGGCAGGTGGCGTGCTGGTCCTTGTCGGGACCTTCGGGTTCGTCCTGGTTGAGCTGCTCGCGTGACCGAGAACCGCGACCGGGTTGTGACCGCGACAGAGCCGCGCCAGGACCGCCTTTCGGGCGTAGTGGCGGTCATCATGGCCTTCGCCACGCTAGCCGCCGCGGTAACAGGCTTCCTCCAGGCCGACGCGTCCCAGATAGCCGGGGATCGGCGCGACGAAGCCGAGCAGCAGGCCCTCCAGGCCCTGGCCAGCGCCCAGAGCTCGCGCGAAACGGCACAGGTCGAGCTCGAGACCTTCGCGCGGTGGGTCGAGCAGCGCACCCAGGCCGGCAACGCGCTGCTCGCCAGCCTGTACGCCGCCAATGATCCTGTGCGCCACAACGGCCTGCTCCTCGAGCAGCAGCGCTGGGAGACGATCGCCGCGGCGACGCTCAAGCAGTCAGCCCTCGATCCGGAATCCGAGTTCGGCCCCGAGGGTGACCCAACCTTCCCCCAGCGCTACTTCGCGGTGGCGAGCCAGGAAAGCCTGCGCCTCAACGCGCTCCAGGACGCCGCCAACGAGGAGGCCTCGAAGCTCGACGAACGGGCCGCGGGGTACACCGCAATCCTGGCCATGCTCGCGGTCGCGCTCTATCTGTTCGGCCTGACCCTCGCCGTCGCGGGCCGGTGGTTGCGAGTCGGGTTCCTGTCGGTTGGCCTGGCCATGCTCGGTGTCGCGCTGCTCTGGATGGGACAGACGGCAATTTCGCCGCCCTACGAGACGCGTGACGAAGCGGCCACGGAGTACGCGCAGGCGCGCGTGGCCAACGCGACGGCTCACGACTCAGCCGGATACCAGACCGCCGAGGCGCACTATTCGCGCGCCGTCCAGCTCCGGCCAACGTTCGCTCGGGCATACGCCGAGCGCGCGGGCGTCATCTTCGTCGGCTCCAGTCCGCAGCGCTCGGGCTTCACCAGCATCGCTCCGCCGGAGGCCCTGGCGCGCGCCCGGGCCGATCTTCAGACGGCGCTGTCGCTCGGCCTGGAGAATGCGCCGACGCTCGGATCCCTCGGGTTCTACACCTTCGCCGAGGGCGTTCAGTCGGCCAACATCGGCCTGCTCAACCAAAGCGTCGATTACACCCGTCGTGCCATCCTGCTGGACGCCACAGAGCCGATCTACCGCTACAACCTGGCCGTGGCGCTCTGTGCCGCAGGCCGGTTCGACGAGGCGCGTGGGGCCTATCAGGATGCGGTCATCGCGACGATCTACCTCGATCCCGCGAAGGGCCTGCTGCGCCAGGAGCCGTTCATCGAGGAGCAGTGGCTCGCCGGAGCCCTGACAGACCTCGAGATCGTGCGCCGCTACCAGGCGGACCTTGAACGCGTGACTGGGCGCCTGGGGTACGAGGATCAGATCCGCGCGTTCAAGGAGCAGATTGTCGGGCGCGTGACGGCGGAGCGACCGGATCTGCCACAGGGCTCACCGGCGGTGTTCGCCAACATCACGCTCCAGATATTCCCGGCCGAGCTCCAATGGGAGGGGTCGGTGGAGAACTACGACGCCGCGCGCGACTCGATCTCCGCCCAGTGGTACCACAACGATCCCGACGGTCACGGCTGGGCGGTGATCCCCGAGGTCTCGCTGACCGAGACACCCGGGGTGGAAGCAGATGGCCGGCTGTTCCAGCTCACCCAGTACACGGGCCGAGTCCTGCCACCCGACTGCCTGCCTCCGGGCAGCTACCGAGTCGAGCTGTACGTCAACGGCCGGCTGGCGGCGGAGGCCGCAAGCACAGCCGACTTCGGCGAGTTTGACGCGTTCATGGCGCGCGACCTGACGATGGCCTTCTGCCGGCCAACCGACTGGGTGCGCCGTGAAGACCGGCTGCCCGGCCTGATCGACGGCTATCAGAGCCCGGACGGAAACTATGGCGCTTACGCCGCGAGGTACAGCCTTCCGGGCAGCCTGCGCGAGATCGACGACGTCGCCGCACAGATCGAGGACCTGACCCTCACGTCGTTCGCCGATTGGTTCCCGGGCTCACCTGTCTACGACGAGGAATCGGGGACGACCGAAAACTACTTCATGGGCCTGGATCGTCGGGCGTGGCGCTGGTACGACTACGGATCAGGCTACGTTCGCGTCGGGGCG
Organism: uncultured Anaerolineaceae bacterium; assembly: GCA_964477545.1. Classification (GTDB taxonomy): domain Bacteria; phylum Chloroflexota; class Limnocylindria; order Limnocylindrales; family CSP1-4; genus JALYGJ01. The sequence goes on along the minus strand of CAYZEJ010000027.1, from coordinate 958 downwards.
GGCGTGACGCAGGACGGCGCCGTGCTCATCGGGATGGTCTATGGCCCGTACGAATGGTTCGACGGCCCAGAGCCCTTCCGGATCATCAACTCGATGATCAAGGTCGAGTAGCGCCAGCACCTGGCATCAACTGGCGCTCGGATCCGCCCCGAACAGAAAGACGCGGCCAGCTTTCGCCGGCCGCGTCGGGACGGGTTCGTGCGTTAGGTTCTAGCGGCTAAGCCTTGTGTGGCCGAAGGCGAGCACCTTGGCCCTGACCCCGCCCAGGCTGTGTCTCTTGACGCCCCATGGGTTGATGAGCGCACTGATCGCCCGGCCGCCACCGACATACAGTCCCATGTGGATGATCTTGCCGTACTTCGTCCACCAGATCACGTCACCCGGCTTCGGGTTGTTGCGCGAGGCCAGGCCGCGCTGCTTGAACCACCTGAAGTAGGAGGCCGCTCGCTTACGCGTGCCACCGATCTTCCTGAGCAGGTTCGCCTCCTCGTAGACTCGAAAGACGAGTCCTGAGCAGTCGAAGTAGCGAAAACCAGTGCTGCCCATGCGGAAGCGCGCGCCGATGTGCTTCTGCGCATTTTTTATGACCCGTTGCGCCTCGCTTCGCTGACTGGCGCGAGCCTCCGTCGGCTGCGGTGCCTCGATCGCGATCATCGTGATCGCAAGTGCGATCGCGAAAAAGATGACGAGCAGACGGCGAAGCTGGCCGGATGACAGCAAACCGGTCGTGGTGGGCGCTAGGGCAGCGCCCTGCACGAGGTATGTCAATGAACTTCTCCTATCTCGAAGTAGCGCTGGGGCGCTAATTCAGACTGGTGGCCTCTGTTGTTGCTGGGCGCATCGAGCAGTCAGCCAGTGCTCGCCGGTGCTGGGGCACCTGGTGGCGACCATCGCTAACCGCTTGGTCACGGACATCTGGGGATGTCCGCCTCCTGACCCCGCGCCCCCTGCGTGACGG